>NZ_JAAKZZ010000139.1 GCF_011045075.1 Streptomyces boncukensis
CCACGGACTGGTTCTCGGGACGGGCCAGTTGCCCGGCGGGCGCGGCCTCGGTCACCGCGATGAGCTTGGAGCGCTCCTTGACCTGGGTGACGACGTAGGAGCGGCTGCCCTTCTTGGCGGTCACATCGAACGTCTCGGCCTGCTTGTCGCCGTCCTTGACGATCAGTTTGAAGCGGTCGGCGCCGCCCTCGCCGTCCGGGTCGGCGACCTCCACGGTCAGCGGACCGCTCCGGCCCTGCGCCGTGGCCGCCACGGAGAACGTGCCCAGCTGCTTGGGCTCGGCGGCGGGCAGCTCCGCCGGGGCGGCCCGCCCGGTCACCGCGGCCGGGGCGGCGTCCTTGCCGCTCGCGTCCCCGGAGGCGTCCTCGGCGGAGCCGCCGACCCGGACCACGTACGCGGCGGTGCCGCCGTTGTTGAAGAAACCGTAGACGGAGTGGGCGAGGTAGTACCCGTCGGTGAAGTCACCGAAGGAGGTCACGTACTGGGTCCAGTTGGTCACCAGCGTGGGCTCGTTCAGCGGGCCGGTCGGTGCGAGCCCGACGAAGGCCGCCACGGAGGTGCCCACTCCCTCGATGGGGCGCGAGCCGCTGGCCACCTCCTCGACGTAGACGCCGGGTGACAGATAGGACGGCATGCTCTGTTCTCCTCCGGGGTGCAAGACAGGACCTGTCCACCCTCGTGGGCGGAGGCAGGCCGCGAAACGTCCCCGGGGGCCGGGGCCGGGGCAGTGCTCCTGCCCTCAAGGGCACCTGGTCCGGCGGGATCCCGCCGGACAGGGGCTGCCTCTCGCGGCGCGTTGCAGGGTGCGGCGCCGCTGTGGCCGCCCGCGCCCCTGACCGGGCACACCAGCGCGGCCCCGGCGCCGGGGGCGCGCCGTCCGCGGGGGCAACGCGACCGCCCTCCGGGGCGCCGGGTGTGCCCGTCCGTCCGCTGCGCCCGCGCCGCGCCCCGCTCTAGCGTGGCGCGGGTGACCCTGTGGACCTCCCTCGAACCCGCCTCCGCGACCGTCGACCCGGGCAGCAGCACCAGTGTGCGGCTCCGGGTGCGCAACACCGGCGACATCGTCGACGAGTACCGCTTCGAACCGGTGGGCGACCTCGCACCCTGGACCACGGTGGAGCCGCAGATGCTGCGGCTCTACCCGGGGACGACCGGCACGGTCGAGCTGACGTTCGCACCGCCGCGCAGCCCGGACGCGGCCGCCGGGCCGAACCCGTACGCGGTGCGCATCTCGCCGACCGAGCACCCGGAGGCCGTCACCGTCCCCGAGGGCAACCTCACCATCACCCCCTTCACCGAGGTGCGCACCGAACTGGTGCCGCCCACGGTGAAGGGACGGTTCCGGGGGCGGCCCCGGCTGGCCGTGGACAACCTCGGCAACACCAAGGTCACCGCCTCGCTCAGCGGCAGCGACTCCGGCGAGAAGCTGTCGTACGACCTGCGTCCGGCCAATGTCCAGATCGAGCCGGGCCGGGCCGCGTTCGTGAAGGCCACGCTCAAGCCCCGGCAGATCCGCTGGTTCGGAGCCAAGCAGGAACAGCAGTACTCGGTGGCGCTGCGGCGCGCGGGGACCGATCCGCTGAAGACGGAGGGCACCTTTGTACAGCGCGGGTTCCTGCCCGGCTGGCTGGCCGCCATGTTCGGGGTGTTCGTCGCGCTGACGATCGCGTTCGTGATGATCTGGCTGGCGTACAAGCCGAAGGTGCAGAGCGCGGCGACGGAGCGGACCCAGAACGCCGGTGCCCTCGCGCCGCCCAGCCCGTCCGCGCCGATCAGCAGCCCGCCCGCGAAGAAGCCGGACAAGGACGAGCCGAGCGACCTCCCCGGCGGGCCCGACCTGGGCGGGGGCGGCGAGTCCAAGGACGCGGGCGGCGGTGGCGGCGGTGGCGACAAGGACGACAAGAAGGACGAGAAGAAGGACAGCGGCGAGAAAAAGAAGAAGAAGCCCCGGAAGTCCACGGCGGCCGACGCGGTGCGTGCGCTCGCCGACCGCGAGGAGGGCCGCCACATCTGCTACCGCGCCCTGGTAGCGGACAAGGGCTGGGAGGACCCGGTGTGCGACGGGGGCGTGGTCGGCGAGGAGGGCGGGCCGCCCATCAAGGCCCTCAACATCGCCGTGTCCGGCACCAAGGGCGTGACCGGCGCCAGCGCCTATGTGGCGGAGGGCTGGAAGGACGGCGACGAGTGGCAGAAGGCGGCCGACGGGAAGAACATGTACATCGGCTCCAGCAAGGAGGCGGTCTCCCCGATGCAGGGGTTCACCATCAAGGTCTTCGACGGCACCGTGTGCCAGCGGTCCCGGGTGCAGGAGATGCGCTGGCTGGACCGGGTCTGCACCGACCCGGGCGACTGGAAGTACGGCGGGAGCCCGATGGACAAGAAGCACCAGCTGGAGGCAGTGCGCTTCTCGGTGTGACGGAGCCGGGGGAGTGAGGCGGAGAGCCGGAGGACGAGCGCCCGCCCCCTCCCTCTCTCCCTTCCCTCTCTCCCTCCGCCTCACCAGCCCGCTTCGCCCGGGACCAGTCGGCCGGCCTTGCGGTACTCGCGGCGGGCCCCCTCCAGCAGGTCGCCCGCGCCGACGGACTCGCCCCGGCCGGCCGCCAGATAGGCGGCGGTGACCACCGCGCCGCGGATCGAACCGCCGGCCAGCTCGAAGTCCCGGGCCAGCGGCTCGGGGTCGACGTCCTCGGCGCAGGGGACGTGCGACAGGCCGTGCCGCCACAGCGCCCGGCGCTGCGCGGCGTCCGGGAAGGGGAAGTCGACCACCAGGTCGAGGCGGCGGGTGAACGCGTCGTCGATGTTCGCGCGCAGATTGGTGGTCAGCAGCGCGATACCGTCGAAGGACTCCAGCCGCTGGAGCAGATAGGCGCTCTCCAGGTTGGCGTACCGGTCGTGCGAGTCCTTGACCTCCGAGCGCTTGCCGAAGACGGCGTCGGCCTCGTCGAAGAGCAGCACGGCGTCCGTGCGGTCCGCCTCCGTGAAGATCCGCTCCAGGTTCTTCTCGGTCTCGCCGACGTACTTGTCCACGACCGAGGAGAGCTGGACCAGATACAGATCGACCCCGAGGTCGGCCGCGACGACCTCGGCGGACAGCGTCTTTCCGGTGCCGGACTCCCCGGCGAACAGTCCGAGCACCCCCCGCCCCCGGCCGCCGCCCGCGCTGAGCCGCCAGTCGCCGAGGACCAGGTCGCGGTGGCGGGCGCGCAGGGCGAGTTCGCGCAGCTGGCCGAGTGGTGCGTCGGGGAGCACCAGGTCTCCCCAGCCGACCGCGGGCCGGATCCGGCGGGCGTGCTGCTCCAGGCCCGAGGCCGACTGCTGGCGGGCCGCGAGCCGTACGTGCGTCGCGCTGAGCGGGGCCCCCTCGAAGGCGGCGAGCGCCGCGGCGGCGCTCGCCGCGCGCGCGATGCGCTCTCCGCCCAGGTGGTAGGGGGCCACGGTGCGGTCCAGGTCGAAGGCGTCGGCGTCCGGGCCCAGCGCGGCCCGCCAGGCGGCCGTGCCCCCCGCAGCGGGCCGGGGCGCCTGCAGCACCAGCGGGTCGCGCTCCGCCCAGCGCGGGTCGTACGGCCGCGGATCGGCCAGCAGCACGGTCACGTCCTCCGCCGCCGTCAGCTCCTGGACCAGCGGGCCCGGTTCGCCGGGCAGGCCGGACACCACGACGGCGCGGCCGCTCAGCCGCGCCTCCCGCAGCAGCTCGGGCACATGGTCGGCGGAGCCGGAGAAGCGCAGCGCGTCGACGCCCGCAGCGCGGAGCGCGGAGGCGAGAGCGGGCAGCGCCTCGCCCTCGCGGTGCTCCCGCAGATAGGCGGCGAACGGCCGCTCGCCGAGCCGGGCGGCGAGCCGTTCGACGAAGCCCTCGTCCCCTCCGGCGGCCGGCGGCGGCTCCGGCATCGGCCGCAGCTCGCCGCGGAGCGCGGGGGCCGGGGCCTCGTCGCCCAGCAGATGGGCCGTCACCCGGTCGGGCACGCGCAGCGAGCGGGTGAGCAGCGGCCGGTCGGCGTCCTCGACGTCCAGCAGCCCGAGCGCGCGCAGCGGCGCCGCCGGGTGGAAGCGGGCGCGGGCCTGCGGCAGATGCGCGGGCACCCCGCACAGGTCGAGGGCGAGCCCCACGGTGGCGCGGCGGCGGCTCACATCGTCGTTGAGGTAGCCGTAGAGCGGCTCGAAGGCGCGGTCGAGGTCGGGGGCGAGGGCGATCAGCACGACGGCCGTGTCCAGCTCGGTCAGCCCCAGTCGGGCGGCGACACCGGCCAGCCGGTCGCCGTCGCTGCCGCCGTCACCGCCGTCGTCCCGGAGTCCCGGCGGCGGGCCCGGCGGGGCCACGGCCTCCGGGGTGCGGGCCGGCCCGGCGTGCAGCAGGTGGCGGACGGCCTCCTCGGACAGATAGAGGCCGCGCAGCGGGTCATGTGCGGTGGGATCGTCCGCTGAGCGCCGCTCGACCAGCGCGGAGGTGGCCTGCCGCAGCCCGGCCAGCCGGCCCGTGAGCGACCGGACCGGATCAGCGGAGGCGGTGCGCGCGTGCCGGTCCGCCGGCGATCCGTTCCGGGGCGTGGCGCCCAGGGCCGGACTGTCCAGCGAGGGGCCGCTCATGGCTTCTCCCGGCGGCCGCGCGCCGCCTGCTCGTGCGCGGCGCGGGCCGCCGCGATCTGGTGGGGCCGGTGGGCGCGCTCGTCCGGCTCGGAGGGGCTGCCGTCCACGCTCCGCACCCGGACCACGGCGCCCTCGGTGACCGGCGGGCCCGCGTCGTACTCCGGGTACGCCGGAAAGGGCACGGTCACCGCGAGGTCCAGGGAGGGCTTGAGCTCGCCGCCCAGCGCGGACCAGATCTCGGCGAGGGAGCGCGACTCGGACTGGACTCCGGTCACCCCCACCGGCACCGACAGCCCGAGGCGGCCGAGCGCGCCGGGAAGGTCGTGGGCGGGCAGCAGTTCGTGGGGGAGCAGGGTGGCCAGCGCGGCGGACAGCAGCCGGTGCTCGTCCTGGGGGGTCTTCGTCCAGGCCGTCACCAGATAGGAGAGGCGGAACCAGCGCGGCGGCCGGCGGCGGCGTACGACGATCTCGCGCTCGTCCCGTACCGGCGTGTACCCGCGCTGCCGGCGGCCCGTGTCCTCGCGGATGTCGTACAGGAAGACGTTGACCACGGGGGCGTTGCGCCGGGCCGCCCAGTCGCGGGTGGGGACCTCGAAGGACACGTCGATACCGGAGCCGTCCAGCGCCCCGCCGCTCAGGAGCTTCTTGAGGACGTCGTCCACCTCGTGAATCACCAGTGCGCTCCTGCCCGCCGCGTGCCGGGACCGTCTCGTGCGTCCTCGCCGTCGCCCCGCTTTCCGAGGGTGACGGCCGCGCCGCCCGCTTCGCAGGCACGGCGGGGACGGCGCCGGGGCAGCCCCCGGTGCCCCAACGGGCAGCGAGCGTCCGCGGATCCCGCACCTCGGTGAGCCGGCGTCACGCGCGTCCTGCGGGAGCAGCCGGAGACCGTCGACGGGTTCCTCGAAGCCCTCGAAGCCCTCGAACAGCTCGGGGAGCGCTACCAGTTCTGAGCACCGCGGCCGGGAGCGGTGCGCCCGGACCATGTCGTCTGTACCAGCCGGCCGGTACAGTTTCGTTATGCCACGTCCCTCCTCCCATGAACTCATCCTGGACGCCTACGAGAGCCTGCTCATCGACGAGGGCTACTCCTCGGTGACGCTGAACGAGGTCGCGCGCAGGGCCCGGGTCTCCAAGGGAGGTCTGCTCTACAACTTCGGCTCCAAGGACGCGCTGCTGACCGGCATGCTGGAGCGGCTGCACCGGCGCGCCGAAGAGGACCGCGAGGCGGCCCGGGGCTTTCCCGGCGGAGTCGTGCGGTACTACCTCCAGACCTCCGCCTCCGACGCGCTGACCAACAGCCCCCTGCACCGCACGCTGGTCGCCGCGCAGCGCCTCGTCCTGGACGACAAGCGCGTGAACGACGCCATCCGGTCCATCACGCGCGACTGGCGGGAGCTGCTGTCGGAGGAGACCGGAGACCCCCTCGCCGCTTCCCTGATCACGCTCCTGGGAGACGGCCTGTACGTTCAGGCGGCGCTCGGCGTACCCAACCGGGAACTGCTCGCTTCGCTGGACGAGGTCGTCGCGCGGCTGTCCGGGCAGGAGGGGCGGGCCAAAGGTCGCGCGGCGCACGGTGCGCGCGCCTGAGGAACCCGAGGAACCCGGAGGCGTCCCCGGCGGCGGAGCCCGCACCCCGGGTCCAGCACCAGGGCGCCCGTGACCACTGCGCCCGTGACCACTGCGGTGCTGCCTTTCAGCGAGAACACTCTGCTAACCCCCGGCAGTCGGATCGGTGTGAAGGTCGCGCGTCGTGCCATGTGTGCTAGGCGTGCCATGCTGGTGCGGCTCCTCCTCCGCGGTGACCGATGGGCTGATGTGGCGCAGGAGCAGCGCTGCCTGCACCGCGGCGCAGCACACCAGCGCCGCCGCCACGAGGGAGGCGAGCCGCATACCGTCCATGAACGCCTCGCGGGCGGTGCCGGCGAGCGCCTCGGCCAGGTGCGGCGGCAGCTGGGTGCTCGTCTCCAGCGCCGCGCCGAGCGTTTCGTGCGCGGTGTCCCGCGCCTGAGGCGGTACGGCGGCGGGGAGCCGGGCGTCCAGCTCGCTGCGGTAGGCCGAGGAGGCGATGCTGCCGAGGACGGCGACGCCCATCGCGCCGCCCAGTTCGTAGGCCGTCTCCGAGATCGCCGAGGCAGCCCCCGCCTTGCCCGGCGGCGCGGTGGCGACGATCACGTCGTTGGTGAGGGTGTCCGCCAGCCCGACGCCCGCGCCGACGAGAGCGGTGGCGGCGACCACGAACGCCACCGTGCTGTCGGCGCCCAGCTGGGTGGTCGCGGCGTAGCCGAGCGCCGCGAGCGCGAGCCCGGCGCCGATCAGATAGGCCAGCCGGATCCTGCGGGCCAGCAGCGCCGCGCACCCCGCTCCCGCGATCGCCGTCGCGGCGGCCGGCAGCAGCCAGAGCCCCGCCTCGATGGGCTCCATGCCCCGGACCATCTGGAGGTACTGGGGAAAGAAGTACAGCAGCCCCACGAGTGCGAAGATGCCCAGCAGATTGGTGATGACCGAGACGCTGAACGGCCGGTGCGCGAAGAGCCGGATGTCGATCAGCGGTGTGCTCAGGACGCGCTGCCGGAGTGCGAACAGCGCGCCGGTGCCGATCCCCGCGACGATGCACACGGCCGCGAGCGGGCCCGGCCCGTACTCCGCGATCCGCTTCATCCCGTAGACGAAGGAGAGCGTGGCTCCCAGCGCGAGCACGGCGCTGAGGGGGTCGAACCTGCCCGGTTCCGGGTCGCGGGACTCCGGCAGCAGCAGGGGCCCGAGCCCCAGCAGCAGCGCCATGACCGGAAGGTTGATGAGAAAGACCGAGCCCCACCAGAAGTTCTCCAGCAGGACCCCGCCCAGCAGCGGCCCCAGCCCCGCGCCCGCCGCGAAGGCGGCGGCCCACACCGCGATGGCGATCCGCCGCTCGCGGCGCTCGGTGAAGATGTGCCGGATCAGGGAGAGCGTCGACGGCATGAGGGTGGCCCCGCCGAGGCCCAGCAGGGCCCGCGAGACGATCAGCAGCTCGGGCGTCGTCGCGTACGCGGCAGCGAGCGAGGCCAGTCCGAAGGCGCAGGCACCGAGGAGCAGGAGCCTGCGCCGCCCGATGCGGTCGCCGAGCGTTCCCATCAGCACGAGCAGACCGGCGAGCAGGAACGAGTAGATGTCGACGATCCACAGCAGCTGACCGCTCGTGGGCTTCAGCTCCGCGCTGATGGCGGGCACGGCGAAGCCGAGAATCGTCATATCGACACTGATGAGCAGCACCGGCAGTGCGAGCACCGCAAGCGCGGCCCACCGGCCGTGTCCCGGGCCTGCCCTCGGCATGTACAACACCCCTCTAACTGAACCGTCCAGACGGTGTAGTTTCATTCGCAGAGTACGCCGTGGACGAGCAACGGACAAGCAGCCACGGGACGTTGGGGCGGTCCGGCCCGTCCGGGCCGGGTGCGGCGGTTGACGACCTCAGCCGAGCACGCCTCGGTACACCCTGCCGCTCGCACGGTGCACGACCGGGCGCGGCAGATGCCGGGCGGCCCAGACCAGACCGCGGTACCGCCGGCCGGGGACGACCACGACCCGCCCCCGGCGGTGACCGCGCAGCGCCTCCCGCACCACGAAGCCGCGCTCCAGCCACAGGGCCCGGGGCACGCCGGACACGTCGATCCCGGCCCTGTCGTGGATCTCCGTGCGCGTATAGCCCGGACACAGCACCGACAGCCGCACGCCCCGGCCCGCCAGCTGAACCGCCAGCGACTCCGTGAAGCAGACCGCCCACGCCTTGCTCGCCGCGTACGCCGCGTCCGCGTCGCCCGCGACGAGACCGGCCACCGAAGCGACGTTGATGACGTCTCCGCGCCCGCGCCGAAGCATCGGTTGCAGCGCCGCATGTGTCAGCCGCATCACGGCCCGCACGTTCAGGTCGAGCAACCGGTCCTGTCCCTCGGGCGAGTTCTCCCAGAAGGCGGTCGCCAGCGCGATTCCCGCGTTGTTCACGAGCAGGTCCGGCGGGTCGTCGCGGAGCCGGGCCGCCACCTTCGCCAGCCCGTCCCGCCGCGACAGATCGGCCGGTAACGGCCGCACCTCGACGGAGTGTCCCGACCCGAGCCGGTCCGCCTGAGCGGCCATTCGCTCCTCGTCCCTGGCCACCAGGGTGAGCCCGAACCCCTCCGCCGCCAACTGCTCCGCAAACGCGGCCCCCAGGCCGGCGGATGCTCCGGTAATGACTGCGTGTCTCATGGCAGCGATGCTAGGGACCCCCGCGGACCGGCGAATCGGCCGGACTCCACAAGGGCCGCAGCGCTTCGTTGCGGAGAGCCGACGGCAGCGGCGCCCGCCACGGGATGGCGTGCGCCGCGCCGTCTCCCTCCGCGTGACCCTCACGTCAGCCCCTGCTGGAAGACCCTGCCAGCTCCCGCTTCTCTTCGGGCGCGGGAGCCGTCTCGTCGCGCGAGAGGCGGTCCGGCCACCAGAACCGGCGGCCCAGCACCATCACACACGACGGGGTCAGCATCGTGCGGACGAGCAGCGCGTCCAGCATGACTCCGAACCCGACGAGGAACCCGACCTGGACCGCGAAGACCACCGGAAGTGTGGTGAGCATCGCGAAGGTCGCCGCGAGCACCACGCCGGCCGAGGTGATCACGCCGCCGGTCGCCGACAGGCTGCGCAGCGTGCCCGCCCGGGTGCCGAGCTTCGCCGTCTCTTCGCGGGCCCGGTGCATCAGGAAGATGTTGTAGTCGACGCCGAGCGAGACCAGGAACAGGAACCCCAGCATGACCAGCGAGGGATCCAGGCCCGGGAATCCGAGCAGATGCTCGTAGACCAGCACGCTCGCGCCGTACGCGGCGGCGAAGGACAGCACGACGGTGAGGATCAGCACCACGGAGGCGGTGATCGACCGCAGCAGCAGGCCGAGGATCAGCATCACCGTGATGAGCACCAGGGGGATCACGCGCTTCTCGTCGTCCGAGGTGTTCCGCAGGGTGTCGAGATGCTGTGCGCTCGGCCCGCCGACCAGGGCGGTATCGTCCACCGTGCGTACCGCGTCCCGCAGCCGGTCGATCGTGTCCTGCTCCTCGGGCGTGCCGGGCGGGAACTTGGAGAACGCGTTGATCTCGGTGTATCCGCTTCCCGACCGGTTCAGCACGGCGTGTCCGATGCCCTCGGTCGCGGTCGCCTTGTCGAGCAGCGCCTCCGCCTCGGTCTCGCTGCCGATCAGATACAGCGGTTGGCCGCCCAGCTCCGGGTAGTGCTCGACGAGCTTGTCGTATCCGACGACGGACTCGGGCTTGTTCACGAACTGCTCCACCTGGCGCAGTGCCGTCGTATTGCCCAGCAGGCCGAGCGAGAGAGCGCCGAGGACGGCGGCGGAGGTGGCCATGACGAACACCGGGCGGCGGGAGATGAGGCCGCCGAGCCGCGTCCACACGGTGGCCTTCTCCGGTGCCGGGTCCCCGAACCGCGGAGCCCTCGGCCACAGGACCCTGCGTCCGGCCAGGACCAGCATCGCGGGCAGCAGGGTCAGCATGGCGACGAGGGAGCTGACGATCCCGGCGGCACCGATCGGCCCCAGCCCCGAGGTGCTGTTCATATCCGCCACGAGCAGGCACAGCAGCCCGGCGATCACCGTCCCCGAGGAGGCCAGGATGGCGGGCGCGCTCCGCCGCAGCGCCGCCAGCATGGCATCGGCGGGGGCGGCGTGTGTGCGGAGTTCCTCCCGGTACCGGGCGACGAGCAGCAGCGCGTAGTCCGTCGCGACGCCGAACACCAGGATGATCATGATGGCCGAGTTGGTGTCGCTCACCGTGATGTCGAAGAGGTCGGCGAGCAGATAGACCAGCGCCTGCGAGAGAAGCACCGCTGCTCCCGCTGCCACCAGCGGGAGCAGCCACAGCGTCGGGCTGCGGTAGGTGAGGATCAGCAGGATCGCGACGACCGCCGCGGTGAACATGAAGAGGTTCGCGTCGATGTTCTCGAAGGCGGCGTCGGAGTCGGCCTCCAGACCGCCGGGGCCGGACAGCGTCACCTCCAGCCCGTCCGGAGGTGAGCTGATGGTCTCGCGGAGCTCGTCGGCGTAGTCGGACGGTTCGCCGTGCGCCACGCCCACCGGCATGCTCAGCATCAGCGCTTCGCCGTCCTTGGACGGCTTGACCTTGGGCGCCTCGCGGCCGGTGTCCTTCTCCCCGAACTTCTCGTGCAGTGCCGCCGCGTGCCGCGTGGCCACGGCCAGGTCGGCCTGGGTGGTTCCGCCCTCGCGCTCGTAGACCACCACGAACTCGTTGCCCTCGCCGCCGGGCAGCTCGGCCTCCAGCTTCACGACCTTGGTGGACTCGGCGTTCGCGGGTAAGTGGGCGTCCAGACTGTCCGTCTTGACTCCCTCGAGCTTGCCTGCCAGCGGGAAGGCGACGAGGAGCAGGACGACCCAGGCGCCGACGATCGCCCAGGGCAGCAGGCGTCGCGTCCAGCTCCGGCCCGCCGGGGCGGGATTCTCTGCCGTACTCATGGATCCGAACTCCTTGGCTGTGGATTGAGGGCTCAGGCGTCCCGCCGTTTGAGGACCACCGTCGCCGCGGCGAGGGCGAGGGCGAGGTATCCGCAGAACACCGCCAGACCGGCCCAGGGGCCGAGCAGGTCGGGATCGTGCTGCGCCGACATGAACGCGTTGCCGGCCGACGCGGGCAGTACCTTGACCACGTCGGAGGCGATCGCCGAGGGCAGCAGGCCGGCGAGCGAGTCGAGCAGGAACACCATGAACGAGATGACGGAGACGCCCAGCGCCGTGCTGCGCAGCAGGGTCGCGAACGCGATACCGAGCACCCCGATCCCGGCGAGATACACCGGGGTGGTGAGCACGGCGCGCAGCGCACCGGGGTCCGAGAGCGTCGGGCCGACCTGGTGCGATTCCAGCAGGGCCGCGCCGCTGAAGAAGGCGATGAGCGTGGCCGCCAGGGTCAGCACGAAGAGCGTCCCGCCGAACACCAGGGTCTTGGCCCACAGCACCGGCAGCCGGGTCGGCACCGCCGACAGGGTCGCGCGGATCATTCCGGTCGAGTACTCCACGGACATCACCAGGACGCCGAGGGCGCCCGTCAGCAGCTGGGCGAAGAACACGCCGCCGAGGGTCGCGCCGACCGGCGAGGTCGGGGTGAACGGCGCGTCGTCCACGTCCGCGCCCTTGGCGAAGGTCTCGCCCATGGTGGCGGACGAGATCAGGCCGACGCCGATGAGCACCACGACGGTGAGGGCCAGCGCGAGGGTGGTCGAGCGTACGGACCGGAGCTTGATCCACTCCGAGTGGATCACACGGGGCAGGGTGACGCCACGCCCGGCGGCCGGGTCGGCGGCCGGGCCGGCGGGCGGGCCGGTGGATGGCGGGACTGTGAGCGTCATGCCTCTCCCCGGGCGAACTCGGGGGCGCGGTACTCGACCGCTTCACGGGTGAGTTTCATGAAGGCTTCCTCCAGGGACGCCTGGGAGGTGGTGAGCTGGTGCACCGGGATGCCGCGGGCCGCGGCCACATCACCGATGTGCTCGGAGGTGAGTCCCTCGACATCGAGCTCGGTCCGGCTCACCGTCGTGATCGTGACATCCGGTCCCAGCAGCAGCTCGCGCAGCGCGGCGGCCTGCGGTGAACGCACCGTGACCCGGCGGCCCGAGAGCGCTCCGGTGAACTCGGCGACGGGCAGATCGGCCATGAGCCGGCCCTTGCCGATGACGATGACGTGCTGGGCGATCTGGGCCATCTCCCGCATCAGATGGGAGGAGACGAAGACCGTGCGCCCCTCGGCTGCGAGCCGGTCCAGCAGGTCGCGGATCCACAGAATGCCCTCTGGATCCAGCCCGTTGACCGGCTCGTCCAGCACCACTGTCGCCGGATCGCCGAGCAGGGCCGCGGCGATGCCGAGCCGCTGGCCCATCCCCAGCGAGAACCCTCCGGACCGGCGGTGGGCCACCTCGGCGAGTCCGCTGAGGGCGAGCACCTCGTTCACCCGCCGCCTGCCGATGCCGTTGGTGACCGCGAGCGCGTGCAGATGGTCGAAGGCCGAGCGGCCGGGGTGCGCGGCGCCGGCCTCCAGCAGGGCGCCGACCTGACACAGCGGCACCTCGTGCTCGTGCGGCAGACGGCCGCCCACCTTCACCGTGCCCGCGGTCGGCGCGTCCAGCCCGACGAGCATCCGCATGGTGGTGGACTTGCCCGAGCCGTTGGGGCCGAGGAACCCGGTCACCACGCCCGGCGTGACGGTGAAGGTCAAGGAGTCCACAGCCAGCGTGGACCCGTATCGCTTGCTGAGCTCGTTGACTTCTATCATGCGCCCACGGTGGCAACCCGGGACTCTCGCCCGCGTCCCTCCCCGGAGGGCAGTCCGGACTACCCCAGGAACGGTACGCGGCGAAGCCCGGCCGTCATCCCGAGGCCGCCACCAGACCCGTCTGGTACGCGATCACCACAAGCTGCGCCCGGTCGCGTGCCGACAGCTTGGCCATGGCCCGTTTGACATGTGTCTTGACCGTCGACTGGGCCAGATAGAGCCGCTCGGCGATCTCCTCGTTGGACAGCCCACTCGCCACCAGCGAGACGATCTCACGCTCCCGCTCGGTCAGCACTTCGAGCAGCTCGGGCACCGCGGAGTCGGTGCGGTCGGGCTGGGCGAGGAACCGGGCGATCAGACCCCGGGTGGCCTTCGGCGACAGCAGCGCGTCGCCCCGCGCCACCAGGCGGATCGCCTCGCACAGCTCCCTGGGCTGCAGCCCTTTGCCGAGGAACCCGCTCGCTCCGGCGCGCAGCGCCCGCAGCACGTACTCGTCGACCTCGAACGTCGTCAGCATCACCACCCGGACCCCGGCGAGGCTCTCGTCGCCGGCGATCTGCCGGGTGGCGCCCAGGCCGTCCAGCTCGGGCATCCGGATGTCCATCAGCACCACATCGGGACGGGCGCTCCGGGTCAGCGCCACCGCCTCCGTGCCGGTGGCCGCCTCGCCGACGACCGTGAGGTCCTCGGTCGCGTCGATCAGGGCGCGGAACCCCGCGCGGATCAGCGTCTGGTCGTCGGCGAGCAGCACCCGGACCGTCATACGCCCTCCCCCCTCGTGGCGGTCGGCAGGCGGGCCACCACCACGAACTCCCGGCCGCGCTGCGGTCCGGCGCTGAACTCGCCGCCCACAGCCGCGACCCGCTCGGACATCCCGATGAGACCGTAGCCCGAAGCAGCGCCGGCGGGACCGGTTCCGGACGTCTGCGCCATGGCGTTGCGCACTTCGATGCACAGTTCGCCGGGCGAGTAGGCCAGGTCGAGCCGGACCACCCCGTGCCCGTGCCGGCTCGCGTTGGTGAGCGATTCCTGGATGAGCCGGTACGCCGACAGGTCGACGGCGGGCGCCAGCTGCTGCGGCTGCCCCCGTACCGTCCACGCGACCCGGGTGCCGGCCGCGGTGACGGACGACACCAGGTGCTCCACATCCGACAGGTCCGGGGCCGGACGGGTCGGCGCCTCCTCGTCCGCCGGTTCACGCAGCACCCGCAGCACCGCGGCGAGTTCGTCGAGCACCGTGCGGGCGGCGTCCCCGACGTGGGCCAGGGCCTCCTCGGCCGCCTCCGGCCGGCTCCGCAGATGCATCGCGGCCACCCCCGACTGGACATTGATCACCGCGATGTGGTGGCCGACGGCGTCGTGCAGCTCGCGCGCGATGTGCATCCGCTGCTCGACGGCCCGGCGCCGCTCGCGCTCCCGCAGCGCCAGATCCAGCTCGCGTCTGCTGCGCACCGCGTTGCCGACCGCCAGCGCGGTCGCCGTCATCCCGATCAGCGCGACGGGGCCCATCGCGGTATCGGTACCGAGCGCCGCCTCGCCGATCTGCACACCGGCCGCGAGCGCCACACCGGCCGCCACCCCGGTCACGACCGCCGCGTTGCGCTCGCTGACGGCCCCGGCCAGATAGCCGGTCAGACCGAGGGCGATCAGACCCGGCTCACTCACCGCGAGCACCGTCGTCAGGACACCGCCCGCGCACGCCACGGCCAGCGCCGGCAGCGGCGCCGCCCGGCGCAGCGCCGGCGAACCGCCGACGAGAACCGCTCCGGCCACGATCGCCCAGCCCGGACCGCGCTCGGCGGTGAAGCCTCTGAACAGGACGCCCGCGCACAGCGCGACACCCAGTACGGCATCGAAAGCGCGCCTGGAGGAGGCCCCGGCGATACGAGGCCAGATGCCTGACAGAGCCACACCGCCACAGTAGTGCGCACGCCGTGCCCCGGCGTCGGCTTCGGGGGGTACCCGGGGTGTACCACCCTGGGGGGAGCGGCGCCGATTGCTAGGCTGCTGCCCGCAGTTCGGGAGGGGGTACCTCACGTGCAGATCAGTATCCTCGGGCCGCTCCAGGTCCGGACTCAGGACGGCCCCGTCGCGGTGTCCGGCGCCCGGCTCCGCACCCTGCTGACCCTGCTCGCCCTCCACGCCAACCAGGTCGTGACCAACCGCCGGCTGATCGACGGGATCTGGGGCGGCGATCCGCCCTCCGGCGCGCTGCACGCCCTGCGTGCTCTGGTGTCCCGGCTGCGCCGGGTGCTGCCGGAACCCGTCATCGTCTCGCGGACCACGGGCTATGAGCTCTCGCTTCCGCCGGAGGCCGTCGACATCCGGCGCTTCGAGCGCCTGGCCGCGCTCGGCCGCGGTCAGCTGGCCTCCGATCCCGGCGCTGCGGCGCGCACTCTGCGGGAAGCCCTGGACCTGTGGCGGGGCAACCCGCTGAGCGAGATCGAGGACACCGAGCTCGCCCACGGCGCCCGCACGGCGCTGACGGACCTGCGGACCGGCGCCGTGGAGGACCGGGTCGAGGCCGAGCTCCGCCTCGGTGCGGGCCCGCGGCTGACGGCGGAGCTCGCCGGGCTCGTCGAGCTCCATCCGATGCGGGAGCGGCTCAGGGGCCAGCTGATGCAGGCGCTGTACAGCGCGGGGCGCCAGGCCGAAGCGCTGGAGGTGTTCGAGGAAGCCCGCCGTATGCTCGGCTCGGGGCTGGGCGTGGACCCGTCCCCCCTGCTGAAGGCCACCCATATGGCGATCCTCCAGGGGCGGCCGGTGGCGGACGTCACCGGCGAGTACGGGGAGGGCGCGCCCCCTCCTCTCCCGGCGCCGCGAACCGAGGCGAGCCCCAGCAC
>NZ_JAAKZZ010000013.1 GCF_011045075.1 Streptomyces boncukensis
GGGACGTGGAGGCCCAGCTCGACCACGCCTTCGCGATCGTACGGCGGACGTTCGGGACCGGGTTCGGCGCGAACCGGCCCGCGCGGTCCGCTGCGGCGGAGGCCGAGCGGAAGGGCGAGGTCCTGGTCACCGTGGCGCGGACGGACACTCCGCTGGAGGAGATCATGTCCACGATCGAACGGGCGCTGGCGAAGGGGTGACGTGCGGGCCCCTCGTTCTCCGCTGCGCGGCTTCCGCGGGCGGTGAGGGGCTGCCCCTCTGATCTCGTCCCGGGGCGCTCCCCGGCACCCTCCTGATCGATCATCGCTCACATGAGACGCGATGTGCCCAGTTGAGAATTTATGGCACCCGGTGTCTTGTCGACTGGCACTGCGTGTCATACCGTGAGGTCAGTCCGGGCGCTGTCCCCGCGCACCCGCCGCGCACCCGGACGCCTGCGTCACAGGCACACCCGCCACACGGCACACCCGCCACAGGGCACACACCAGGCGCCACCCCGCTCCACGCACCAGCCGAACCGACGGCACTGCCTCATACCCAACCGCGCTTCGCCGGAGGCACACCGTGAACGAGATCCTCGACGCGATCCTCGCGCCGGACACCCCACCGGAGGACTTCGCCGCCCTCCCCGTCCCCGAGGCGTACCGCGCCGTCACCGTCCACAGGGACGAGGCCGCCATGTTCGAGGGCCAGGAGACCCGGGAGAAGGATCCGCGCAAGTCGCTGCACCTCGACGAGGTGCCGGTGCCCGAACTCGGCCCCGGCGAGGCCCTGGTGGCCGTGATGGCCTCCTCCGTCAACTACAACTCCGTGTGGACCTCGATCTTCGAGCCGCTGCCCACCTTCGGGTTCCTGGAGCGGTACGGGCGCCTCTCGCCGCTCGCCGCACGGCACGACCTGCCGTACCACATCATCGGCTCGGACCTGGCCGGCGTCGTGCTGCGCACCGGCGCCGGGGTCAACTCCTGGAAGCCCGGCGACGAGGTCGTCGCGCACTGCCTGTCCGTGGAGCTGGAGGCCGCCGACGGGCACAACGACACGATGCTCGACCCCGAGCAGCGCATCTGGGGCTTCGAGACCAACTTCGGCGGCCTCGCCGAGATCGCACTGGTCAAGTCCAACCAGCTGATGCCCAAGCCGGCCCATCTGACCTGGGAGGAGGCCGCGGCGCCCGGACTGGTCAACTCCACCGCCTACCGGCAGCTCGTCTCCGGCAACGGGGCCGGGATGAAGCAGGGCGACAACGTGCTGATCTGGGGCGCCAGCGGCGGACTCGGCTCGTACGCCACCCAGTTCGCCCTCGCCGGCGGCGCCAACCCCGTCTGCGTCGTCTCCAGCCCCGACAAGGCCGAGATCTGCCGCCGGATGGGCGCTACGGCGATCATCGACCGGAAGGCCGACGGGTACCGGTTCTGGAAGGACGGGCACCAGCAGGACCCCCGCGAGTGGAAGCGGTTCGGCAAGCGGATCCGCGAGCTGACCGGCGGCGAGGACGTCGACATCGTCTTCGAGCACCCCGGCCGGGAGACCTTCGGTGCCTCCGTCTACGTCACCCGCAAGGGCGGCACCATCGTCACCTGCGCCTCCACCTCCGGCTACGAGCACACCTACGACAACCGCTATCTGTGGATGTCGCTCAAGCGGATCGTCGGCTCGCACTTCGCCAACTACCGCGAGGCGTGGGAGGCCAACCGGCTGATCGCCAAGGGGAAGATCCATCCGACCCTCTCCAAGACCTACCCCCTGGAGGAGACCGGTCAGGCCACCTACGACGTGCACCGCAATCTGCACCAGGGCAAGGTCGGCGTCCTCGCCCTCTCCCCCCGCGAGGGGCTCGGCGTGCGCGACCCGGAGACCCGCGAGCGGCACGCCGACGCGATCAACCTGTTCCGCGACGCCGAAGGCGAGCGGACCGGCGGGCACAGCCGCGATGCCGAAGGCGAGCGGGCCGGCGGGCACAGCGGGGACGTGTGATGGGGGCCAAGGACCGGCCCTGGCTGATGCGGACGTACGCCGGGCACTCCACGGCCGAGGCGTCCAACGAGCTCTACCGCCGCAACCTCGCCAAGGGCCAGACGGGGCTCTCGGTCGCCTTCGACCTGCCGACCCAGACCGGCTACGACCCGGACCACGTCCTCGCGCGCGGGGAGGTGGGGCGGGTCGGGGTGCCGGTCTCCCATCTGGGGGACATGCGACGGCTGTTCGACGGCATCCCGCTCGACCGGATGAACACCTCGATGACCATCAACGCCACCGCGATGTGGCTCCTGGCGCTCTACCAGGTGGTCGCCGAGGAGCAGGGCGCGGATGTCTCCCAGCTCCAGGGGACGACGCAGAACGACATCGTCAAGGAGTATCTGTCGCGCGGCACCCATGTCTTCCCGCCGGGCCCGAGCCTCCGGCTGACGACGGACATGATCGCGTACACCGTCGCGCACATCCCCAAGTGGAACCCCGTCAACATCTGCAGCTACCACCTCCAGGAGGCCGGGGCCACCCCGGTCCAGGAGATCGCCTACGCGATGTCCACCGCGATCGCCGTGCTGGACGCGGTGCGGGACAGCGGTCAGGTGCCGCCGGAGCGGTTCGGGGACGTCGTCGCGCGGATCTCGTTCTTCGTCAACGCCGGCGTCCGGTTCGTCGAGGAGATGTGCAAGATGCGGGCCTTCACCCGTATCTGGGACCGGATCACCGGTGAGCGCTACGGCATCACCGAGCCCAAGCAGCGCCGCTTCCGGTACGGCGTCCAGGTCAATTCCCTCGGGCTGACCGAGGCCCAGCCGGAGAACAACGTCCAGCGCATCGTGCTGGAGATGCTGGCCGTGACGCTGTCCAAGGACGCGCGCGCCCGCGCCGTGCAGCTCCCGGCCTGGAACGAGGCGCTCGGCCTGCCCCGCCCCTGGGACCAGCAGTGGTCGCTGCGGATCCAGCAGGTGCTGGCGCACGAGAGCGACCTGCTGGAGTACGAGGACCTGTTCGCCGGGTCGCACGTGGTCGAGAAGAAGGTGGACGCGCTGGTCGGCGAGGCCGAGGCGGAGATGGCGCGGATCGAGGAGATGGGCGGGGCGATGGCGGCCGTGGAGTCCGGCTACCTCAAGTCGCAGCTCGTCGCCTCGCACGCGGAGCGCCGCTCCCGGATCGAGTCGGGCGAGGAGACCATCGTGGGTGTGAACGCCTACGAGTCCACCGAGCCCAGCCCGCTCACCGCCGACCTGGACACGGCCATCATGACCGTGGACCCGGCCGGCGAGACCGCGGTGGTCACAGCGGTGCAGGAGTGGCGCGAGACGCGCGACGCGCCGTTCTGGCGGGAGGGGGCGCGCGAGCCGGGACTGCACCCGAGCGCCGCGCAGGCGCTGCGGCAGCTCAAGGAGGCCGCCGGCACCGACGCCAATCTGATGGAGGCCACGCTGGAGTGCGCCCGTACGGGCGTGACGACCGGCGAGTGGGCGGGGGCGCTGCGGGAGGTGTTCGGCGAGTTCCGCGCGCCGACCGGGGTGGGCGGCGCGCCGGTCGCCGTTCCGGCCGAGGAGGGCTCGCCGCTGGCCGCCGTACGCGCCGCCGTGGACCGCACGGCCGCCGAGCTGGGCACCGGCAGGCTGCGGCTGCTGGTCGGCAAGCCGGGGCTGGACGGACACAGCAACGGCGCCGAGCAGATCGCCGTACGCGCCCGCGACGCCGGCTTCGAGGTGGTCTACCAGGGGATCCGGCTCACCCCCGAGGAGATCGTCTCGGCGGCCGTCGCGGAGGACGTGCACTGCGTCGGCCTGTCCATCCTCTCCGGCTCACACGCCGAGCTCGTGCCGGATGTGCTGGACCGGCTGCGCCTGGCGGGCGCCGCGGACCTGCCCGTCATCGTGGGCGGCATCATCCCGACCGCGGACGCCCGCGCCCTGCGGGAGGCCGGCGTCGCCGCGGTCTTCACCCCGAAGGACTTCGGCATCACGGAGATCATCGGCCGTATCGTCGAAGAGATCCGGACAGCCGGCCGTCTCGACCCGCTGGACCAGCCCGACCCCCTGGAGGTCTCCCTATGACCGAGGTCAACCGGCAGCGCGCACTCCGCCCGCGCCGCTCCTGCCTGGCGGTGCCGGGCAGCAACCCGCGCTTCCTGGAGAAGGCCCAGGGACTGGCCGCCGACCAGGTCTTCCTGGACCTGGAGGACGCCTGCGCGCCGCTGGCGAAGCCGGAGGCGCGGCACACCGTCGTGAAGTTCCTCAACGAGGGCGACTGGAGCGGCAAGACGCGCGTGGTGCGGGTCAACGACTGGACCACCGAGTGGACGTACCGCGATGTGGTGACGGTCGTGGAGGGCGCGGGCCCGAACCTGGACTGCGTGATGCTGCCGAAGGTGCAGACAGCCGACCAGATCGTCGCGCTGGACCTGCTGCTCACCCAGATCGAGAAGACCATGGGCTTCGAGGTCGGCGGGATCGGCATCGAGGCGCAGATCGAGAACGCGCGCGGGCTGGAGAACGTGAACGAGATCGCCGCCGCGTCCCCCCGCACCGAGACGATCATCTTCGGGCCCGCGGACTTCATGGCGTCCATCAATATGCGGTCGCTGGTGGTGGGCGAGCAGCCGCCGGGCTACCCGGCCGACGCGTACCACTACATCCTGATGAAGATCCTGATGGCGGCCCGCGCCAACGACCTCCAGGCGATCGACGGCCCCTACCTCCAGATCAAGAACGTGGACGGCTTCCGCGAGGTCGCCTCCCGGGCCGCGGCGCTCGGCTTCGACGGCAAGTGGGTGCTGCACCCGGGCCAGGTCGAGGCGGCCAACGAGGTCTTCGCGCCGTCCCAGGAGGACTACGACCACGCCGAGCTGATCCTCGACGCGTACGCGTACTACACCTCCGAGGAGGGCGGCAAGAAGGGCTCGGCGATGCTCGGCGACGAGATGATCGACGAGGCCAGCCGCAAGATGGCCCTGGTCGTGGCGGGCAAGGGCCGCGCCGCTGGGCTGGCCCGCACCTCGGCGTTCACCCCTCCGGAGGCATGACCATGCAGTTCGGCCGCACCTTCGAGGAGTTCACCGTCGGCGAGACCTACCGGCACTGGCCCGGCAAGACGGTCACCGAGTACGACGACCATCTGTTCTGCCTGCTGACCATGAACCACCACCCGCTCCATCTGGACGCCAACTACGCGGAGTCCACCACCGACTTCGGCCGGAACGTGGTGGTCGGCAACTATGTGTACTCGCTGCTGCTCGGCATGTCGGTGCCGGACGTGTCCGGCAAGGCCATCGCGAACCTGGAGGTCGAGTCGCTGCGGCATGTGGCGCCGACCTTCCACGGCGACACGATCTACGGCGAGACGACCGTGCTCGACAAGACCCCGTCGAAGTCGAAGAGCGACCGCGGGGTCGTCCATGTGGAGACCCGGGGCCACAACCAGGACGGCACCCTCGTGTGCGTCTTCCGGCGCAAGGTGATGGTGCCCACCGAGGCGTACATCGAGGAGCGGGGCGGCGAGCAGCCGGGCCGGCCCGCGCCGCGCGAGAGGGGGGAGTGAGATGGGGCGTCTCGCGCAGACCGAGGGCCTGACGGAGGTCCAGCGGGACATTCTCGCCACGGTCCGGAGTTTCGTCGACAAGGAGATACTCCCGGTCGCCACGGAACTGGAACACCGGGACGAGTACCCGACCGCGATCGTGGAGGGCCTGAAGGAGCTGGGCGTCTTCGGGCTGATGATTCCCGAGGAGTACGGCGGGCTCGGGGAATCGCTGCTCACTTACGCGCTGTGCGTGGAGGAGATCGCGCGCGGCTGGATGAGCGTGTCGGGCATCATCAACACCCACTTCATCGTTGCGTACATGATCAAGCAGCACGGCACCCAGGAGCAGAAGGACCACTTTCTGCCGAGGATGGCCACCGGCGAGGTCCGCGGCGCCTTCTCGATGTCGGAGCCGGGGCTCGGCTCGGACGTGTCGGCCATCACCTCCAAGGGCGAGCGGGACGGCGACGCGTTCGCCCTCACCGGGCAGAAGATGTGGCTGACGAACGGGGGCTCGTCAACCCTCGTCGCGGTGCTGTGCCGTACGGATGAAGGGCAACCGGAGGATTCTGCTCCGCATCGGTCGATGACGACGTTCCTGGTCGAGAAAGAGCCAGGCTTCGGCCAGGTACGCCCGGGGCTTATGATTCCGGGCAAGATTGACAAAATGGGATATAAGGGCGTCGACACCACCGAGCTCGTCATGGAGGGGCTGCGGGTGCCCGCCGACCGGGTGCTGGGCGGCGCGACCGGGCGCGGCTTCTATCAGATGATGGACGGCGTCGAGGTCGGCCGGGTGAATGTCGCGGCGCGTGGCTGCGGCGTCGCACAGCGTGCGTTCGAGCTGGGAATCGACTACGCACAGCAGCGGCACACCTTCGGAAAGCCGATCGCGCAGCACCAGGCCATTCAGTTCAAGCTCGCCGAGATGGCCACGAAGGTGGAGGCCGCACACGCCCTGATGGTCGGCGCGGCGCGCAAGAAGGACTCCGGGCAGCGCAACGACCTGGAGGCGGGCATGGCGAAATATCTCGCCTCCGAGTACTGCAAGGAGGTCGTGGAGGACGCCTTTCGCATCCACGGCGGGTACGGTTTCAGCAAGGAATACGAGATCGAGCGGCTCTACCGGGAGGCGCCGATGCTGCTGATCGGTGAAGGAACCGCCGAGATTCAGAAAATGATCGTGGGCCGACGCCTGCTGGAGGAGTACCGTTCCTAGGATCGAATGTCCTTTTCGGGGCGTTTTCCCGGGAGCCGGGACCACGCCCCGGACAGGGGCTCCGGCCGCTGACTGGCCCGCTGGCTTGCCCAGTTGCCATCAGAAACCGATAGCATCCCGGGAAGGCCGCCGTCCCCTTGTCAACCTACGCGGCACCCTCCGCTACGAAGGTCATCCATGCCCCATATCCCGTCCTCCGCACCCAGCGGCACCCTCAGCGGCTCCACCGCCGGCGGCACACCCCGCGGTGTACGGCTGGCGCGCGGCGCCTCCCCCTGGCTCTGGCCGGCGCTCGCCACGGCGGCCGTCAGCCTCGTCCGCGCCCGCCGCTCGCGGCGGGCCGCGGCGGTCGCGGTGCCCGCTGCCGCGCTGGCGGCGGGCGCGCTGTGGTTCTTCCGCGACCCGGAGCGCGAGATCTCCCGGGGCCGGGTGATCTCCCCGGCGGACGGCGTGGTGCAGAGCATCATGCCGTGGCAGGACGGCCGCACCCGGATCGCCATCTTCATGAGCCCGCTGAACGTCCATGTCAACCGCGCCCCGCTCGCGGGCGCGGTGGCCTCCGTGGAGCATGTGCCCGGCGGCTTCGTGCCCGCCTTCAACAAGGAGAGCGAGCACAACGAGCGCGTCGTCTGGCACTTCGACACCGAACTGGGCGACATCGAGATGGTGCAGATCGCGGGCACGGTGGCCCGGCGCATCGTCCCGTACATCGAGCAGGGCGCCAAGGTCGAGCAGGGCGAGCGGATCGGGCTGATCCGGTTCGGTTCGCGGGTGGACGTCTATCTGCCCGAGGGGATCGAGGCCGCCGTCGAGGTCGGCCAGGCCACGACAGCGGGGGTGACACGCCTTGACCGTGATTGATCCCGATACCCAGGCCGCCTGGGTCCCCGAGTCCGGCGAGGACGACGACGCGGACGAGATGCCGCTGTCCACCCGGCTCTCAATAGCGGACACGCTCACCCTGGGCAACGCCACCTGCGGCTTCATGGCCGTCTACTTCACCACGACCGGGGTGCTCATCCCGCACCTGACCGGCAGCGAGGACGGCGGCATGGCCCGGCACAGCGCCGCCACCGCCGTGGTGCTGATGCTGATGGCCTCCGTCTTCGACCTGTTCGACGGGCTGGTCGCGCGGAAGCTGCGCAGCTCGGCGATGGGCGCCGAGCTGGACAACCTCTCCGACCTGATCAGCTTCGGGCTGGCGCCCGCGTACTTCGTGGTCGTGTGGGGCATGGTGGCCAACGACGCGCACCAGCGGGTCGGGGTCGCCGCCGCGATCATCGTGCTGCTGGCGGTGGTGCTGCGGCTTGCGAGATTCTCCTGCGTGACCCTGCGGGACGGCATCTTCCAGGGGATGCCCAGCCCCTTCGGGGCGTTGACGGTCGTCTCGATCGTGCTGCTGGAGCTGCCGTTCCTGCCGACCGTGCTGGCGATCGTGGGCGTCGCCTGGCTGATGGCGAGCCGGGTGGAGTACCCCAAGCCGCGAGGGCGGCTGGCGGTGGCCATGCTGTCCTGGATCATGCTGAGCATGGGGCTGCTCGCGGCCTGGGCCTTCGGGGTGCCGGGGGGCGAGCTGCTGCTGCAGACCGGGTGCGCGCTCCAGGTGGTGCTCGGTGCGGTGATTCCGCTGTTCGCCACGGCGCGGCGCGTGCACGCCTTCCGGGACAACCGGCGGGAAGCACGGGCGACAGCGCAGAGCTGAGGTTTTCGCAGAGCCACGGTGCTCTCCGCCCCGCCCTGGCGCCCCGAAGGGGCGCGGGGAACTGCGCGCCCAGCCACAGAACACGCGCGGACTGGCACGCACCACGGGGGCAGCCCGGTCCCAGGGATCTGAGACCGGGCTGCCCCCGTGTGTGCTTCGCAGCCCGCGGGCGCGCGGCGGCTTGGCGCGCAGTTCCCCGCGCCCCTTTCGGGGCGCCAGGGCGGGGCGGTTACGTCAGGTAGTCCTTGGCCAGCTGCTTCGCGGCGCGCTCCAGCAGGGGGCCCGCCTGGGCGACGCAGCGATCGGCATCCGGCTCCAGGTCCGTCAGCGCGTACGCCCGCTCGATGCCCGCGGACTTCAGCTCCCGCTTCCCGATCGAGAGCCGCCCGCAGACGGCGAACGCCGTCTTGCCCGCCTTCCGGGCCGCCGCCGCGACCCCCGCGGGCGCCTTCCCGTGCAGCGTCTGCTCGTCCAGCGACCCCTCGCCGGTGACCACCAGGTCCGCGCGGGCGATGGCGTCCGCCACGCCCAGCTCCTCCATCAGCACCTCGATGCCGGGCCGGAAGCGGGCGCGCAGCGCGACCAGCGCGCCGAAGCCGAGGCCGCCCGCGGCGCCCGCGCCGGGCGACTCCGCGCGCTCCGTCTCGCCGAGGACCTCCGCGAAGTGGCGCAGCGCCGCGTCCAGGACCTCCACGTCCGTCTCGCCGGCGCCCTTCTGCGGGCCGTAGACGGCGGCGGCGCCCTTGGCGCCGGTCAGCGGGTTGTCGACGTCGCTCGCCAGCACCACGGCGACGTCGGCCAGCCGCGGGTCGAGCGTGGTCAGATCGGCGGTGGCCAGCTCGCGCAGCGGGCCGCCGCCGTGCGGGACCGGGTCGCCGTCCTCGTCCAGCAGCCGGGCGCCGAGCGCGGCGAGCATGCCCGCGCCGCCGTCCGTGGACGCGGAGCCGCCGACGCCGAGGACGATGTGCCGGGCTCCCGCGTCCACCGCGGCCAGGAGCAGTTCGCCGACGCCGTAGGTCGTCGCCGTCAGCGGTGCGAAGACCTTCGGCGGCAGATGTCTGAGCCCCGCCGCCTCGGCCATCTCCACGACGGCCGTGCCGTCCCGGAGGGCGTACGCGGCCGTCACGGGGGCGCCCAGCGGCCCGGTCACCTCCGCCTCGTGCCGGGTGAAGCCCGCGGCCACGGCGGCGTCCACCGTGCCGTCGCCGCCGTCCGCGACCGGCACGGACTCCACCACCGCGTCGGCGCGGACCGCCAGGATCCCGGCCGTGACGCGTTCGGCGACCTCGACGGCCGTCAGCGATCCCTTGAACTTGTCGGCCGCGATCAGCACTCGCGCCGTCGTCGTCATATGTCTGCCCCTGGGTCTCTCTGCGTTCGAACAGGCAGTCGCGCCGATGTGACCCTATCCGCTGTCACGGGCGCCGTCAGGAGCACCCGCGTCACGGGCGCTCGCGAAGCCGCCGCCACACCGCCCGCGCCGCGTGGTGGCCCGCCATGCCGTGCACTCCCGGACCCGGCGGGGCCGCCGAGGAGCACAGGAAGACGGCGGGGTGCGCCGTGGTGTACGGGACGCGGGTCAGCTTGGGGCGGATCAGCAGCCGCAGCCCGGCGGCGGAGCCGCAGGCGATGTCG
The DNA here is from genome assembly GCF_011045075.1 of Streptomyces boncukensis. Taxonomy (GTDB): domain Bacteria; phylum Actinomycetota; class Actinomycetes; order Streptomycetales; family Streptomycetaceae; genus Streptomyces; species Streptomyces boncukensis. Next base: position 10,059 of record NZ_JAAKZZ010000013.1, read on the forward strand.
CCGCCCACGTAGTTGGCGTTGCGCGCGGCGAGCTGCGGCGGCCCGGCGACGGCGCGGGCCAGCACCCGGTCCCGGAAGCCGGGCGCGAAGCGTTCGAGCTGGCGCTCGACGGCGTCGGTGGCGTCGCCCTCCCAGCCGTTCGGGACATGGCCGTACGCCCAGAACACGTGTTTGCCCTCGGGGGCGCGGGAGGGGTCGACCAGGCTGGGCTGGGCGGTGATCAGGAAGGGCCGGTCCGGTGCGCGTCCCAGGGTGGTGGCGGTGTGCAGCGCGGTGTCGATGTCGCCGAGGGCGGGTCCGACGTGCACGGTCCCGGCGCGGCGGGCCTGGGGCGCGGTCCAGGGGACGGGGCCGTCCAGGGCGTAGTCGACCTTGAAGACGCTGGCGCCGTAGCGGACGCCGTCGTAGGCGCTGCCCAGGCCCGCGATCCGGGCGAGCGCCGTCGGCGACGTGTCGAACACGTACGCGCGCGCCGGCGGCAGCTCGTCCAGCCGCCTGACCTCGACGCCGGTGTGGACCGTGCCGCCGAGGGCGCGCAGATAGCCGGCGAGCGCGTCCGAGATCGCCTGCGAGCCGCCGCGCGGCAGGGGCCAGCCGTGGGCGTGCGCGGCGAGCGCGAAGACGAGTCCTGGCGCGGTCATGAAGGGGTTGCGCACCGAGGCGATGACGTGCCCGGAGAGCCCGGCGAGCAGCGCCCGCGCCTTCTCACCGCGGAACCGGAGCCTGCCCTGCCAGGTGACCGGCAGCAGCCCGTTCAGGCCGAACCGGGCCAGCAGCACCGGGCTGCGCGGCAGCCGTCCGTCGCACAGCGAGCCGAAGCCGAGGAAGTCGGCGGCCAGCTCATCCCAGCGGCCGGTGAACGGCTCGACGAGGCGGCGGTACGCGCCCGCGTCCCGCACCCCGAGCGAGGCGGCGGTCTCGCCGACGGAGTGTGCGAGCACCGCCGCCGAGCCGTCCGGGAAGGGGTGCGCCAGGGGGAGTTCGGGGTGCAGCCACTGAAGCCCGTACCGGTCCAGCGGCATGGCGCGGAAGGCGGGCGAGCCCGCGCCCGTGGGGTGCACGGCGGAGCAGGTGTCGTGCCGGAAGCCGGGCAGGGTCAGCGCCTCGGTACGGGCCCCGCCCCCCACCGTCTCCGCCGCCTCGAACAGTTCGACGGACATGCCGCGGCGGGCGAGTTCGACGGCCGCCGTCAGCCCGTTGGGTCCGGCTCCGACGACGACCGCGTCCCGGATGGTTCGCACTCTCGGCTCCCCTCACCCCTGCGCCCTGCGTGGCATGGTCAGTTGCCGTCGCGCAGCAGCCCCACCATACGCCGCGCCGTGCGCGCGTCCCGTGCCGCGGTCAGGGGCAGCGCGTTGCCGCCCGCGAGGCGGAACGGCTCCCCGGCCAGCGTGCAGGAGGCGCCGCCCGCCTCCGCGACGAGCAGCAGCCCGGCCGCGTGGTCCCAGGCGGCCTCCCAGGTGTAGGCGACGGCGTCCAGCGCGCCGCTCGCCACGGCCAGGTACTCCAGTCCCGCCGAGCCGGTCGGGCGGGTCCGCACCCCTTCCGTACGCAGCCCGCGCAGCGCCTCCTCCTGGGCCGGGTCGGTGAAGTCGGGGTGCGAGACGGCCACCTCCAGCACGGCGCCGGGCGCCGGCGACCCGGCCGCCAGCGCCTCCCCGTCGAGCAGCGCGCCGCCCCGGCGGCGGGCCGTCGCCATCCGCCCCTTCGGCCCCTGCGCGGGCGCGTACACCCAGGCCGCCAGCGTCTCGCCGTGGTGGGCGAGCGCGACCATGGTGGCGAAGCCCTCCTCGCCGCGTACGAACTGGCGGGTGCCGTCGACCGGGTCGATGATCCAGACGGGTGCGTCGCCGCTGAGCGCGGCATAGCCGGCGGGCCGCGCGTGCACGCCCTCCTCGCCGACCACCACCGAGCCCGGCAGCAGCGCGGTCAGCTCCGCGCCGAGGTACGCCTCGGCGCGCTGGTCCGCGACGGTGACCAGATCGTGCGGCCCGCTCTTGGCCGTGACCTCGTCCTCGGCGAGCCGCCGCCAGCGCGGCATGACCTCCGCGGCCGCCGCGTCCCGCACCGCCTGCTCCGCCGCCGCCATCAGCGCATCGTCGATCATGCGCTCATTATGGCCGTCCCGGGCCGCCCGGGGCCGCCCCGGACCGGCTGTCCTACCCTGGCGCCATGTCCCTCGCGATGCCCCTGGTGGCGATTCTCAGCGGCGCAGGCATCTCCACCGACTCGGGAATCCCCGACTACCGCGGTCCGCAGGGCCTGTGGCGGCGGGATCCGGAGGCGGAGAAGCTGGTGACATACGGGCCGTACATGGCCGACCCGGAGATCCGCCGGCGCTCCTGGCGGATGCGGCTGGAGTCGCCCGCGTGGCGGGCCCGGCCGAACGCCGCGCACCGGGCCGTGGCCGAGCTGGAGCGGACCGGCACTCCGGTGCGCGTCCTCACCCAGAACACCGACGGGCTGCACCAGGCCGCCGGGCTCCCCGGTCGCAAGGTGCTGGAGCTGCACGGGAGTTCCCGGACGGTGCTGTGCACGGCGTGCGGGGTGCGCGGACCCATGGCGGACGCGCTGGCCCGGGTGGCGGCGGGCGAGCCGGATCCGGCGTGCGAGCTGTGCGGCGGCATCCTGAAGTCGGCCACGGTGATGTTCGGGCAGGCCCTCGACACGGAGGTGCTGGCCGAGGCGGTGGCGGTGGCACGGGCCGCGGACGTCTTCCTGGCGGTGGGCACGAGCCTGCAGGTGCAGCCCGCGGCGTCGCTGGCCGGGACGGCGGCGGAGGAGGGGGCCCGGCTGATCATCGTCAACGGCGAGCCGACGCCGTACGACGCGCTGGCCGACGAGGTGATCCGGGACCCCATCGGCACCGCGCTCCCGGACCTGCTCCGCCGCCTGTGAGGGACGGTCCCCGCTCCTTCGCCCGCGCCCCTATCCTCCGCGCCTAGGCGCGGAGGACGCGGGTCGCCGTGGGCACCTCCAGCGCGTCCGCGAGGTCGCGGCCGGCCGCCTCCAGGGCCGCGTCGTCCATCGCGCCGAGCGCGTCCAGGATGAAGACGGCGCGGGTCGTCCGGGTCGTCAGCCGCGTCCGCACGCACTGCCGCCAGTTCCAGCGGCGGCAGGTGACGCCCGCGTCGTCGCGCCAGACGACCTCGCCGGGACGCGGGTTCTCCACCACCGGCTCACCGCCCGACATCAGCTCGAACGGCTCGGTGCCGTCGGCCCGGGTGAGCCGCAGCGGGCCCGCGTAGTGGTCCAGGTCCTCGCCGCCCAGCGGAACGACGTGGGAGACGGAGACCGCGTTGTAGAGGTCCGTGAGCCGGTCGATACGCGGCAGCCCCTCCCCCGCGCGCCGCAGCAGCGCGTCCACGCTCGGCCGGGTCCGCTTCGGTTTGGCGCCGAACGCGCGGAACGCCTCCCGCCACTCCGCGACATGCGGATGCTCCTCCGGGTCGCACGCCTTCGCCTCGGCCTCCGCGAGCAGCTCCTCGCTGCGGGCGTCGCCGGGGCCGGGCCGCAGGCCCTCGGCGACGATCAGCAGCGCCCGGTAGTCCGGGCGCAGCGCGCTCACGGACGGGTCGATGGAGGCCCCCGCCAGCCACTCCTCCGCGGTACTCACTGCTACCTCGCTCCTCTCCGCTGACTCCGCTGTTCCCGCTGCCGCAACAGTTCAACGCACTGTACCAGGAGGTTCAGTGTGACCGACTCGGGACGCGGCGTCCATTTCCCGCCAGCACCGGGCAGCGGCCCGCCCGAAGATCGGAGTGTGTTCACCGGCCGCACGGAAGCGGCCGACAGCGAGAGGGAGTTGGACAGCCATGAGCAAGGGATCACTCGCCGGGAAGGCCGCACTCGTCACAGGGGGCAGCCGGGGCATCGGGGCCGCCACCGCGCTGCGGCTCGCCGAGGAGGGCGCCGATGTGGCGCTCACCTACACGGCGGCGCCGCAGCGGGCGACCGACGTCGTCGCCCGGATCAAGGCGGCGGGCGCCCGCGCCCACGCGATCCGCGCGGACCTCGGGGACGCCACGTCGGCGCAGACGGCGGTGGAGGAGGCGGTCGCCGAGTTCGGGCGGCTCGACATCCTGGTCAACAACGCGGGGGCCGCGGCCATGGGCCCCCTGGAGGAGACCTCCGTCCAGGACGCGGCGCACGTGCTCCGCGTCAATGTGCGGGGCCCGTATCTGGTGGCGCGCGCGGCGGTGCCGCACCTGCCGGCGGGCGGCCGGATCATCAACGTGGCCAGCTGCATCGCCGAGCATGTGCCGTTCCCCGGGATGACGCTGTACGCGATGAGCAAGGCGGCCGTGACCGGGCTGACCAAGGGGCTGGCGCGGGAGCTCGGCGGCCGCGGCATCACCGTCAACCAGGTCGCTCCGGGCCCCGTCGACACGGACATGAACCCGGCCTCGGGCGAGGGCGCCGAGGCGCAGGCAGCGCTCACCGCGCTGGGCCGCTACGGGGAGCCGGAGGAGGTCGCGGACGCGGTCGCCTATCTCGCGGGGGACGGCGCCCGCTACGTCTCCGCCGCGTCCCTGGCGGTGGACGGCGGTTTCACCGCCTGAGCCGCCGGGAACAGGCGCGGGCCCCGCCGGGTTACCGTGAGGGCGGTTTCGGCGGAGCGAGAAGCGGAGCGTCATGCACGGCGAGTACAAGGTCCCCGGCGGCAAGCTGGTGGTGGTCGACCTCGACAACCACGGCGGCACCCTGCGGAACGTCCGGGTCGCGGGGGACTTCTTCCTGGAGCCCGACGAGGCGCTGGCCGCCATCGACCGGGCGCTGGAGGGCGCTCCCGCCGACGCGGACGCGGCGGCGCTAGCCGCCCGCGTCGAGGCCGCGCTGCCCGAGGGCACGGTGATGTACGGCATCACCGCCGAGGGTGTGGCGGTCGCCGTGCGGCGGGCGCTCGCCCGCGCCACGGACTGGACCGACTACGACTGGCAGCTCATCCACGAGGCGCCGCAGCCGCCGGCCCTGCATATGGCGCTGGACGAGGTCATCACGGGCGAGGTCGCCGCGGGACGCCGCCCGCCGACGCTCCGGGTCTGGGAGTGGGGCGCCCCGGCCGTGATCCTGGGCAGCTTCCAGTCCCTGCGGAACGAGGTCGACCCGGACGGCGCCGAGCGGCACGGCGTCAGTGTGGTCCGGCGGGTCTCCGGGGGCGGGGCGATGTTCGTCGAGGAGGGGAACACGATCACCTACTCCCTCTCCGTGCCCGCCTCCCTGGTCTCGGGCCTGTCCTTCGCGGACTCCTACGCCTACCTGGACGACTGGGTGCTGGGCGCGCTCGGCGACATGGGGGTCAAGGCGTGGTACCAGCCGCTCAACGACATCGCGACCGAGGCGGGCAAGGTCGCCGGTGCCGCGCAGAAGCGGATGGTCGGGCCGGACGGCGGCCCCGGCGCCGTGCTGCACCACGTGACCATGGCCTATGACATCGACGCGGACAAGATGCTCGACGTCCTCCGCATCGGGAAGGAGAAGCTGTCGGACAAGGGCACGGCCTCGGCCAAGAAGCGGGTCGACCCGCTCCGCCGGCAGACCGGGCTCCCCCGCGAGGCCGTCATCGACCGCATGATCGGCTCTTTCCGCAGCCGGTACGGTCTGACGCGCGGGCGGATAGCGCCGCGGGAGCTGGAGAGCGCACAGGAGCTGGCCGCGGCGAAGTTCGGCAGCGAGGCGTGGACCGCGCGCATCCCGTAGCGAGGGGTCCGCGCCCCGCAGGGGGCTCGGGGCGCGTGCCCATGAGCAGCCCCCGCCGGGCACAATTCGCAGTCCGGAAGCGTTCAAGGTGGCGCGCGCCCCGGTCGAACAGGCAAGATCTGGTCCACGGGGGCGCGGCGCAGTGCGCCCACAGGCGGTCCGCCGTACGGAGAGGCGGCGGTCCCGCTTCGACGTGATGATGAGGTGCTCTCCGGGAGGACTGCTGTGACCGGCAAAGTCGAGACGCACGAGTTCCAGGCCGAATCCCGCCAGCTGCTGCAGCTGGTGGTGCACTCGGTCTACTCCAACAAGGACATCTTCCTGCGGGAGTTGATCTCCAACGCCTCCGACGCCCTGGACAAGCTGCGGCTGGAGTCGCTGCGCGACAGCGACCTCGGCGCGGACACGTCGGACCTGCACATCGCGCTGGAGACCGACGCCGAGGCCCGCACCCTGACCGTGCGGGACAACGGCATCGGGATGTCGCGGGAGGAGGTGACGAGTCTGATCGGCACCATCGCCAAGTCCGGCACCGCGGAGTTCGTCCGCAAGCTGAAGGAGGCGAGCGAGAACAAGGACGCGGCCGCCTCGGCCGATCTCATCGGCAGCTTCGGCGTCGGCTTCTACTCCAGCTTCATGGTCGCCGACAAGGTCACCCTGGTGACCCGGCGGGCCGGTGAGCAGACCGGAACCCGCTGGGAGTCGGCCGGCGAGGGGACGTACGAGCTGCAGGCCCTCGACGAGGCGCCGCAGGGCACGGCGGTGACCCTGCATCTGAAGCCCGAGGACGCCGAGGACCGCCTGTTCGACTACACGGACACGGGCCGGCTGCGGCAGATCGTCCGCCGGCACTCGGACTTCATCCCCTGGCCGGTGCGCACCACCGTGGAGCGCCCCGGCAAGGGCGAGGGCGAAGACGAGGGCGAGGGCGAAGGCGAAGACGCCGGGCCGCAGCAGACCGTCGAGACGCTCAACTCGATGAAGGCGCTGTGGGCCCGGTCCCCCGAGGACATCTCCGAGGAGGAGTACAAGGAGTTCTACCGGCACGTCGGCCACGACTGGACGGATCCGCTGGAGACGATCCACACCCGGGCCGAGGGGACCTTCGAGTACCAGGCGGTGCTCTTCATCCCCTCCCACGCGCCGCTGGACCTCTACCAGCAGGACGGCAAGGGCGGGGTGCACCTGTATGTGCGGCGGGTGTTCATCATGGACGACTGCACCTCGCTGCTCCCGGACTATCTGCGGTTCGTCAAGGGCGTGGTCGACGCGCAGGACCTGTCGCTCAACGTCTCGCGGGAGGCACTGCAGCAGGACCGCCAGATCCAGCTCATGCACCGCAGGCTGGTCAAGAAGATCCTCTCCACCGTCAAGTCGATGCGGACCAAGGACGCCGAGCGCTACCGCACCTTCTGGCGGGAGTTCGGCCCGGCGATGAAGGAGGGGCTGCTCTCCGACTTCGACAACCGGGAGACGCTGCTGGACCTCGCCTCCTTCCCCTCCACCCACGACCCCGAGGAGCAGACCAGCCTGCGCGACTACGTCTCCCGGATGAAGGAGGGCCAGGAGCACATCTACTTCCTCACCGGCGAGTCGCGCGCCCGCCTGGAGAACAGCCCGCACATCGAGGCGTTCCAGGCCAAGGGCTACGAGGTGCTGCTGCTCACCGACCGGGTCGACGAGGTGTGGGCGGAGCAGATCCGCGAGTTCGAGGGCACTCCGCTGCAGTCGATCGCCAAGGGCCAGGTCGACCTGGACGCGGACGGGGACGGCGAAGGCGAGGACGCCCAGGAGCGGTCCGCCGAGGAGCAGCAGCGGGAGCAGGACTTCGAGCCGCTGCTGGGCTGGCTGGGCACCGCGCTGGGCGACGATGTGAAGGAGGTGCGGCTGTCCTCCCGGCTGACCACGTCGCCCGCCTGCATCGTCGGCGACGCCCACGACGTCACGCCGAACCTGGAGAAGATGTACCGGGCGATGGGCCAGGAGCTGCCGCGCATCAAGCGCATCCTGGAGCTCAACCCGGGGCACGATCTGGTGGCCGGGCTCAAGGACGCGCACACGGCGAACACCGAGGACCCGGCCCTGAAGGAGACCGCCGAGCTGCTGTACGGGATGGCGCTGCTGGCCGAGGGCGGCGAGCTGGCCGACCCGGCGCGCTTCACCCGCCTGCTGGCGACCCGGCTGGCCGCCGCCCTCTGACCGCACGGGCTCCGGTCCGGCCCGCCCGGACCGGAGCCCGCTCCGGGCGTCAGCGGAAGTCCCCCGCGTGGTCCGCCGCCCAGTCCCGGAAGCCGCGCGGCGGGCGCCCCATGATCGCGGGGAATGCGCCGTCCACCGGCTCCGGCTCGGCCTCCATGGCGGCGTGCGCCTGGAGGATGGCGTCCGCGACGTCCTCGGGCAGGCCCATCGCGGCCAGATTCCCGACCGCCTCCGCGTGCGGGACCTCCTCGACCCGCAGGGTGCGGCCCAGCACCTCGCCGAGGGTGTGCACCTGCTCGGCCTGGGTCAGCGTCCGCGGGCCGGTCAGCACCGGCCTGGCGCCGAGCAGTTCGTCCGTCAGCAGCGCCCGGACGGCGACGGCCGCGATGTCGGCCTCGTGGATCAGCGAGCGCCCGGCACCCGGGTAGGGCACCCGCACGGTGTCGCCCGCGCGGATCTGCTCCGCCCACTCCAGGGTGTTGGCGGCGAAGCCGCCGGCGCGCAGCAGCGTCCACTCCTCGGCCCCCGCGCGGACCAGCCGCTCCAGGACGGTGTGGAAGCCCAGGATCCCCTCCTCCGGCGGCACCGCGTCGTCGTCCTGGACGCCCGTGGCCGACAGGTAGACGACGCGCCGCGCGTGCCGGGTGAGGACCGGGACGACGTCCTCGGCGCCCTCCGGGCCGAAGAGCGGCCACATCAGGAAGACCGACTCGACGCCGTCGAGCGCCGGGGGCAGGCTCGCGGGGTCGGTGAGGTCGCCCCGTACGGCCTGCACGCCGTCCGGCAGGACGGCCCGCGCCCGCTCGGGGTCCCGCGCCAGCGCGCGGACGGGCGCTCCCGCGGCGCTGAGCTGCGCGGCGACCTGGCCGCCGACCTTGCCGGTGGCTCCGGTGACGAGAATCATGAGGTGCTCCTTCGCTCGGTCCGTACCGCGCCGCGCACCCGGCCGGGCGGCGGCTCGTACGCAGGAGCCTCCTACTTCAATCGAACTTCAAGTCAACACGCGCTTCCGTCACCCCGCGGAGCGGCCCGCCTTGCCCGGCACCCGCACGCGGCCCACGCTGACCCCGTGGTCCCCCACACACACCACCGGAGAGCGCCATGGCAGACGCAGCGGACGCCGGGGTCGAGATCAGCGACAACCCGGCCGAGGAGCGGTTCGAGGCCCGGATCGGCGGCACCCTGGCGGGGCTCGCCCAGTATCTGCGCTCCGCCGACGTCATCGCCTTCACGCACACGGAGGTGGACCTGGCGCACGAGGGCCGCGGGGTGGGCAGCGCGCTGGCCCGCGGCGCGCTGGACGCGGCCCGGGAGGCGGGGCTGAAGGTGGTGCCGGTCTGCCCGTTCTTCGCCGGCTACATCCGCAAGCACCCCGAGTACCAGCCGCTGGTCCACGAGAAGGGTGACGGCGCCCCCTGAGGAGCGCCCTCACCCGAGCGCCGGGATGACGCCGGTGGCGTACGCCGCCACCGTGTCCTCCTTCGCGTCGTGCATGGCGTACAGCGCGAACTGGTCGACGCCCAGCTGCGCGAGCTCGCGCAGCCGTGCGACATGGAGCTGCTCGGGCCCGATCAGGCAGAAGCGGTCCACGACCGCGTCGGGGACGAACGCCGTGTCGGGGTTGCCGGCGCGGCCGTGGTGCGCGTAGTCGTAGCCCTCGCGCTCCTTGATGTAGGCGGTGAGCGCCGAGGGCACCAGGTCGGAGCCCGCGCCGTAGCGGGCCACCAGATCCGCGACATGGTTGCCGACCATCCCGCCGAACCACCGGCACTGCTCCCGCGCGTGCGCCAGCGCCTGCGGGGTGTCGGAGCAGACGTACGCGGGCGCGGCCACGCAGATCGTGAGCTCCGCCGGGTCCCGCCCCGCGTCCCGCGCGGCGGTCCGTACGGCGCGGACCATCCACGCGGTCAGCGCGGGGTCGGCCAGCTGCAGGATGAAGCCGTCCGCGGCGCGGCCCGCGAGGGCGAGCGCCCTGGGCCCGTAGCCGGCCATCCACACCGGCAGCCGCCCGTCCCGCACCCACGGCAGCCGCATCGGCGTGCCGTCGACGACGGCCTCGCGGCCCTCGGCGAGGTCGCGGATCGCGGCCATGGCCTCGCCGAGCCGGGCCAGCGTGGCCGGCTCGCGCCCCGCGACCCGCAGCGCGGAGTCGCCGCGCCCGATGCCGCAGACGGTGCGGTTGCCGTACATCTCGTTGAGCGTGGCGAAGGTGGAGGCGGTGACCTCCCAGGCGCGGGTGCCGGGGTTGGTCACCATGGGGCCGACGGTCATCCCGGTGGTGCGGGCGAGGATCCGGCTGTGGATGACGTACGGCTCCTGCCACAGCACCGGGGAGTCGAACGTCCAGCCGTAGCGGAACCCGCCCCGCTCGGCGCGGGACATCAACTCGACGGTGGCCGAGCCGGGCGGATCGGTCTGCAGCACGAGCCCGAAGTCCATGACGGCCTCCTCAGCGCGGGACGGGACACGGGATGTCGGTGGCGGCGCGTGGGGGGTACGGCGTCAGGCACGGCTCCGGTGGCGTATCCGCAGCCGCCCGTAGCCCATCGTTCCGGTGACCCGGATGTGCGGGCCGCCCGGCTCGGTCCACCGGGGAGCCCGGTGGACCGGCTGCTTCCAGTGGGCGGTCAGGCCGTCGTAGTCGACCGTCGCGCCGGGCGGGAGGATGAGGCGGGCCCCGCCGAATTCGAGCTGGAGCTCGATGTCGACGACGGGGTGCTCGACGGCCGTGCGGGACAGGTCCAGAACGACCTTGGCCATCCTGGACTCGATCCGCAGGACGCGGGGCACCCGCCACGCGCCCTGCCGCCGGATCCGCCCGCCGACGGCCCTGATCTCGACCGTGGCGGCCGGGGTCGCGGCCTCCGCGCCGGGGACGGCGTCCAGGGCCGCGGCCAGCTCCTCGTCCGTGGTGGCGGTCAGCGCGGTCTGGAGCCTGTGGTCCATCTCGTCGGCCGGGATGCTGCCCGCGGCAAACGCCTCCTGGAGGCGTGCGACCGCGGAGTCGCGCACGCTTTCGGAGATCCGCGGCGGTGGTTTCTCTGGCACGGAGGACACTCCTCGACTCTGGGCGCGCGGCGGCCCATGTGATCAGTACGGATACTGGCAGTTGGCCCGCGGGGTGTACCAGCCGTGGCCGGCGCGCCCCGTGTACTGCCCATCCTCCACGATCACCACTCCGCGCGAGAGCACCTTGTCGACCCGGCCGGTGATCCGCTTGCCCTCGTACGCCGAGTAGTCGACGTTCATATGGTGGGTCCGGGCCGAAATCGTCTGCTCGGCCCCGGGGTCGTAGAGCACGATGTCCGCGTCCGCGCCGGGCGCGATGGTGCCCTTCTTCGGATACAGGCCGAACATCCGGGCCGGCGCCGCACAGGCGACCTCGATCCAGCGGCGGCGGGTGAGGTGCCCGTCGACGACGGCCTGGTGCAGCAGGTCCATGCGGTTCTCCACCCCCGGCATCCCGTTGGGGATCTTGGAGAAGTCGCCCCGGCCCAGCTCCTTCTGGCCCTGGAAGCAGAACGGGCAGTGGTCGGTGGAGACCACCTGCAGATCGCCGGTGCGCAGCGACCGCCACAGCGCCGCCTGGTGCTCGCGCGGGCGCAGCGGCGTGGAGCACACGTACTTGGCGCCCTCGAAGTCCGGCTCGGCGAGGTTGTCCGCGGACAGGAACAGATACTGCGGGCAGGTCTCGCCGAACACCGCCAGGCCCTCGTCCCGGGCGCGGACCAGCTCGGCGACCGCCTCCTGCGCCGAGACGTGCACCACGTAGACGGGGGCGCCCGCGACCTGGGCGAGCCGGATCACCCGGTGGGTGGCCTCGGCCTCCAGCAGCGCCTTGCGGACCTCGCCGTGGTGCCGGGGGTCGGTCTCACCGCGCTGCAGGGCCTGTTCGACGAGGACGTCGATGGCGAGGCCGTTCTCCGCGTGCACCATGATCAGGCCGCCGTTGAGGCCCGCGCGCTGCATGGCGCGGAAGATCTGGCCGTCGTCGGAGTAGAACACCCCGGGGTAGGCGGTGAACAGCTTGAAGGAGGTCACGCCCTCCTCGACCAGCCCGTCCATCTCCTTGAGGGTGGACTGGTTCACATCCGACATGATCATGTGGAAGGCGTAGTCGACGGCGCACTTGCCCTCCGCCTTGGCGTGCCACAGGTCCAGCCCCTCGCGCAGCGCGCGGCCCTTGGTCTGCACGGCGAAGTCCACCACGGTGGTGGTGCCGCCCCAGGCCGCGGCCCGGGTGCCGGTCTCGAAGTCGTCGGAGGAGAACGTCCCGCCGAACGGGAAGTCCATATGGGTGTGCGCGTCGACGCCGCCCGGGATGACATAGCGGCCGGTGGCGTCGATGGTGCGCTCGGCGGTCAGGGCCTCGGCCGCCGCGCTGCGGTGCGCCGCCAGCGCGGCGACGCGCCCGCCCTGGACGAGGACGTCGGCGTGCAGCTCGTCGGAGGCGGTGATGACGAGGCCGCCCCGGATGACGGTGGACTCGGGTGCGGTCATGGTGTGGCCTTCCCTCCCAGCTCGGTCTCGGCGGTGCGCAGGGCGCGGCCGAGGACGTCGGCGCCGTGCTCGGCCTCGGCGACGGTGAGCGAGAGCGGCGGCGCGATCCGCAGCACGCTCGCGGTGGCGTGGCCGCCGCCCTTGCCGACCAGGACACCGTCCCGCCGGGCGGCCTCCAGCACCAGGGACGCCGCCCGGGGCGAGGGGTCGTCGGTGCCGGGCAGCACCAGCTCGACGCCGATCATCAGGCCCCGGCCGCGCACCTCGCGGACGACACCGAGCCCGGCGGCCGCGGACCGCAGCCGCTCCAGCAGCAGCCCGCCGACGCGCCGCGCGTTGCCCTGCAGATCGTGCTCCAGCAGGTACGCGAGGTTGGCGCCCGCCGCCGCCATGGTGACGGGGCTGCCGCCGAAGGTCGAGATGGAGCCGGCGTCGAGGCTGTTCATGACCTCGGCACGGGCGATGACCCCGCCGACCGACATGCCGTTGCCGATGCCCTTGGCGAAGGTGACGATGTCCGGCGGCCCCGCGGTGTCGTGGGCCTGCCAGCCCCAGAAGTGGTCGCCTGTCCTCCCCCACCCCGTCTGCACCTCGTCGCTGATCCAGAGGATGCCGTGCCGCTGGAGGACCTCGCGGAACGCGGCGTACAGCCCGTCGGGCGGGGAGGTGAACCCGCCGACGCCCTGCACGGGTTCGGCGATCAGCGCGGCGACATCACCGCGGGTCTGGCCGAGCAGGTCCTCCAGGTCGGCGACGCAGGCGGCGGTGAACGCCGCGTCGTCCAGGTGGGCGAACGGGCCGCGGGTGCGCACCCCGCCGTGCGCGTACAGCGTCTGGAACGGGGAGAGCGAGGTCGGGGACCAGGAGCGGTTGCCGGTGAGGGCGACGGTGGAGAACGAGCGGCCGTGGTAGCTGTTGCGCATCGCCAGGACCTGGCGGGAGCCGCGGTAGGCGGTGGCGAGCAGCAGCGCGGTGTCGTTGGCCTCGGTGCCGGAGGTGGTGAAGAAGACCCGTGCGTCCGGGATGCCGGAGAGCGCCGCGATCCGCTCGGCCAGCTCCACCATGGGGCGGTTGAGGTAGAGGGTGGAGGTGTGCAGGATCCGCCCGGCCTGCTCGCTGACGGCCTTGCCGACCTCGGGCAGGGCGTGGGCCGTCATGGTGGTGAGGATGCCGCCGAAGAAGTCGAGGTAGCGGTTGCCCTCGGCGTCCTGGACGTGCCGCCCCTCGCCGTGGGTGAGCTCCAGCGGGCGGTCGTAGTAGAGCGCGAGCCAGTCCGGCAGCACGGCGCGGTGGCGGGCGTGCAGCTCCTGGTGGGGGCTCTCGTGTGCGGTCACGGCTGCACCAGTCCTCCGTACGCGTCCGGCCGCCGGTCCCGGTAGAAGGCCCACTGCCGCCGCACCTCGTCGATCAGGGCGAAGTCGAGGTCGCGGACGACCAGGGCCTCCGCGCGGTCGCTCGCCACCTCCCCTACGAACTGCCCACGCGGGTCCACGAAATAGCTCGTTCCGTAGAAGTCGTTGTCGCCGTACTCCTCGGCGCCGACGCGGTTGATGGCGGCGACGAAGTACTCGTTGGCGACGGCGGCGGCCGGCTGCTCCAGCTGCCACAGATACGCGGACAGGCCGCGCGAGGTGGCGGACGGGTTGAAGACGAGCTGGGCGCCCGCGAGGCCGAGCGCGCGCCAGCCCTCGGGGAAGTGCCGGTCGTAGCAGATATTGACCCCGATCCGGCCGGCGGCGGTCTCGAAGACGGGCCAGCCGGTGTTCCCCGGGCGGAAGTAGAACTTCTCCCAGAAGCCCTCGACCTGCGGGATGTGGTGCTTGCGGTAGGTGCCGAGGACGGTGCCGTCGGCGTCGATGACGGCGGCGGTGTTGTAGTAGAACCCGGAGCCGTCCTCCTCGAAGACGGGCGCGACGACCACCATGCCGGTCTCCCGCGCGAGGGCCCGCATCCGGTGGACCGTCGGCCCGTGCGGCACCGGCTCGGCCCACCGGTAGTGCGCCGCGTCCTGCACCTGGCAGAAGTACGGCGCGTTGAACACCTCCTGGAAGCCGATGACCCGGGCGCCCTGCCGGGCCGCGTCGCGGGCGTGCTCCTCGTGCTTGGCGACCATGGACTCGGTGTCGCCGGTCCAGGTGGCCTGGACCAGCGCGGCGCGTACAACCTCGGGCATGAGCAGCTCCTTCGACAGAGGTCGACAGCCCGTTCGACACGCGTAGACATGCGTGAGGGTGTGACCGTAAGTCCGCTATGCGCCCCTGGCAAGGGGACATACCCGAGGCGGGCCCCGGCCTCCCGCCGGGCGGCATGCGCACGGCTGGCCTGGGATCGTCTGGGCAGGGCGCGAGCGGCTCCGTACATTCGCTCGTACGCAGGACGCATGGACACTCGGTCAAGGAGATCCGGATGCCGGACGAACCCGCGGAACCGGAGCAGCCGGCCGCCGACCCCGCCGCCATCATGGCCGCCGTCGACTTCGACGCCTTCTACCAAGGAAAGCCCCCCGTCAAGGGCCTGGAGATGGACCTCGGCGCCCCGCCGTGGGTGATCGGCGAGCCCCAGCCCGCGCTGGTCGGCCTGGAGAGCACGGGCGCCTTCCGCGGCGAGGTGCTGGACGCGGGCTGCGGCACGGGCGACAACGCGCTCTTCCTCGCAGCGCGCGGCCACCGCGTCACCGGGGTGGACGCCTCGCCCACCGCGCTCAAACAGGCCAGGATCTCGGCCCGGGACCGCAAGGCGGACGTCGCGTTCGTCGAGTCCGACGCCACCCGGCTGGACGAGCTGGCGTCCGGCCGGTTCGGCTCGGTGCTCGACATGGGCCTGTACCACGGGCTCACCGACGAGCAGCGGGACGCGTACGCCCGCGCCCTGCACCGGGTCACCCGGCCCGGCGCAGGGCTGCATCTGTTCGCGACGGCCGCCGTGCCGGGGCCCGGGATCCCGGTTCCGCCGCCGCTGCGCCGGGAGTCGTTCCGGGAGCGGCTGGGAGCGCACTGGCAGATCCGGCTGATCCGGCTGACACGCTGCACCACGGCCATGACCCGCGAGTCCATGCTCGGCGCACGGGACCTGATCGCCGCGCTGGGCGGGCCGGACCCTGATGACATGGAGTACGACGGGAGGGGGCGCGCCACCGCGCCGTTCTGGTACGTCCACGCCGCCAGGCTGTGACGCGGCCCCCCTCCCGTGCTGGGAGGGAGCTCAGTGCGCGGGGCGGACGACCATCGCCGAGCCGCCTCCTCTCCGCTCCCGTTCGGCGGCGGCACGCCAGCGCCCGTCGTCCAGCCGCCGCACCGCCGTGGCCGCGCCGATCTCCCCGCTCTCGCGGAACCGGTGCCCGAGCGCCTCCAGCCGGCCCCGCACCGGGCTGTCCAGCAGCCCCGGCTCGGCGTCGGTGCGCTCGGTGTTGCGCTGGCTGGCGCGGGGCGCGGCGATGGCGTCCACCAGGGGCATGCCCCGGTCCAGATGGTTGGTGAGGGTCTGCAGCACCGTGGTGATGATCGTGGCGCCCCCGGGCGACCCCAGGGCCAGCCGCGGCGCGCCGTCCTTCAGCACGATCGTCGGCGCCATGGACGAGCGGGGCCGCTTGCCGGGGCCCGGCAGGTTCGGGTCGGGCACCCCGGGCGCGGCGGGGGTGAAGGAGAAGTCGGTGAGCTCGTTGTTGAGCAGGAAGCCGCGTCCGGGGACGGTGATCCCGCTGCCGCCGGTCTGCTCGATGGTGAGGGTGTAGGCGACGACGTTGCCCCACTTGTCGGCGACCGTGAGGTGTGTGGTGTTGGGCCCCTCGTACGTCGTCGGCGCGGGCGTGCCGCCGCGGGCGCAGTCCTCCGGGTGGCGGGGGTCGCCGGGCGCCACGGGCGCTGTGAGCGCGCGCCCGTCGTCGATCAGGCATGCGCGCGCGTCCGCGAACCGCTGGGACAGCAGCTCCTTCGTCGGCACGTCCTGCCGGGCCGGGTCTCCCACCCAGCGGCCCCGGTCGGCGAACGCGAGCTTGCTCGCCTCCAGATAGCGGTGCAGATACCGCTTCTCGCCCATCCCCCGCAGGTCGCTCCGCTCCAGGATGTTCAGCGCCTCGCCGACGGTCGTCCCGCCGGAGGAGGACGGCGCCATGCCGTACACGTCGAGTCCGCGGTAGGTCACCTTGCTCGGCGCCTGCACGCGGGTGCGGTAGGTGCGCAGGTCCCGGGTCGTCATGTCGCCGGGCCGCACCGTGCGGCCCGCGTCCGGTGCGACGGGCGGCTTGCGGACGGTGCGGACGACGTCCCGGGCGAGCTTGCCCCGGTAGAAGGCGCCCGCGCCCTTGCGGGCCAGCTCCCGGTACGTACGGGCCAGGTCGGGGTTCTTCAGGGTGGAGCCGACGGCGGGCGGCTTGCCGCCGGGCAGGAACAGCTCGGCGGTGGCCGGGAAGTCCCGGAACCGCTCCGCGTTGTCGGCGGTCTGCCGGCGGAACGTCTCATCGACGGTGAAGCCCTTGCGGGCGAGGCGGGTGGCGGGCCGCAGCGCTTGCCGCAGCGGCTGCTTCCCCCACATCCGCAGAGCCCGCTCCCAGGTGGCGGGCGTGCCGGGGGTGCCGACGCCGAGCCCGCTGGTGACGGCCTCGGCGAACGGGATCGGCTCGCCGTCCTCGGTGAGCAGGTCCTCGCCGGCGCTGCGGGGCGCCGTCTCCCGGCCGTCGAGGGTGCGGACCGTGTGGGCGCGGGCGTCGTAGTAGACGAGGTAGCCGCCGCCGCCCACGCCGGCGGAGTAGGGCTCGGTGACGCCGAGCGCGGCGGCGGTGGCGACGGCGGCGTCCACGGCGTTGCCCCCGCGCCGGAGCGTCTCGATCCCGGCGGCGGAGGCGTCGGGGTCCACGCTGGAGACGGCGCCGCCGTAGCCGGTGGCCACGGGCGACTTGGCGGGGGCCCCGGCGGGCGTCCCGGCAGGAGGCCCGCTCCCGCTGCCCCGCGCGGGGGCCGCTGCCGTGAGCGCGGCGACGGCGGCGAGCGCCGTGACCCCGGCGAGCCCGGCGCACACGCGGCGGCGCACGCGGCGCGTCCGGCCTGCGGGGGCGGCGCCCCCGCCCCCTCTCCCCCGGCGGAAGCTCGGTGCGGCCATGGAGACCTCCTGTGTGACACAGCGGCGGCGGACCCGCGCAGCCTAACCGCGCGCCCGTGGCGCGAAAAGTACGGCGCAACGCGGGAAACCCGCACCATTCGACCGGTCCGCGAGGCCCCGTCGCGTACCCCGGGCGCCAGGGGCGCCCGGAAGGGCCTACGGTGCCGCCCCATGGATGAGAACCTGCGCGAGATTCTCCTCGGCCTCCTGGTCGCCGGAATCACGGCCACCCTCGGCTGGTTCGCCCGGACGTATCTGTGGCGCCGGAAGCTGCGGCGCAAGCAGCGCTTCTTCGGCCTGCCCGCCCACTCCGAGTGCCTGCTGGTCGTCAACCGGGACCCGGCGTCGACCGAGTGGGCGGTGCAGCGCAACGACGTCTTCGCGCTGCTGGAGCTGTCGGCGCTCATCAAAGACTGCGGGGCGCACTCGGATGTCGTCGCGCACGACGCCGCTCAGCAGGGGTTCGGGGAGCGCACGGAGTTCTGCCTGGGCGGGCCCACCTCCAACCGGCGGATGGCGGCGCATCTGCAGTCGCTGCTCCCCGGCGTCCGGGCCAACATGGACCGGGAGCCGGGCCCGGACCGCGGCATGTTCACGATCGGCGAGGAGAGCTACCGGATGCAGAAGGGCACCGCCGAGCATGTGCTGCTGGCCCGCCTCACCGCCGGGCAGAACGGCGACATCCGGCCGGTGTTCCTCTTCTGCGGGCAGCGCGGCATCACCAACCAGGCCGCCGCGCGCTACCTGGCCCGGCACCATGCCAGGCTGGCCCGCAAGTACGGGCAGAACGGCAACTTCTGCCTGCTGCTGAAGGTGGTCAACTCGCAGGCGTACGGCCCGGATGTCGTCGAGCTGATCGACGACGTGACGCGTGCCGCGACGACGCCGCCCGCGCCGACGAACAACGGCGGCCGCAGAGGCTCCCACCGGGCGTAGTCGCGTGCTCCAGGGCCCTAACGGACTCCCGGCGCCCCCGGCATCGTGGAGCCCGCCTCCGGCGGGGCGACGGCGACGGCCTCCGTCTTGACGCTGCGCCGCTCGCGCCGGGCGACCCAGGTCGCGAACCAGGACAGCAGCATGCACATGCCGATGTAGATCGCCGAGACCACGATCACCACCGGGATGAACGGCATCGTGTAGTCCATGTTGACCGCGATCAGCCGTCCGGCGTGCAGGAACTCCTGGTAGGTGATGAGGAAGCCGAGCGAGGTGTCCTTCAGGGCGACCACGAGCTGGCTGATGATCGTCGGCAGCATGGCCCGCACCGCCTGCGGCACCAGCACGTGCACCATCACCTGGGTCTTGCGCAGCCCCAGCGCGTACGCGGCCTCGCGCTGGCCCCGGTCGACAGACGTGACGCCGGTGCGGAAGACCTCCGCGAGCACCGAGCCGTTGTACAGCGTCAGCCCGGCGACCAGCGCCGGCAGCGGCTGGACCTCCAGCGCGACGAAGATGAAGAAGATCATCACCAGCACCGGCATCGCCCGGAAGAACTCCACCAGCAGGGTGCTCACCCAGCGGACCGGGGCGTGCTCCGAGAGGCGGCCCGCCGCCAGCACCGCGCCCAGCGCGAGCGAGAGGACGGCGGCGAGAGCGAACGCCTTGAGCGTGTTGCCGAGCCCGCGCAGCAGCAGCTCCTGGATGCCCTCGTAGAGGAACGGCCGCCACTTCACGGACGAGAACTGGCCCATGTCGACAAGGAGATGGAGCACCCAGGCGACCAGCGCCGCCAGGGCGAGCGCCGTGGCGACCCCGTAGCCGACATGGCGGGCCCGCGCCCGGGGCCCGGGGATGTCGTAGAGGGCGGAGGCGGAGGTCCGCGAGGAGCGGTGTGCGGTCATCGGGCGACTCCCCAGCGCCGCTCCATCGCGTGGAAGAGCGCGCTGATCGCGAGGGTGAGGATCAGATAGCCCAGCGCGATCCACAGGAAGGACCAAAGGACGCTGTAGCCGTTCTCGTTGAGGGTCTTGTACGTGCTCAGCAGCTCGGTGACGCTGAACGAGCCCGCGATGGCGGAGTTCTTGGCGAGGGCGATCAGGGTGGATCCGATGGGCGGGATGACGGTGCGGAACGCCTGCGGCAGCACCACAGCGCCGAGCGTCTGCCCGAAGTTCATGCCCAGGCTGCGCGCGGCCTCGCCCTGTCCGACGGGCACGGTGTTGATGCCGGAGCGCACCGCCTCGCAGATGAACGAGGAGGTGTAGCAGCCCAGCGCCAGCACCGCGAACAGCTCGAAGGGCAGCGCCACCCCGAACCGCGGCAGACCCAGCAGCATCGCGAAGAACAGCAGGGTGAGGGGCGTGTTGCGCAGCACCGTCACCCAGACGGTGCCGACCGAGCGCAGCGCGCCGACCGGAGCCACCCGGAAGGCCGCCATGAGCACGCCGAGCGCGAGGGCGAGCAGCGAGGAGTAGACCGTCAGCCGGATGGTGCCGAGGAAGCCCTCGCCGTAGAGCGAGAAGTTGTCTGTGAGGACGTTCATGGGAGCTCTCAGCTCGTCAGGGAGCGGTCGATGCGCGGGGGCTCGGGCGCTGGTACACCGGAGAGGCCGAGTGTGACGTCGTAGGCGCGCTTCCAGTCGCCGTTCCGCTCGCGGGCGGCCAGCGCGGTGTCGAGCGCGCGGGCCAGCGCCTTGTCGGACTTGGGCACCCCGACGCCGTACGGTTCGTCGGAGAAGGCCCTGCCGACCACCTTGAGCTTCCCGGGATCCTTGGCGGCGTAGCCGAGCAGGATGGTGTCGTCGGTGGTGACGGCGTCGACCTGGTCGTTGAGGAGGTTGTCGACGCAGATCGCGTAGCTGTCGTAGGCGACGGCGTCGGCCTCCGGGTAGTCGGCCTCGATGCGCTGCAGCGGGGTGGAGCCGACGGCCGAGCACACCTTCCGGCCCGCCAGGTTCCGCGGCCCTGTGATGTCCCGCTCGCCGCGCCGGACGAGCAGCTTCTGCCCCGCGGTGTAGTACGGCCCGGCGAAGCCGACGAGCTTCTTGCGCCCTTCGTTGATGGTGTAGGTGCCGACGTAGTAGTCGACCTGGCCGTTCTGCAGCGCGGTTTCGCGGTTGGCCGAGGCGATGGGCCGGTAGCGGATGTCCCTGCGGGGGTCGAAGCCGAGGGAGGCGGCCAGCATCCGGGCGATCTCGATGTCGAAGCCGGAGTAGGCGCCGGTGGCGGGGTTCATCTCGCCCATGCCGGGCTGGTCCTCCTTGACGCCGATGGTGAGGCGGCCGCGCTCGCGCGCCGCCCGCCAGGTGGGCGAGGAGGGCAGGGAGAAGCGGGAGTCGACGGCGTAGCGGGGCGGCTCGCCGGGCCGGGGGCCGCGCAGCGGCGGGCTGCCGGACCTGCCGCAGCCGGTGGCGCCCAGTGCGGCGGCGCTCAGCGCCAGGGCGCACAGCAGTGCGCCGGAACGGAATCGGAGTCGCACGGCTCGCTCTCCCTCAGTGCTTGAGGATCTTGGAGAGGAAGTCCTTCGCGCGGTCGCTCTGCGGCGCCGTGAAGAAGTCCTCCGGGGTGCGGTCCTCGACGATCTGGCCGTCGGCCATGAACACCACGCGGTTGGCCGCGGACCGTGCGAACCCCATCTCGTGGGTGACGACGACCATCGTCATGCCGTCCCGCGCCAGCTGCTGCATGACCTCCAGCACCTCGCTGATCATCTCCGGGTCGAGCGCGGAGGTCGGCTCGTCGAAGAGGAGGGCCTGGGGGTCCATGGCGAGGGCCCGCGCGATGGCCACACGCTGCTGCTGGCCGCCGGACAGCTGCGCGGGGTACTTGGCGGCCTGGTCGGCGAGTCCCACCCGTTCGAGGAGTTCCCGGGCGCGCCGCTCGGCCTCATCCTTGTTCTTCCTGCGGACCTTGAGCGGCGCGAGCATCACGTTCGCCAGCACCGTCTTGTGCGCGAAGAGATTGAAGGACTGGAACACCATGCCGACCTCGGTACGCAGCCTGGCCAGCTCCCGGCCCTCGGCGGGCAGCGGCCGCCCGGCCAGCGTGATGGTGCCGGACTCGACCGTCTCCAGCCGGTTGACGGTCCGGCACAGCGTCGACTTGCCGGATCCGGAGGGGCCGATGACGACGACCACTTCGCCCCGTCCGACGGTGAGGTTGATGTCCCGGAGCACATGCAGGGAGCCGTAGTGCTTGTTGACCCCGCGCAGCTCGATCAGCGGTTCCATAGAAAAGGGAAAATATCCGCATCATCAGGTCAATTCCGGGATGACACGCAGCACCCGCATACAACACGAAAGAGGCGCTCTTCTGAGCCTAGGTACGAAGGAAGCCCCTGGGTACCTAGCCTGCTTGCCTGTCAGACAGGTTGGGGAGCCATGGGGAAAGAGGAACCCGGGATGGGAGACACGGGTGACACCAGGCCGGTCTATCAGCGGATCGCCGACGATCTGCGGCGGCAGATCGACGAGGGGACGCTCACCGTCGGAGCCCGTATCCCCTCCCGCTCCGAGCTGAAACGGGCCTACGAGGCAAGCGACCAGACGGTGGACCGCGCCGTACGCGTGCTGAAGTCCGCCGGGTACGCCGAAGGCCAGTTCGGGCGCGGGGTCTTCGTCGCGGACCGGGCCCCGGTCGGCACGCTGCTGCGCTCGACCGGGGCCGTGGACTCCCCCTTCGCCGCGCGGATCGCGGCCCTGGGCAGGGAGACCGGCTCGGCGGTGGTGTGGGAGGCGACCTCCTCGACGGCGCCGGTGCCGGAGCGGATCGCGCGGCGGCTGGGCATCGAGCCGGAGGCGCGCGGCGTGTGCACCCAGTACGAGTATCTGGCCGACCGCCGCCCGGTGCAGCTGGCCACCAGCTGGGAGCCGCTGGAGATCACGGAGGGCACGGATGTGGTGTTCCCGGAGCGCGGCCCGTACGCGCGCCGGGGCGTACGGGGGCGGCTGGCCGCCATCGGGATCCGGGTGGTGCGCGCCGTGGAACTGGTGGGGGCGCGTCCCGCGACCAGTCCGGAGGCGGAGTCGCTGGGCTGTTCGCCCGGCCAGTGTGTGACGGCGGTGGAGCGCACGCACTACGACGCGGACAACCGGGCCGTGGAGACCTCCGACATCGTGGTACGGGCCGACCGCTGGCGCCTGGAGTACGGCATCACCTTCACCGCCTGAAGGTGCGGGGCCCACCAAGTGCGCCCCGCAGGGGCGCGGGGAACTGCGCGAGCAACCACGAGAGCGCGGCAGCCGGCGACGAGTGCCAAGCGCTGCCGGGCTGCCGAGCGCGCCACCATCGTGGCCGGGTGCGCAGTTCCCCGCGCCGCTGCGGGCGCCCGGAGAGCGTACGGGGCGTCAGTCCTCGCTGGCCTCCGCGTACAGTTGCGACAGCTCGGGGGAGCCGCTCTCCGCCCAGCTCGCGCCGGCAGCCAGCACGTCCACGTCCCTCCCGGAGGGCAGCCGCACCACCGGCTGTCCGTCCGGCCACTGCCGCCACCGCGCCCCCGCGACCGTCCGTACGATCACCGTGCCCAGATAGAGCCCCGCGTCGGTGCCGAGCCAGGAGGCGGTGTCCAGGTCGTGGGGGTCCTCCCGCCAGTCCGGCAGGAGTTGGTCGAGCGCGGTCAAGGACTCGACGCTGTCGTCGAGTTCGACCCCCGCGCCGCCCGCCCGCTCCCGCAGCAGCTCGCACTCGGAGAGCAGCTGCGTCGCGCCGTCGGGGTCGCTGGACACCGCGCTGCCCGGCGCGGTGTCCTCCGCCCCGCCGAACCGTCTGCGCCAGTTGTCCAGAAAAGGGATGTGCATACGTCTCAGCGTGTCATCCGGACCGCCGCGCCACCACAGGGCACGCTGCGCGTGCCGCTACGTGCTGTGCCGCGTTGGACACCTTGACGCCAGGTGAGCGCCTCTCTAGTTTCACCGGGCCTCGGTCGAATCCGGGGCGCGCACCGGTGTGTTGCCGTCCCATGAGAGGTCAGTCGCGTGCAGAGACGTTCGTGCATCCGCTCCTTCACCGTCCTGGTGGCCGCCACAGCGCTGGCGGTCCCCGCCCTGACCGGCGCCGCCTCCGCGCGGGAGCGCGGTCCGGACGGCGCGCCGTCCGAGCCCCAGCCCCTCGCCCGGCTGTTCGACAACCGTGCGGTGAGCGACGACGCGCGGCCGGGCTCCGCCGACTTCGACGGCGCGGGCCGCTCGCTGTCGGCGCAGGACCTGCGTGCCGCGGGCTGGCGTCCCGGCGCCCGCCTCGCGCTCGACGGCGCGGCCCTGCGCTGGCCGGACCGCCGCCCCGGCCAGGCGGACAACGTACGCGCCGACGGGCAGCTCGTGCGGCTGCGCGGACGCGGGAACGCCGTCTCCTTCCTGGTCGCGGCCACCTCGCCGGACGGCGCTGCGGGGCCCGTACGCGGCACCGGCACCGTGCGCTACGCGGACGGCTCGCGCAGCACCTACGACCTCGCGGCCGAGGACTGGCGCGGCGGCGGACTCGCCACCAAGGCCCTCGCGCTCCCGCACATCAACACCCGGGACGGCGGCCGGCTCACCGAGCAGGCGAAGCTGTACGCCGTGACGGTGCCGGTCACCCGCGGCCGAACCGTCTCCTCGGTCGAGCTCCCCCGCGACCCGGGCCCGCTCTCGGACCTCCATGTCTTCGCCGCCGGCGTCCGCGGGGAGGCCGCGGGCTGGACCGGCACCTGGTCGGCGAGCACCGGCGGCTACGCGGACACCGGCGGCTGGCGGGACCAGACGCTGCGGCTCGTCGTCCACACCTCGGCAGGCGGCTCCCGGGCCCGGGTGCGGCTGGCGAACACCTTCGCCGCGTCCCCCGTACGGATCGGCCACGCCTCGGTCGCCGTCCAGCGGCAGGGCGCGGCGGCCCGGGGCAAGCCGGTGCCGCTCACCTTCGGCGGGCGCGCCGGCACCCGGATCCCGGCGGGCGCGGAGGCGTTCAGCGACCCCGTCGGCTTCGAGGTGCCGCCGGACGCCAATCTGCTGGTCAGCATCCACCTGCCGGATCCGGTGCGGGCCGCGCCGGTGCACAGCAAGGCGATCCAGCGCTCGTATCTGAGCACGGCCGGCAGCGGCGACCGCACCGCCGAGCGGGGCGGCGGCTCCTTCACCGGCTCGCTGTCGACGTGGCCGTTCCTCACCGGCATCGACGTGCGGGGCGAGCCCGGTTCCGTGGTCGCGCTCGGCGACTCGATCACGGACGGCGTGCGCTCGACACAGGGCGCGAACCGGCGCTGGCCGGACGTCCTGGCGCGGCGGCTCCAGGGACAGCGGGACGTGCCGCGCTACGGCGTCCTCAACCACGGGATCTCCGCGAACCGCGTCACCTCCGACCGCTATCCCGGCGACGGGGTCTCCACGGACACCGCCGGGGTCAGCGCGCGGAACCGGCTGGAGCGGGACGTGCTGGGCCAGACGAGCGCCCGTACCGTCGTCCTGTTCGAGGGCATCAACGACGTGCGGTGGGGCGCCTCTTCGAGCGAGGTGATCGCCGGGATGCGGGACATCGCCGCGCGGGCGCGGGAGCGCGGGCTGCGGGTGGTCGCGGCCACGGTGACGCCGTGCGGGGGCTACCACGACTGCACGGCGGAAGTGGACCGCAAGCGGCGGGAGGTGAACGCGTTCGTCCGGCAGAGCGGGGGCGCCTTCGACGCGGTGCTGGACTTCGACGCGGTGGTGCGGGACCCGGCGGCGCCGGAGCGGATGCGCGCCGCCTACGACTCCGGCGACCATCTGCACCCCGGCGACACCGGGTTGAAGGCCCTCGCGGACTCCATCGACCTGCGCGAGCTCACTCCCTGACCTGAGCGAGGGGACGCCCCGCCGGAGGGGGCCTACACGTCGACGTCGACGACCACCGGGGCGTGGTCCGAGGCGCCCTTGCCCTTGCGGGCCTCCCGGTCGACGTACGCGTCCTGGACCGCCGCGTCGAAGCCCGCGTTGCCGTAGACGAGGTCGATCCGCATGCCCTTGTTCTTGGGGAAGCCGAGCTGGCGGTAGTCCCAGTAGGTGAACGGGACGTCGTACTTCAGGGCGCGCGGGTAGACCTCCTTCAGGCCCGACTTCTCCAGGGCCGCGAGCGCGGCGCGCTCCGCGGGCGTCACATGGGTGGCGCCGTCGAACAGGGCGATGTCCCACACGTCCTGGTCGGTGGGCGCGATGTTGTAGTCCCCCAGGATCGCGAAGGGGGACGGGGAGGGCGCCGAGGACGCGGCCGTCTCCTTCAGCGCCGCCAGCCACTCCAGCTTGTACGCGTAGTGCGGGTGGTCGACCTCGCGGCCGTTGGGGACGTACACCGACCAGACGCGGACGCCGCCGCACGTCGCCGCCGCGGCGCGGGCCTCGACCACCCCCTCGTACTCCGGCGCGTCCGGCAGCGCGGTGGCCGGGTCCGCGATGCCGACCCGGGAGAGCACCGCGACGCCGTTCCACCGGCCGCCCGCGCTCACCACCGACTCGTACCCGAGCTCTCGCAGCGGCTCCTGGGGGAAGGCGTCGGCGGCGACCTTCAGCTCCTGGAGGCAGAGCACGTCCGGCTGGGCCGACGCGAGCCAGTCCAGCAGCCTCGGCAGCCGCGCGGTGATCGAGTTGATGTTCCAAGTGGCGATACGCATGTTCGTCCTTGTCGAGGGAAGCGGGCTCAACCCCCCGAGGCCGCGCCCGGCCGGGGGTCCGGGGGTCGCCCCCCGGAAAACACCGTCAGGTGGCGATACGCATGTTCGTCCTTGTCGAAGCGAGCGGGCTCAGCCTCCGAGGCCGCGCCCGGCCGGGGGTCCGGGGGTTGCCCCCCGGAGAACACCGTCAGGTGGCGATACGCATGTTCGTCCTTCTCGAAGCGAGCGGGCTCACCCCCCGAAGCCACACCCGGCCGGGGGTCCGGGGGTCGCCCCCCGGAAAACACCGTCAGGTGGCGATACGCATGGACGGACCTTATCGGGAGGGACCGA
Organism: Streptomyces boncukensis; assembly: GCF_011045075.1. GTDB lineage: Bacteria > Actinomycetota > Actinomycetes > Streptomycetales > Streptomycetaceae > Streptomyces > Streptomyces boncukensis. Next base: position 36,435 of record NZ_JAAKZZ010000013.1, read on the forward strand.
CACTGACGCTCTCGCCCACCGCCAGGTGGGCGTGGTCCGTGCCGCCCGTGCCGGGGCCGCCCGGACCGAGCTGGCGCTCGAAGAAGCCGACGCCGATGTCGCTCAGCAGCCCGTCGTGGATGTCGTACGCGCGCTGCGGCCGGACCTCGCGGACGTAGTCGAGGACCTCGGAGAACTTGTTCCAGGGCGCCTGCACCGGGAGCAGCAGCGTCTCGACAGGGCGCTCGGGGACGGTGAGGGCGTCGCCCGGATGGAAGACGCTGCCGTCCACCACGAAGCCCACGTTGGTGACGCGGGGGACGTCCGGGTGGATGACGGCGTGCAGCTCCCCGTGCACCTCCACCGCGAAGCCCGCCGCCTCGAAGGTGTCGCCGTGCCCGACCGTGTGGACGCGGCCCGGGAACGCCGCGGCGATCTGGTCGGCAACGCTGCGCAGGGTCCAGATCTCGGCCGCCGGGTTGGCCTCCATGGCGACGCGCAGCCGGGCCTCGTCGAAGTGGTCGGGGTGCTCGTGGGTGACGAGCAGCGCGTCGGCGCCCAGCGCCGCGTCCGGCTCGCTGAAGACTCCGGGGTCGATGACGAGGGTGCGCCCGTCCTCGGCGAGGCGTACACAGGCGTGGCCCTTCTTGATCAGTTCCATGCCGGACATTCTCCTACTCCTCCGGTGTTGTTTCCTCCCGGATCACCCGCTGCGCCGCGGCGAACGCGGAGTTCGCCGCGGGCAGGCCGCAGTACACCCCGGTGTGCAGCAGCACTTCCTTGATCTCGTCCGGGGTGAGGCCGTTGCGCAGCGCGGCGCGGGTGTGGAAGGCGAGTTCGTCGGTGTGGCCGCGGGCGGCCAGCGCGGTGAGGGTGACCACCGAGCGGGTGCGCCGGTCGATGCCCGGCCGCGTCCACACCTCGCCCCAGGCGTAGCGGGTGAGGAAGTGCTGGAAGTCGTCGGTGAAGTCGTCGGCCGCCTGTGTGGCCCGGTCCACATGGGCGTCGCCGAGGACCTCGCGGCGAACCCGCATCCCCCGCTCGAAGGGGCCCCCGGCCCCGTCCGCGCCGCCGCTCCCGGCCTCCTCGCGCCGGGCCGCGGCGCCCGCCGCGGACTCCAGC
>NZ_JAAKZZ010000140.1 GCF_011045075.1 Streptomyces boncukensis
GCCCCTGGGGGGCCTCGGCAGCGGCGGCGCGCAGCCGGCGCGCCCTGCGGCCGTCGCCCGTGGGCGGCTCCGGCTCGCCCTCGGGGGCGTCCGGCAGGTCGTCGTCGACGTCGGAGCGGCGGCCGGGGAGGGCGAGGACGAGGACGACCAGGGCCAGCAGCCCCTGGGCCCACTTCCAGGCGGTGTGGGTGAGCGGGGTGTCGTAGGTGAGGTCCAGCCGGCCGCCCTTGGCGGGCAGTTCGAAGCCCTGCGCCCAGCCGTCGACGGTGACGCGCTTGAGGGGGGCGCCGTCCAGCGTGGCCTGCCAGCCGCCGTCGGCCGCGTCGGCGACGCGGAGCAGCCGTCCGGACGGGCCCGCCGGCACCTTGGTGTGCGCCTCGACCGGCCCGGCGGCAACGGCGACAGGCGCGGTGACGGCCCCGCCGGCGTCGCCCCCCGAGTCGCCCGCTGCGCCGCCCTGCGCGCCGCCCGGGACGATCGACACCCGGGACACCTGGCGGTCCACGCGCCACAGGGCGCTGCCGTCTGCCTGGCTGAGCCGGGTCAGGCCCGGTGTCGCGTCCAGGACGCGGCTCATCCGGCGCGGCGCGCCGTCCCGCACCAGGACGTAGCGCACCGCGTAGCCGCCCAGCTGGTGCGTCTGGTCGGCGCCGGAACCGGCCACCAGATGGGCCACCACTGCGCCGAGCCGCTTGTCGGCCGTGCCGGCGGCCGCCAGGTCGGCGTCGCCCATCCGGGCGCCCGAACCGCGCACCAGGGTGTAGGAGACGCCGGAGACGGCCGTGCCGCCGCTCCCGTCCCTGTCGCCCTCCCCGGCGAGCACCAGGGTGCGCGCCTGGTCCTCGGTGCCGGACTCCTCCGCGACGAACGCGGGCACCTGGACGGGGTCGCGCCGGGAGAGCGGGCCGTCCGCACCGCCCGCCATCCAGCCGGCGGCCAGCACGAGGGGCCCGGCGACAGCGGCGGCGGCGACGAGCGCGGCCACCGGCTGCCGCCAGCCGAAGCTCTGCGCTGCCACCCGCTCCTTGGCGCCGTCGGCACCGACGGCGGCGGCGCTCAGCAGCGCGAGGCCGTAGACGAGGGTGCCGGGCCCGGCCCAGGCGGGGCCGTTGGACAGCCCGGCGAACAGCAGTCCCGCCAGCGCCGCCGCCCAGGCCGCGCCGACGGCGAGCCGGCGGTCGGCGCGCAGCAGCGCGGCGAGCGCGGCGAGGAGCACTCCGGCGAGCAGCGGCCCGCCGAACGTCCCCGGGCCGCCGGGTGAGAGGGCGAGCAGGTCGGTCGTGGAGGCCGCGGAGGCGCCGTAGGGCAGCCCGGCCTCCCTGAGGAAGTCCTTCGGGCTGGTGAGCAGTGTCATCGACCACGGCGCCAGCAGCACCATGGGCGTCGCCAGCGCGATCACCGCGCGCACCGCCGCCGCGCCCGGCGACTGCCCGGTACGGCGGCACAGGGCGAGCGCGGCCACGGTGAGCAGCAGCGCGATCGGCCACACGACGGGGGTGAACGCCGTGGTGAGCGTCAGCAGCAGCCCGTACGCCCACGCGGCGCGCCAGGTCGGCCGGGTGCGCAGACCGCCGGACGCGACGGCGGCGCGGGCGAGCAGCGGCAGCACCACGGCGAGGACGGCGGTGCCGACGCGGCCGCCCGCGAGTGCGCCCGTGGCGGCGGGCAGGAAGGCGTACGCGACGCTCCCCCAGGCGCGCACCAGGCGGGACTCCACCAGGGGCCGGGAGGCGAAGTAGGCGGAGAGTCCGGCCAGCGGCACGGAGCAGACCAGCAGCAGGGTGAGCGCCAGGCCCGTGCTGCCCAGCAGCAGGGTGGCCAGTGTGGCGACGACCGCGAGGTAGGGCGGTGCCGACTCGGTGCCGCCGGTGCCCACCGGGTGCCAGCTGTCCCAGAAGCGGGCCCACAGGCCGGACACGCCGTCCGGTACGGGCAGCAGCGCGCCGCCCGCCAGGGCGCCGCCGCCGAACAGGGCGCGGCAGGCGACGAGGGAGGCCACCAGCAGCACGGCGAACAGCACGGGCGCGGGCCTGCGGCCGATCCGCCGCAGCCGTGCGAACTGGTCGACCTCCAGGAAGTCCGCGTCCTCGTCGCCCGGCCCCGACTCGACGGCCCCGTGCCGCCCTCCGGAGGAGGGTTCGGGCTCGGAGCGCCCGCCGAGGCTGCCGGCGACCTGTTCGGCGGTCGCGCGCAGGGTGGCGCCCGGCGGCGGGAAGAGCGGGCGCAGGTCGCCGTGGGCGACGACGGGCCTGCCGCGCCGCTTGCGCGCGGCGGCGATCTGACCGCCGCGCAGCAGGGTGCCGGTCAGGCCGGTGATCTCGTCCAGTGCCTGCCCCGGCGCCTTGCCGACGAGGTAGGCGAGGGTGCGCAGCACGGTGCCGAGGACCAGCCGCAGCAGCACCCAGGGGAGCTTCGCCCCGGGCGCGTTGGCCAGCAGGGTGTAGACGGCGCCGGCCTTGTCGACGCGGTGCGGGCTGGCGCCGCCGCGGGCGCGGCCCACGCAGTCGATGGGGCGGCGCTCACGGGAGGCGGCCTCCGCGTGCCGCAGCACCGCGTCCGGGACGGCGAGCACCCGGTGGCCCGCGGCCTGGGCGCGCCAGCACAGGTCGACGTCGTCCCGCATCAGCGGCAGCCGCCGGTCGAAGCCGCCCAGCTGCTCGAAGACGTCACGCCGGATGAGCATGCCGGCGGAGGACACGGACAGCACGGGCCGCGTCTGGTCGTGCTGCCCCTGGTCCTGTTCGCGCCGTTCGACGCCGGTCCAGCGACGTCCGCTGTTGGCGATGGAGACGCCCGCCTCCAGCAGCTGCCTGCGGTCGTACCAGCTGCGGAGCTTGGGTCCTGCGACGCCGACCGAGGGGTCCGCGTCGACGGCGTGCAGCAGCTGGGTGAGCGCGTCGGCCTCCGGGGCGCAGTCGTCGTGCAGCAGCCAGAGCCACTGGACGGGTTCGCCGTAGGGCAGTTCCGGCACGTCGTACGCCTCGTCGTGCCAGGTGCGGCCGACGGGGTCCCAGCCGCTGGGACGCTTGAGGTACGGCAGGTCCTCGGGGGTGAGGACGGGGGCGGTCCTGACGGCCTCGTCGACGGCCGCGCCGAAGCCCGTGCGGCGCGCCAGGTGGAGGACGCGCGCGGCGTCCAGGGACTCGGCGAGCAGCCGCGCGGAGTCGTCGGCGCTGTCGGTGTCGGCGGCGACGACGTTCTGCACGGGGCGGTCCTGGCCGAGCAGCCCGGCGAGGGTCTCGGGCAGCCAGCGCGCGCCGTCGTGGGCGACGAGCACGGCGGTGACCACGTGCCGCGGGAACTCGGGGGGTGTGGCGGGTGCGAACGGCGCGGGAGCGGTGGCGGCCGGCCCCGCTGTGGCCGACTCGTAGTGGGCCGTATGGCTGTGCACGCAAGCCCCCGGGGGACGCTGAATCGGAGCGATGGGCGCACGTGCCCGGGGAGTCCGGGGAGGGGGTGCGCCGCAGGACGGCCCCACATTAGCGGCTCGCGGCGGGCCGGCCGGTGCCCGTGTGCTTCTGGCCGCGGCCGGTCCGGCGGGGGCCGGGCCGCGGGCCGGACGGCGGTCAGGTCACACGGCGGCTTTCTTCAGGCGGCGGCGTTCACGTTCGGACAGGCCGCCCCAGATACCGAAGCGTTCGTCGTTCGCGAGGGCGTATTCGAGGCACTCCGAGCGGACTTCGCAGGCGAGGCAGACCTTTTTCGCCTCGCGCGTGGATCCGCCCTTCTCGGGGAAGAACGACTCCGGGTCGGTCTGCGCGCACAGCGCGCGCTCCTGCCAGCCGAGCTCTTCGTCCGCCTCTTCGACCAGCAGTTGTTGGAACAGCTCGGTCATGTGCGCGCCCCTCGTGAAGTCTTTACGTCCCCGTGATGCCGCCGTTATCGGACCCTGCTGAACGACACGGGTGAAATTACAAGTGCGCCGATCCGGGCCAGTCAAGCCGAGATCTGCTATTGAACCCGTTATTCACTCGGCGGAACCAAAGGTTCGCGGTAAGTGTTCAAATCACTACAAACTATGACAGCTCTCCGTGGCGGCCACCCGGCCCGTATAACGGCCGGATCACAGAAGTACAACGGCGCCCGCGCACGGCTTGGCCGCCCCTTTCTCCGCTCCGCGGGCGCACAAACCTTTCCTCGCCACCGGCAACCGGATGTGATGAAAGATTGCCGACAAACCGGACATCCGGTTGACAGTGGCCCACGCGCACCGTTCCCCTGGATCCCATGCCAGTGACCTCTGAGAACCGCACGCCCCGCCGCGGGCTGCTGTCCGCCGCCTCAGACGTCATGGACGGCATGGAGCGCTGTCGCTGTCGCTGCTGCTGAGCCGACCACCGCGACCCGCACCCTCTTCTCCCCGAAAGCGCTCCGCACGTGAACAGCGACGTTGAAATCGCCGGCGACCCGCTCGCCGTCCCGCACCTCCTGCCCGCGCCCGCCGACCACCCCTCGACCGTCGCGGGCTTCGCCGGGCTCGTCCGTACGCTCGCCGCCGACCGCGCCCGCTGGGCGCCGCTCGTGCGCTTCGACCCCACGGTCCGCTGGTACCACCGGCTGCGCACCGGGCCCGGCTACGAGGTCTGGCTGCTGAGCTGGCTGCCCGGACAGGGCAGCGGCACCCACGACCACGGCCCGTCCTCCGGCGTCTTCGCCGTGCTGGAGGGAGAGCTGACCGAACGCGCCCGAGGCGCCCGGCGCACGCTCCGGGCGGGCACCACTCAGGTGTTCGCGCCGGGGTACGTGCACGAAGTGGTCAACGACGGTCTGACACCGGCCGTGAGTGTGCATGTGTACTTCCCGGGTCTGACCGAAATGCCCATGCACTGCTCGGTCCCCTTCACAACCGGGCGCGAAACCGGGGCCGAAGCGCTGGCCACGTGACGGGGCCGCGCCCGTGGCTGCAAGACTGTGGCCATGCAGCGCATTGTGGTTCTGGCCGGGGGCATCGGCGGCGCCCGCTTCCTGCGGGGGCTCAAGTCCGCCGCGCCGGACGCGGAGATCACCGTCATCGGCAACACCGGCGACGACATCCATCTGTTCGGGCTGAAGATCTGCCCCGACCTCGACACCCTGATGTACACGCTCGGCGGCGGCATCCACGAGGGGCAGGGCTGGGGCCGGGCCGACGAGACCTTCGTGGTGAAGGAGGAGCTGGCGGCCTACGGCGTCGGCCCCGGATGGTTCGGGCTCGGCGACCGCGACTTCGCGACCCACATCGTCCGCACCCAGATGATCGCAGCGGGCTACCCGCTCAGCGCCGTCACCGAGGCGCTGTGCACCCGCTGGCAGCCGGGGGTGCGGCTGCTGCCGATGACCGACGACCGCGTCGAGACCCATGTGCTCATCGACACCGCGGACCTCGGCGAGTCCGCGCCCGGCGAGGGCGCCGAGAGCCGCAGGGCCGTGCACTTCCAGGAGTACTGGGTGCGGCTGCGGGCCTCCGTCGACGCGCACGCCGTCGTGCCGGTCGGCGCGGACGCCGCCAAGCCGGCGCCCGGCGTGCTGGAGGCCATCGCGGACGCCGACGTCGTGCTCTTCCCGCCGTCCAACCCCGTGGTGAGCATCGGCACCATCCTCGCCGTCCCCGGCATCCGGGAGGCCATCGCGGACGCCGGGGTGCCGGTCGTCGGCCTCTCCCCCGTCGTCGGCGGGGCCCCGGTGCGCGGGATGGCCGACAAGGTGCTGTCCGCCGTCGGCGTGGAGACGACGGCCGCCGCCGTCGCCCGGCACTACGGCTCCGGGCTGCTCGACGGCTGGCTCGTGGACACGGTGGACGAGGACTCCGTGCCGTCCGTTCAGGAGGCGGGCATCCGCTGCCGGGCCGTACCGCTGATGATGAACGGCACCGAGGCCACCGCCGAGATGGCACGGCAGTCCCTGCTGCTCGCCGAGGAGGTACGGGCATGACAGCGGTGCCCTCGTACGAGGTCTGGGCGCTGCCCGGCATCCCGGAGGTCCGGCCGGGCGACGACCTGGTCAAGCTCATCGCCGCCGCCGCGAGCGCGCCGCACGCGCGGCCGCCGGCCGACGGCGACGTCCTGGTCGTCACCTCGAAGGTGGTCAGCAAGGCCGAGGGACGGATCGTGCGGGCCGAGGACCGCGAGGCGGCCGTCGACGCGGAGAGCGTGCGGGTGGTCGCCCGGCGCGGGTCCACCCGGATCGTGGAGTCCCGGCACGGCTTCGTGATGGCGGCGGCCGGGGTCGACGCCTCGAACACCCCCGCGGGCACGGTCCTGTTGCTGCCGGAGGACCCCGACGCGTCGGCGCGCCGGATCCGCGAGGGCCTCGCGGAGGCGCTGGGCGTCCACGTCGGGGTCGTGGTCACCGACACGTTCGGACGGCCCTGGCGCGAGGGCCAGACGGACGTCGCCATCGGCGCCGACGGCGTCCGCGTCCTGGACGACCTGCGCGGCAGCGCGGACGCCCACGGCAACGAGCTCGGCGTGACGGTCACGGCCGTCGGCGACGAGCTGGCGGCGGCCGGCGAGCTGGTCAAGGGCAAGGCGGGCGGGTTCCCGGTCGCGGTCGTCCGCGGGCTCCGCCAGCATGTGACGGGCCCGGCGGACGCTGCGGACACGGCGGACGGCCCGGGGGCGGCGTCCGCGCGGGAGCTGGTCCGGGACCCGTCGAAGGACATGTTCCGGCTGGGCACCTCGGAGGCCGTGCGCGAGGCGGTCGCACAGCGCAGAACCGTACGGGAGTTCACCGACGACCCGGTGGACCCGGCCGCGGTACACCGGGCCGTCGCCGCCGCCGTGACCGCTCCGGCCCCGCACCACACCACGCCCTGGCGGTTCGTGCTGCTGCAGAGCGAGGAGTCGCGGCTGCGGCTGCTCGACGCGATGCGCGAGCAGTGGATCGCCGACCTGCGGCGGGACGGCAAGAGCGAGCAGAGCATCGCCAGGCGGGTGCGGCGCGGCGACGTGCTGCGGAACGCGCCGTATCTCGTCGTGCCGTGCCTCGTCGCCGACGGGGCACACCCCTACCCGGACGCGCGGCGGGCCGGGGCCGAGCGGGAGATGTTCGTCGTCGCGGTCGGCGCGGGCATCCAGAACTTCCTCGTCGCGCTCGCCGGTGAGCAACTGGGCTCCGCGTGGGTGTCCTCGACGATGTTCTGCCGGGACGTCGTACGGGATGTGCTGGAGCTGCCGGGCGACTGGGACCCCATGGGAGCGGTGGCCGTGGGGCGCGCGGCGGCACCCCCGAGGGAGCGGCCGGCGCGGGACGCCGACGCGTTCACGATCACCCGCTGACCGAGCGGGCGGCAGCACCCGACCCGCGCCCTGCGGCGCGCACGGGTCGTCAGAGCGGGGCGATGTTCCCGACGGGCCGCTTCGGCCGGCGGCGGGCAGGCCCCCGCCCCGCGAGCACGATGAGCCGCGCGGCGCGGTGCCGCTGCCCCGCGTACGGCGCGAGCAGCGCCAGCATCTCCGCGTCGTCCGTGTCCCGCGCTCCGGTGAGGGAGTGGCCGACGATACGGGGCAGGTGGAGGTCGCCGACCGTGACGGCGTCCGGGTGGCCGTTGCTGCGCTGCAGGGTCTCGGCCGCCGTCCACGGGCCGATGCCGGGGATCGCCTGGAGACGGGCGAGCGCGGCGTCCAGCGCCATATGGGCGGCCTCCTCCATACGGCTCGCGCGCTGGGCCGCGCGGACGACGGCCGCCGACCGCTTCTGGTCGACACCGGCGCGGTGCCACTCCCAGGACGGGACGCGGGTCCAGGCCCGCGCCGACGGCATCACCCACAGGTCGGGATGCGGGCCCGGGGCGCGCTCCCCGTACCGGCGTACGAGGCGCCGCCAGGAGCGGTACGCCTCCTCGGTGGTGATCTTCTGCTCCAGGACCGAGGGGATCAGCGCCTCCAGGACCCGCTCCGTGCGGATCAGCCGCAGACCGGGGTGGCGGCGGTGCGCCTCGCGGGTCAGCGGATGGTGCGGGACGAACGCGGCCGGGTCGTCGTCGGCGCCCAGCAGCGCGGGGAGGCGCTCAACCACCCAGCACGCGCCGGGTCCCCACGCGTCCGCGCATACGGTCCCGCCGCCGCTGCCCCGCGGATCCGGCCGCTGGACCAGCCGGAGCGCCGCCGGGCCGTCCGGGGTGCGGGTGCCCCGCCAGACCGTGGTGCCCTCCGTCCGGTACGTCGGGTCGTACGGACCGCGCTGGAGCACGCGCAGGCTGCGGCGGAGGTCGTACGGACCCGGCGGGGTCCAGGTGCGGGAGAGGGACACGGCGCAAGGGTAGGGGGTCGCTTCCCGGACGCACGCGCCGCGTCCCGCCGCGCAGCCGCGCAGCCGCGCAGGGGCAGGTCCGGTGCCCCTGCGGGTCCCTTCGGCCCCTTCGGGGCGTCAGGTGTCGGACGAGAAGCGGACCGCGCCCGCCGGGATCCGGGCGTGGCACCACACCCGGATGCCGCCGCGCAGTTCGTTGCCGTCGCCGACCACCGCGCCGTCCCCGACCACCGCGCCGTCCAGCACCGTGTCGGCGCCGATCCGCGCCCCCGTGCCGATCATCGAGTCGCGGATGCGGGCGCCGGACGCGATCACCGCACCGTCCAGCAGCGCGCTGCCGTCGATACGGGCGCCGGGGCCGACGGCGACGCCCGCGCCGGCCACCGAGCCGCCGGTCAGCTTGGCGTCCCCGGCGACCTCGGCGGTGTCCAGGATGAGGCGCTCACCGCACCGGCCGGGCACGGCCGGGGAGGGGGCGCGGCCCAGGACGAGGTCGGCGGAGCCGCGGACGAAGGACTGAGGGGTGCCCAGGTCGAGCCAGTAGGTGGAGTCGACCATGCCGTGCAGATGCGCCCCGGCGGCCAGCAGCACGGGGAACGTCTCCCGCTCGACCGACACGGGCCGGCCGGCGGGGATGGTGTCGATGACGGAGCGGTTGAAGACGTAGCAGCCCGCGTTGATCTGGTCGGTGACGATCTCCTCGGGGGCCTGCGGCTTCTCCAGGAACGCCGTCACCCGGCCGCCGCCGTCGGTGGGCACGAGCCCGAAGGCGCGGGGGTCGGTGACGCGGGTGAGGTGGAGCGAGACATCCGCGCACGCCGCCGTGTGCGCGTCGACGAGGGCGCGGATGTCGAGCCCGGACAGCACGTCCCCGTTGAAGACCAGGACCGGCTCGTCCGGGCGCGAGTGGAGGCGGGCGGCGACGTTGCGGATGGCGCCGCCGGTGCCGAGCGGCTCCTCCTCGGTGACGTACTCCAGATGCAGCCCCAGGTGGGAGCCGTCGCCGAAGTACGGCTCGAACACCTCGGCCAGATAGGAGGTCGCCATCACGACGTGGTCGACCCCCGCGGCGCGGGCCCGCGCCAGCTGGTGGGTGAGGAAGGGCACACCGGCGGCCGGGACCATGGGCTTCGGTGTGTGCACTGTCAGTGGACGCAGCCGGGTGCCCTTGCCCCCGACCAGAAGGATCGCTTCAGTCACCTGATCGTCTCTGCTTCCTGCCGGGGTCCGCGGGCGTACGGCCGGTCCGGCCGCTCTCCGGCTCAGCCGCTCACCGGCCCTGCAGCCGGGCGGCCTTGGCGCGTACGGTGCCCAGTTGGCCGTAGAGCCGCTCTCCGGGACACGCGGTGTTGTATCCGTCGCGATGGCCGGAGACGGTGTGCAACTTGACCCTGCTTCCCTTCTTGTACTTGCCGCCGCCGGAGGTCAGCCGCGTCGTGCCGCGCGGATTGACACCGTGCAGTCCGAGCTTCCACGCGGTGATCCGGGAGACGGCCTCGACGGCTGCCGCCGACGGTCGTGTGCTGGAGAACGAGCCGAGGACAGCGATGCCCGTGCTGTCGTCGTTGAAACCGTAAGTGTGGGCGCCCATCACGGGCTTGGCCACACCCCCGGCGCGGCCCTCGTAGATGGTGCCGCACTTGTCGACGAGGAAGTTGTAACCGACGTCCCGCCACTTGCTGCTCTGGACGTGGTACCGGTAGATGCTCCGGATGATGGAAGGTGCCTGCGCACAGCTGTAGTCGTTGCTGCCGGCTGTGTGGTGGACGAACGCCGCCCGGACCGTGCGCGTGTAGAGATAGCCGCCCTTGCGGAGGCGCTCGTCCGCGCCCCAGCCCTTGCGCGTCACGATGCGCGGGCGCGCAGCCGTGTTGCCGCGTGCCGCGTGCGCCGCGCGGGGCACGCCGTACGCCGGAGTGAGCGGCCCTCCGGCCGCCGCGCCGTGCGCCTGCTGTCCGGCCATGTCCGCCACGGGCCGGGCGCGGACGGCTCCGTCGCGGGCGGGCTCGGGGCCCGGATCGACGAGTTCGAGGCGCAGCCCCTCCGGGAGCGGCTCCGCGGAGCGCGCCGGGCCCGCGGAGCCGCCGGGGCCCGCAGGGCTCTCCCCCCCGTGAGGCCGCTCCGGGAGGATGCGCGCCTGGACTCCGTCGGAGGGGCCGACCCACAGCGGTGCCGTCGCTCCGCGCATCCGGGCGCCCGGTACCGCCTCGCCGGGCTCCTTCGCGGCGGGCGCCCCGCCGTCGTGCGCCCGGCCGTCGTGCGCCCTGCCGTCGTGCGCTGCGCCGTCTTGCGCCCCGCCGTCGTCCGCCGGGTTGCCGTCCGCGGCCTCGTCGGGCGCGTCGCCGGGGTGCTCCTCCAGGTCCCGCCAGGCCGACCAGCGCCCGCTGTCCACGGCGCGCGTCCGCACCTGGACGCGCCCGTGCAGCCGGGCCTCCGCGCTCTTCCAGACGACGCCCACCAGGGAGTACGGGCGCACTGTCCGGGCCGTGACGACCGCGGTCGCGGAGTCCGCGGCGCCGGTCTGCGCCACTGCCGTATCCGCCGTGTCGGCCGTATCCGCCGTGTCTGCCGCTCTGGCGCCGTCCGGCGCGGCGGACGGCGAGGCTGACGGCTCGGCGGACGGCTCGGCGGGCTGGACGGCGAACGGCAGCGACTGGGTGCTGCCCGCCACCGGGTCGTCCGCCCGGACGGCTTCGGCGGCCGGACGCGCCGCGTCCGGGGGCGGGCTGTCGGCCGACGACCCGTCGGACGCGCGGTCCGCGAGGGGGATGAGCGGCAGCAGCAGCGCCGCCGCTCCAACGACTCCGACCGTGGTTGCAAGGTGTGCACGCATGTCCACGATCGTGGACATATCGGGATGTTCCTGTCTATTCAGGACTCCGTACGACAGCCACTCACGAACCCTCACCGCCGCCTCCCCACCCCGGTTCTGACGCCGCGCCACTGTGCTCCCGGCGTACGCTTGCGCGAATGAACGCCACCGATCGCACCCCCGCCGACCTGCTGCGCTCGACACTGAGCAACGATCCGTCCCGCCCTTTGGTGACGTACTACGACGACGCGACCGGCGAGCGCGTCGAACTCTCCGTCACCACCTTCGCCAATTGGGTGGCGAAGACCGCGAATCTGCTCCAGGACGAGCTGGCCGCCGAGCCCGGCGACCGGCTGGCGCTGCTGCTGCCCGCGCACTGGCAGACGGCGGTCTGGCTGCTCGCCTGCGCGTCCACCGGAGTCGTCGCCGACCTGCAGGGCGACCCCGCAGGCGCGGACATCGCGGTCAGCGGCCCGGACCCGGACGCGCTGGAGGCAGCGCGGGCCTGCTCGGGCGAGCGGATCGCACTCAGCCTGCGTCCGCTGGGCGCGCGCTTTCCCCAGCCGCCCGAGGGCTTCACCGACTACGCGGTCGCTGCGCCGGGCCAGGGCGACCGGTTCGTGCCGTACGCCCCCGTGGACCCGGATGCGCCGGCGCTCGCACTGCCCGGCGCAGCGGAGCTGACAGGGGCGCGGATCGTGGAACGCGCGACGGCGGACGCCGCAGCGCGCGGTCTGTCGGAGGGCTCGCGATTGCTGTCGGCACTGGCGTTCGACAGCTGGGAGGGGGTGAGCGCGGGTCTGCTGGCGCCGCTGGCGGCCGGCGGCTCGGCCGTGCTCGCGCCCCGGCTGGAGCTGCTGGACGCGCCGTCCCTCGACAAGCGCAAGGAGAGCGAACGCATCACCCACACCGCCGTCTGACGGTGGCCGGGCCACCGGTCCGGACACATGATCGGCAGTGCGTACAACCATGCGCGCCTCTCGGACGTCTGTTTCTGTGACCGGCGCACCCGCACGCCAGTACGCCTAGTCGCCGTCAAGTACGTGAGGGATGTGGCAGCCGTGACCGAACCGGACACCGTTCACGAGTCCGCCACCCCCGAGACCGAGTCCGCCGCCGCGCCCGACGCGTCCGACGCCCCGCCCGACGCCCCGGGAGCTCCGCGCCGCCGTCGCCGCTGGCTGCGCTGGGCGGCGCTGGCGGTCTCGGTGCTGGTGCTGGGCGCCGCGGGTGCGGGCTGGTCCCTCTACCAGAAGCTCAACGGCAACATCCGCACCGACCAGGACACGGCGGACGAGCTCGCACGCTACGAGCACGAGCGGCCCGTCCCGATAGCGGGCAAGGCGCAGAACATCCTGCTGCTGGGCTCGGACACGCGCGGCGACGGCAACGGCGCCTACGGCAGGGACGAGGGCAGCGAGCGCGCGGACACGGCGATCCTGCTGCACATCGCCGCCGACCGGAAGAGCGCCCTGGGGGTGTCCATCCCGCGCGACCTGATGACGCGGGTCCCGGAGTGCACCGCGCGGGACGGCGGCCGCACCCGTGCCCGGCTCGCCCAGTTCAACTGGGCCTTCGAGTTCGGCGGTACGGCGTGCACCATCCGCACCGTCGAGAAGATGACGGACATCCGCGTCGACCACCATCTGGTCGTCGACTTCCGGGGCTTCAAGAAGCTGGTGGACGCGGTGGGCGGGGTCGAGGTGTGCCTGTCCGAGCCGGTGCACGACAAGCAGGCGCTGCTGGACCTCCCGGCCGGGCGGCAGACGCTGCACGGCGGGGACGCCCTGGGCTACGTGCGCGCCCGGCACGGCATCGGGGACGGCAGCGACACCGGGCGCATCGACCGGCAGCAGCAGTTCCTGGGATCTCTTGTAAAGAAAGTGCGCAGCACAGGTGTGCTGCTGAACCCCGGAAAGGTCTATCCGGTTCTTGACGCGGCCACGTCCGCGCTGACGGCCGATTCCGGGTTGGATTCCCTCCCGGAGCTCTACGAACTGGTGCGTGCCGTACGCGATATCCCGGAAGACCAGGTGCGCTTTCTTACGGTTCCCCGACAGTCCTACGCACTGGATGCCAACCGCGATGAGCTCGTGCAACCGGAGGCCGACGAGCTGTTCACCAGGCTCCGCAACGACCGCCCCGTACACCTCGCGTCCGAAGGGCCGGACACCGCTGACGCCGGGTCCGCGAAGGGTGACGCAGGGCAGCGCCCCCGCAAGGAAGCGGAAGGCGAAGGGAAGGCGGACGCCGACTCCGCCTACCGTGGCACCACGGCAGCCCGCGATATCTGTGCACCGAACGGAGCTGAGAATGAGGCGAATTGACCGATTCTGACGGAGTGGAAATTGTCACCGTTGTCGCTGGGCGTCGAACCTGGCGGATAGTGTGAGCGCTCCGGTCTGCCCCGGAGCGGCAGTAGTAGCCGGTTCAATGGAGGACTCACGCAATCGTGGACGCGCAAGGCCGTGAGCGCGCGGGAGATGTCGACCCCGCGGATCAGTGGGTGTTCGACCCGAACACCGGCAGCTATGTGCTGCGGCTGAACCCCGGCGCCGACGGCTCCCAGGATTCGTACGGAAACCGCCGCCCCACCGCGCCGCGCCAGAGACGATCCCCCTCGGAAGACAGCTACGACAGCTACGGCGGCCGGCCCGGCTACGACCCCTACGGGAACCCCGGCGGCGGGTACGAGGACTACGGCGGCCACCCGGGCCACGGGGGCTACGACAGCCACCAGAGTCACGAGCGCCACGACGGCTACGACAGCCACGACGGCTACGACAGCTACGGGGAACCGGCCGACCGCGCCGGGCGCGAGGGCGCACCGGACCACGAGGCGCGGCTCCCCGCGCAGCGCGCGTCGTCGGGGCGCCGGGGGCACGGCGGCCATGGGCGCCGCAAGGCGAAGCCGAAGCGGTCCGGCAAGCGGAAGGCGCTGGTCTGGGTCGGCGGAACCATGGGCTTCCTGCTGGTGGCGGGGTGTGCCGGGGCCTGGTACGTCTACCAGCGCCTCAACGGCAACATCGACAAGGTCGACGTCGGGATAAACAACTCCGCCACCACCGACGGCCCGGTGAACATCCTGGTCATCGGCACCGATGCGCGCAAAGGCAAGGGCAACACCGGCTACGGCGACAAGGACAGCGTCGGCCACGCCGACACCACCCTCCTCTTCCACGTCTCGAAGGACCGTTCGAACGCCACCGCGCTGTCCATCCCGCGCGACATGGTCACGGACATCCCGAGCTGCCCCACCAAGCAGGAGAACGGCTCCACCAGGACGATCCCGGGCGAGCAGAACGTACGTTTCAACACCAGCCTGGGCCAGGAGGAGCGGGACCCCGGCTGCACCTGGCGCACCGTCGAGAAGATGATGGACATCAAGATCAACCACTTTATGATGGCCGACTTCAACGCGGTCAAGGAGCTGTCCAGCGCGGTCGGCGGCGTCCCGGTCTGCGTCGCCAAGGACATCGACGACCCCAAGTCGCACCTCAAGCTCAAGGCCGGGAAGCACACCCTGGAGGGCGAGGACGCACTGGCGTTCGTACGGACCCGGTACTCGGTCGGCTTCGGCAGCGACCTGAGCCGCATCAAGCTCCAGCAGCAGTTCCTCAGCTCGATGATCCGGAAGATGAAGTCCGGGGGGAACCTCACCAACCCGCCGAAGCTGCTGAAGCTGGGGGACGCGGCGACCAAGGCGCTCACGGTCGACACCGGCATCGGAAGCGTCAAGAAGCTGACCGACCTGGCACGGGATCTGAGCAAGGTGAACACGAAGAACATCACCTTCGCGACCGTCCCGGTCCTGGACAACCCGAACGACAAGGCCACCGTCGTCCTCGACGAGGCCAAGGCCGCGCCGCTCTTCAAGATGGTCAGGGAGGACAGGTCCATGACCAACGTGAAGAAGCAGCAGAAGAAGGAGAAGGCGAAGAAGGCGCGGGCGAAGAAGGCGCCCGTCTCCGAGGTGCGGGCGCAGATCTGGAACGGCGGCGGCCTCGCGGGAGCGGCGAAGGAGACGGCGGCGTGGCTACAGGGCGAGGGCGCGGGCATGGCGGTCGCCGGCGGCAACGCGCCGCGGCCGCTGGCGAAGACCCGGCTCGACTTCGCGCCGTCCCAGGCGGGCCAGGCGGCCCGGCTGGCCGACATGATGGGACTGCCGCCCTCCGCCCTCAAGAAGTCCCCGGACGGCGGCGGTGCGGACGGCGCGATGAAGCTGACGCTGGGCAAGGACTTCACCGCGGCGGGCGAACCCATCGACTCACCGAAGGCACCGAAGGGCGTGCAGAAGGTCAACGCGAACGACAAGAACGTGTGCGCGAAGTGACCGCGCCCGTCCGGCGGCAGCGCCCGAACACAACGGGGAGGTCCTGTGCGGCGTGACAACACCCCCGGGCGCGGCCCGCGCTCCGGCGCACCCTCGGCCGCGGACCGGGGCTGGAACGAGGACCTGTACGAGGACCGCCCGACCCGCCAGCTTCGCACCGGGCAGGACCGCCCGACGCGTGAGCTGCGCGCCGCCGACCCGGGGGCGCGCGACGGGCGCAAGAACGGGGGCGGAGACAAGGGCGGAAGCGGAGGCGGGGGC
>NZ_JAAKZZ010000141.1 GCF_011045075.1 Streptomyces boncukensis
GGTGGTGTGGTGAGTTCGGTGCCGTCGGTGTTTGCGGAGTTGTTGGATCAGGTGGCGGGGCGGGTGTGTCCGGATGCGGTGGTGTTTGCGGGGGAGGCGTTGCCGGGGTCGTTGGTGGCGCGGGTGCGGGAGGCCCTTCCGGGGGTGCGGGTGGTGAATTCGTATGGGCAGACGGAGAGTTTTTATGCGACGGCGTTCTCTGTTGCGGCTGATGCGGAGTGGGGTGTGGGTGGGGCGGCTCCGATTGGTTCTCCGCTGGGTGCTGTGCGTGCTTATGTGCTTGGTTCTGGTCTGCGGCCGGTGCCGGTTGGTGTGGTGGGTGAGTTGTATGTGGCTGGTTCGGTGGCGCGTGGGTATCACGGGCGGGGGGCGTTGACTGCGGAGCGGTTTGTGGCCGATCCGTTTGGCGGGTCCGGTGAGCGGATGTATCGCACGGGTGATCTGGCGCGGTGGACGGCGCAGGGTGTGCTGGAGTATGTCGGGCGCGGGGATGCGCAGGTGAAGGTGCGCGGGTTCCGGATCGAACCGGGCGAGATCGAGGCGGTACTCACCCGGCATCCCGGCGTCGCCCACGCCGTCGTCACCACCGGAGAGAGCCGGGGCAGCAGGCAGCTCGTCGGCTACGTCGTCCCGGTGGAGGCCGACACGAGCGGACTCGGCAGCGTGGACAGCCTCCGCGACCTGGAGGTGGACCTCACCACCAGTGTGTCCGCGCGGGAACTGCGGCGCTTCGTCGCCGACCGGCTGCCGGAGTTCATGGTTCCGGCGGTGTTCGTCATGCTGGACCGGCTGCCGCTGGCCCCCAACGGCAAGCTGGACCGTACGGCGCTGCCGGCGCCCGAGTTCAGCGGCGGCGAGTACCGGGCTCCCCGGAAGGCCGCCGAGCGGGCCCTGGCCCAGGTCTACGCCGATGTGCTCGGGCTGGAGCAGGTCGGTATCGACGACGACTTCTTCACCATCGGCGGCGACAGCATCCGCGCCATCCAGGTGGTCTCCCGCGCCCAGGCGCAGGGAGTCGAGGTCACCCCGCGGCAGATCTTCGAGCACCGCACCGTGGCCGAGCTGGCCGAGGTGGCAGGCGCGGGCGGCCCGGCCGCCGAGGCGCTGGCGGAGCTGGAGGGCGGCGGCGTGGGCCGGATGCCGCTGCCGCCGGTCGGCGCGTACCTCACGGAGCTGGGCGGCGGCACCGACCGGTTCTCCATGTCCATGGTGGTCGAGCTGCCGGAGGGAATCGGCCAGGACGGGCTGTCCGCGACGCTGGACGCGGTGCTGGACCGGCACGACATCCTGCGCGCGCGGCTCGTGCCCGCCGGCGGCGGCCACGAGGCCCCGGGGCTGGAGACGGCGGCGCCGGGCTCGGTGGCGGCGGCCGGACTGATCCACCGCGTCGCGTGCGACGGCCGGTGGGACGACGCGTGGCAGCGGCTGGCCGCAGCGGAGCTGGACGCCGCCACCGGACGGCTCGACCCCGCCGCCGGGACGATGGCGCAGTTCGTGTGGTTCGACGCCGCACCGGGCGCAGGGCGGCTGCTGATCGTGCTGCACCACTTCGTCGTCGACGGCGTGTCCTGGCGGATCCTGCTGCCGGACCTCGCCGCCGCCTGGCGGCAGGTGCGGGACGGCCAGGCGCCGCAGCTCGCCCCGGTGGGCACCTCGGCGCGGCGCTGGGCGCACGCGCTGGCCGACGAGGCGGTGTCCGCCGAGCGGACGGCCGAGCTGGCGACGTGGCGCTCGGTGGTCTCCGGCCCCGACCCGCGGCTCGGCAGCCGGGATCTGGACCCCGCGGTGGACGTGATGTCCACGGTGGAGCACGAGTGGGTGCGGCTGCCGGTGCGGGCCACCGAGTCGCTGCTGACCGCGCTGCCCGCGGCGTTCCACGGCGGTGTCAACGACGGCCTGCTGACCGCGCTCGCCCTCGCCGTCGGCCAGTGGCGGCGGGCCCGGGGCGTCGAGGAGTCCTCGGTGCTGCTGCGCCTGGAGGGCCACGGCCGCGAACAGGACGTCGTCCCGGGGGCCGACCTGTCCCGCACGGTGGGCTGGTTCACCACCATGTACCCGGTCCGCCTCGACATCGCCGGGGTGGACCTCGACGACGCGCTGGCCGGCGGGCCCGCCGCGGGCGCGGCCGTCAAGGCGGTCAAGGAGCAGCTGCTGGCGGTGCCGGACCACGGCATCGGCTACGGCCTGCTGCGCTACCTCAACCCCCAGGCCGCCGAGGTGCTGCGGCGCTGCCCGACCGGCCAGATCGGCTTCAACTACCTGGGCCGGTACGCGGCGTCGGACATGCCCGAGCAGCTGCGCGGGCTGGGCTGGACCCAGGCCGAGGGCACCGCCGAGCTGGTCGCCGACCCCGACGCGGACATGCCCGCGCTCTCCGTGCTGGACGTCAACGCGCTCGTCACCGAGACCACGCAGGGCCCGCAGCTCGCGGCACGCATCGCCTTCCCCGGCGGCGTGCTCTCCCGCGAGGACGTGCGGGAGCTGGCCGACCTGTGGCGCTCGGCGCTGGAGACGCTGGCCCGGCACGCCGCCGGGCCGGGCGCGGGCGGCCTGACGCCGTCGGACGTGCCGCTGGTGCCGGTGACCCAGAGCGAGCTGGAGGTGTGGGAGCGGCGCTACCCCGGGCTGGCCGACGTATGGCCGCTCACGGCCATGCAGTCCGGGCTGCTGTTCCACGCCATGCTGGCCGGCTCCACCTTCGACGCGTACCAGATGCAGCTGGTCTTCCACCTCTCCGGCGAGGTCGACCCGGCCCGGATGCGGGCGGCCGGGCAGGCGCTGCTGGACCGGTACGCCAGCCTGCGGGTCGCGTTCGCCGCGGACTCGGCGGGCGACCGGGTGCAGGTCGTACAGGGCCGCGTGGCGCTGCCGTGGCAGCACCGCGACCTCAGCAGCCTGGACGGCGCCGAGCGCGACGAGGCGCTCAAGGCGTTCCTGAAGCAGGACCACGACACCCACTTCGACCTGGCCGCGGCCCCGCTGCTGCGGATATCCCTGGTGAAGCTCGCGGCGGACCGCTGGGAGCTGATCCTCACGGCCCACCATGTGCTGTTCGACGGCTGGTCGGTGCCGCTGCTGATGGAGGACCTGCTGCGGCTCTACGGCAGCGGCGGGGACCCCGCGGTGCTGCCCCGGGCGCGCGGCTACCGGGACTTCCTGGTGTGGCTGGCCGGACAGGACCGCGAGGCGGCGGCGCGGGCGTGGACGGACGAGCTGGCCGGGCTGGAGGCGCCCACCCTGCTCGCCCCCGACAGCCCCGAGGGCACCGAGCCGGGCGGCATCGGGCAGATCGACGTACCGCTGTCCGCCGACGACGCGCGGGAGCTCGGCCGGCACGCCGCCGAGCTGGGGCTCTCCCTGAACACCCTGGTGCAGGGCACCTGGGCGCTGCTGCTGGCGGAGCTGACCGGGCGCCAGGACGTGGTGTTCGGCGCCGCCGTGTCCGGCCGCCCGCCGGCCGTGGACGGCGTCGACGCGATGGTCGGACTGTTCATCAACACCCTCCCGGTGCGGGTGGACTGCGCCCCGGCGGCGTCCCTGCGGGAGCTGCTGACCGGCCTCCAGCAGCGGCAGAGCGCGCTGCTGGACCACCATCACCACGGGCTGGTCGAGATCCACCAGTCGACGGGGCTGCCGGTCCTGTTCGACACTCTCGTCGGCTTCGAGTCCTTCCCCATCGACCGGGCCGCGCTCGCGGAGGCCAACGCCGCAGCGGGCATCGAGATCGACTCCCTCAGCCCGATCAGCGGCGCCCACTACCCGCTGGTCGTGATGGCCTTCGGCGACCCGCACCTGCGGGTGGCCCTGCAGTACCAGCACCACCTGTTCGACGCCGCGACCGTCGAGGGCATCGCCGAGCGGTTCGGGCGGATCCTCCGGCGGCTGCTGACCGACCCGGAGGCGCCGGTCGCCGCCATGGAGGTGCTGGAGCCCGCCGTACGGGACCGGGTGCTCGGCACGTTCAACGACACGGCGGCCGAGGTGCCCGCGCTCGGCGTGCCCGAGGTGTTCGAGGAGCGCGCCGCCGGCACACCGGACGCCGTCGCCCTCGCCTGCGGCGCCGGCACCCTCACCTACCGCGAGCTGGACACCCGGGCCAACCGGCTGGCACACGTGCTGACCGGGCGCGGCGTGGGCCGAGAGTCCGTGGTCGGGGTGGCGCTGCCGCGCTCCGCCGAGCTGGTCGTCGCGCTGCTGGCGGTGCTCAAGGCCGGCGGCGCCTACCTCCCGGTGGACCCCGACTACCCGGCCGAGCGCCTGGAGTTCATGCTGCGCGACGCCGGCCCCGCGCTGCTGCTGACCGACGCGGACAGCGCCGCCGTGCTGCCCGGCACCGGCTGCCCGCGCGTCGTCCTCGACGACCCGGCCACGGCCGCCGCCGTCGCCGCGGCACCGGACGGGAAGCCGGCCGGCTCCCGGCCGGCGCACGGGGACCAGCTGGCGTACGTGATGTACACCTCGGGCTCGACCGGCGTGCCCAAGGGCGTCGCCGTCACCCACCGCGCCGTGACGGGCCTGGCGCTGGACCGCCGCTACCGGGGCGGCGCCCATGAGCGGGTGCTGCTGCACTCGCCGCAGGCGTTCGACGCCGCGACCTACGAGCTGTGGACCCCGCTGCTGGGCGGAGGCCGGGTCGTCGTGCCCCCGCCCGGCCGGCTGGACCCGGAGACGCTCGCCACCGTGCTGGCCGAGCAGGAGGTCACCGCGCTGTGGCTGACCGCCGGCCTGTTCAAGGTGATCGCCGACGAGCGCCCGGAGTGCTTCGCCGGCGTACGCGAGGTCTGGACCGGCGGCGACGTGGTGTCCCCGGCCGCGGCCGAGCGCGTGCTGCGCACCTGCCCGGATCTGACGGTCGTCGACGGCTACGGGCCGACGGAGACGACGACGTTCGCCGCCTGCCACCCGATGCCGTCCGCCGACGACGTGATCGAGCCGGTCCCGATCGGCCGCCCCATGGACAACATGCGGGTGTACGTGCTCGACAGCGCCCTGCGCCCGGTGCCGCCCGGCGTGCCCGGCGAGCTGTACATCGCGGGCGCGGGCCTGGCCCGCGGCTATGTGGGCCGCGCCGCGCTGTCGGCGGAGCGGTTCGTGGCCTGCCCGTTCGGCGGGCCGGGCGAGCGGATGTACCGCACCGGTGACGTGGTGGCCTGGACCGAGGGCGGCGAACTGGCCTTCCAGGGCCGGGTGGACGCGCAGGTGAAGATCCGCGGCTTCCGCGTCGAGCCCGGCGAGGTCGAGGCGGCCCTGGTGGCGCACTCCGGCGTCGCCCAGGCCGTCGTCACCTGGGACGACGACCGCTCCGGCGAGCGCCGTCTGGTCGGCTACGTGGTCCCCAGCGGGGAGGGCTCCGACACCGCGGACGCGGTGGAGCAGGTCGACGAGTGGGAGCAGATCTACGACCAGATCTACTCGGCCTCCGACGCCGCCTGGGGCGAGGACTTCACCGGGTGGATGTCCAGCTACACCGGGGCGCCCATCCCGCTGCCGGAGATGGCCGAGTGGCGGGACGCGGCGGTGGCGCAGATCGGCTGCTGGGCGCCGCGCCGGGTGCTGGAGATCGGCGTCGGCACCGGGCTGCTGATGTCGCAGCTCGTCTCCGGCACCGAGGAGTACTGGGGCACCGACATGTCGGCCGCCGTGATCGAGCGGCTGCGCGGCCAGGTGGAGCAGGTCGGCTGCGCGGACCGGGTGCGGCTGCGGCACCAGAACGCCGACGACACCTCGGGGCTGCCGCGCGAGCACTTCGACATCGTCGTGCTCAACTCCATCGTCCAGTACTTCCCCGACGCCGACTACCTGGACCGAGTCCTGGCCCAGGCGATGGACCTGCTCGCCCCCGGCGGGCGGATCCTCGTCGGCGACGTGCGGTACGCGGGCTCCCTGCGGCTGTTCCGCGCCGGGGTGCAGCGGGCGCTGCACCCGGAGGCCCCGGCATCGGTGGCGCGGGCCGCCGTCGCCCGCGCGATGCTGATGGAGAAGGAACTCGTCCTCGACCCGGAGTGGTTCACCGGCTGGGCCGACCGGCACGGCGCGGGCGCCGTCGACATCCGGCTCAAGCCCGGCCGCCCGCACAACGAGCTGACCCGGCACCGCTACGAGGTGGTGCTGCACAAGACCGGCGCGGACGCCGTGTCGCTGCACGACGCGCCGGCGCTCCCGTGGGGCCGCCCGCTGGCCGACCTCGAAGCCCTGGCGGAGCACTGCCGGGCCCAGGACGGCGGCCCGGTGCGGGTGACGCGGATCCCGAACGCGCGGCTCACCGGCGAGGTCGAGGCGGCCGCCGCGCTGGCGCTGATCGACGCGCCGGTGCCGGCGGGCCCCGCACTCGACCCGCAGGACCTGCGCGAGTGGGCCGCCGAACGCGGCTGGGGCGCGCTGGTGACCTGGTCGTCCGCCGCCGCCGAGTGCTTCGACGCGGTGATCTTCCCCGGCGGCCCCGTGGACGGGCAGGTGCTCTCCGGCGGCTTCACGCCCTCCGGGCGCCGCGACCGGACCACGGCGAACGACCCCGCGGCAGCGGGCCGGATCGGCGTCCTGGTCGGCGCGCTCCGCGGCTATCTGCAGGAGCGGCTGCCGGAGCACCTGGTGCCGTCCTCCGTGGTGGCCATCGCGGAGGTGCCGCTGACGCCGAACGGGAAGCTGGACCGGCGGGCCCTGCCCGCGCCGGACTTCGCCGCCGCGGCCACGGGGCGCGCCCCCCGCACCCCCCGCGAGGAGGTGCTGTGCGGGCTGTTCGCCGAGGTGCTCGGCCTGGACCGGGTCGGCATCGACGACGACTTCTTCGCCCTCGGCGGGCACTCGCTGCTCGCCACCCGGCTCGTCAGCCGGATCCGCGCCGCGCTGGGCGTCGAGGTCCACATCCGCGAGGTGTTCGCCTCGGCGACCGTCGCCGAGCTGGCCGAGCGGCTGCCCGCCGGGGGACAGGTGCGTCCCGCGCTGCGGCGCGCCGCCCGGCGCCCGGACCCGCTGCCGCTGTCCTACGCGCAGCGCCGGCTGTGGTTCATCGACCGCTTCGAGGGCCCCTCGGCGACGTACAACGCCCCGTTCCCGATGCGGCTGACCGGCGCGCTGGACGAGACCGCGCTGGCAGCGGCGGTCGGGGACGTGGTGGCCCGGCACGAGAGCCTGCGGACGGTGTTCGCCGACGACGGCGCCGGGGTGTCCCACCAGCGGGTGCTGCCCGCGGCCGAGGCGCGCCCCGAGGTGCCGGTGGTCGAGGTGGCCGCCGACGGCCTGGACGACGCCATGGCCGAGGCGTCCGCCCGGCCCTTCGACCTGGCGGCGGAGATCCCGGTGCGCGCCACCCTCTTCCGGTGCGGCGCGGAAGAACACGTACTGCTGCTGCTGATCCACCACGTCGCCAGCGACGGCTCCTCGATGGCGCCGCTGGCGCGGGACCTGTCCACCGCGTACGCGGCCCGGGTGCGGGGCGCGGAGCCGCAGTGGGCGGAACTGCCGGTGCAGTACGCCGACTACACGCTGTGGCAGCAGGAGCTGCTGGGCGACGAGACCGACCCCGGCAGCGTGCTGTCCACCCAGGTGGACTACTGGCGGGACGAGCTGGCGGGCGTGCCGCAGCCGGTGCGGCTGCCCACCGACCGCCCGCGCCCGCCGGTGGCCTCGCACGAGGGCGCCGCGGTGGAGTTCTCCCTCGACCCGCGGGTCGTGGCCCGGCTGGAGGAGCTGGCCCAGGAGCGCGGCGCGACGGTGTCGATGGTGCTGCACGCCGGGCTCGCGGTGCTGCTGCACCAGCTCGGCGCGGGCGACGACATCACGATCGGCTCCCCGATCGCGGGCCGCACCGACGAGGCCCTCCAGGACCTGGTCGGGTTCTTCGTCAACACCTGGGTGCTGCGCGCCGACCTCGCGGGCAACCCCGCCTTCGCCGACCTGCTGGAGCGGGTCCGGGAGAAGTCCCTGACCGCGTACGACAACCAGGACGTGCCGTTCGAGCGCCTGGTGGAGGCGCTGAACCCGGAGCGGTCCACCGCGTACTCGCCGCTGTTCCAGGTGATGTTCGCCTGGCAGAACTTCGACCGCAGGGACTTCAGCCTGCCCGGCCTGCGGGTGGAGTTCGAGCGGGTGCGCTCCGAGACCGCCAAGTTCGACCTCTTCTTCAACCTGGCCGACATCCCCGGCAGGGGCGTGGTGGGCCTGCTGGAGTACGCCACCGACCTGTACGACGCACGGACGGCTGAGCAGTTCGCCGCCCGCTTCGTCAAGGTCCTGGAGCAGCTCGCGGACGACCCGGACCTGCGGGTGGGCGGCGTGGAGCTGCTGGAGCCCGCCGAGCACGAGGCGGTGCTGCGGGAGTTCAACGACACGGAGCGGCCGGTGCCCGCGCTGTCGGCGGTGGAGCTCGTCGAGCGCCGCGCCGCCGAGACGCCGGACGCCGTCGCGGTGGTCTACGGCGACAGGTCGCTCACCTACCGGGAGCTGGACACCCGCGCGAACCGGCTCGCCCATGTGCTGGCCGAGCGCGGGGTCGGCGCCGAGAAGGTGGTGGGGCTGGCCCTGCCGCGCACGGCGGAGCTCGTGGTGGCCACGCTGGCGGTGTGGAAGGCGGGCGCGGCGTATCTGCCGATCGACCCGAAGTACCCCAGCAGGCGGCTCGACTTCATCCTGTCCGACGCCCGGCCCCGGCTGGTGCTCACCGACACGGTCACGGCCGGGGTGCTGCCGGACACCGGAGTGCCGCATCTGCTGGTCGACGAGGTGGACCTGGATGTCGGCGAAGTCGGCGACGCCGCGCCCCTCGGCCGCAGGGCCGAGCCGCAGCGGGCCGCGTACGTGATGTACACCTCCGGCTCGACCGGGGTGCCCAAGGGCGCGGTGGTCCCGCACGCCACCGTCGTCAACGACGTGCTGCGGCTCGCGGAAGCGGTCGGCGTCGGCGCCGGCACCCGGGTGCTCGCGGCCACGTCCGTGAACTTCGACGTATCGGTGTTCGAGACGATCACCACGCTCGCCGCGGGCGGCACCGTCGAGGTGGTCCGCGACGTGCTGACGCTGGGCGAGCGCGGCGGCTGGAGCGGCGGCGTGATCAGCACGGTGCCCTCCGTCTTCGCCGAGCTGCTGGACCAGCTGGCCGGGAGGATCGAAGCGGAGGCCGTGGTCTTCGCCGGCGAGGCGCTGCCCGCGTCCCTGGTGGCGCGGGTACGGGAGGCCATCCCCGGCGTCCGGGTGGTGAACTCCTACGGCCAGACCGAGAGCTTCTACGCCACCGCCTTCTCCGTTCCGGCCGACGCCGAGTGGAGCGCGGGCGGCGCCGCCCCGATCGGCTCCCCGCTCGGCAATATGCGCACCTACGTGCTCGGCTCCGGCCTGCGGCCGGTCCCGGTCGGCGTGGTCGGCGAGCTGTACGTGGCCGGCTCGGTGGCGCGCGGCTACCACGGGCGCGGGGCGCTGACCGCGGAGCGGTTCGTGGCCGACCCGTTCGGCGGGCCCGGCGCGCGGATGTACCGCACCGGCGACCTGGCACGGTGGACGGCGGACGGCCGGCTGGAGTACGCCGGACGCGGCGACGCCCAGGTGAAGGTGCGCGGCCTGCGCATCGAGCCCGGCGAGGTCGAGGCGGTGCTCACCCGGCACCCCGGCGTGGCGCAGGCCGTGGTGACCACCCGCGAGGGGCACCGGGGCAGCACCCAGCTGATCGGCTATGTCGTCGCCGCGGGCGGCGACGACGGCGGCATGGTGGACGCCGAGGGCCATGTGGAAGCCGATATGACCGCCGGGATCACCGTGCGCGAGCTGCGCCGCTACGCCGCGGCCCGGCTGCCGGAGTACATGGTCCCCTCGGTGCTGGTGATGCTGGACCGGCTGCCGCTGGCCCCCAACGGCAAGCTGGACCGCGCTGCGCTGCCCCAGCCGCAGCTCACCAGCGGCGCCTACCGGCCGCCGCGCACGGCGGAGGAGGAGATCCTCGCCGGGGTCTACGCCGACGTCCTCGCCCTGGAGCGGGTGGGCATCGACGACGACTTCTTCGCCATCGGCGGCGACAGCATCCGCTCCATCCAGGTCGTCTCGCGCGCCCGCGCCCAGGGCGTCGAGGTGTCGCCCCGGCAGGTCTTCGAGCAGCGGACCGTCGCCGAACTGGCCCAGGTCGCCACGGCCGGGGCCGGCGCCGCACCGCCGCTGGCCGAGCTGGACGGCGGCGGCGTCGGCGACCTGCCGCTCCCGCCGGTCGCCCGGCACTTCAGGGAGCTGGGCGGCGGCTTCGGCCGGTTCTCCATGTCCGCCGTCCTGGAGCTGCCTGCGGAGATCGACGAGGCGGGCCTCGGCGCGGTGCTGACCGCGGTCCTGGACCACCACGACATCCTGCGTTCCCGGCTGGTCCCCGGCGGCAGCCTGCGCATCACCGAGCCCGGCACCGTCGAGGCGGCCCCGCTGCTGCGCCGGGTGAGCTGCTCCGGCGACTGGGACGCGCGGTGGCGGCGGACGGCGCAGGCCGAACTGGACGGCGCCACCGGCCGGCTGGACCCGTCCGGCGGGGTGATGGCGCAGTTCGTGTGGTTCGACGCCGCACCGGGCGCAGGGCGGCTGCTCATCGTGCTGCACCACCTCGTCGTCGACGGCGTGTCCTGGCGGATCCTGGTGCCCGACCTCGCCGAGGCGTGGCAGCGGGTGCGGGACGGCCGCACGCCCGAACTGCCCCCGGTGGGCACCTCGGCGCGCCGCTGGGCGCACGCGCTGGAGGAAGCGGCGTCGGAGCCGGACCGGGTGGACGAGCTGGATCTGTGGCGCAGCCTGGTCGAGGGCCCTGACCCGCTGCTCGGCTCGCGCGCCCTGAACCCCGCGGTGGATGTGATGTCCACGGTGGAGTCCGTCGCGGCCGAGCTGCCGGAGCCGGTGACCGAGTCGCTGCTGACCCGGGTGCCCGCGGCGTTCCACGGCGGGGTCAACGACGGCCTGCTGGCCGCGCTGGCCCTCGCCGTCGCGCGGTGGCGCCGGGAGCGCGGCGTCGAGGAGTCCTCGGCTCTGATCCGGCTGGAGGGGCACGGCCGCGAGGAGCAGGCGGTGCCCGGGGCCGACCTGTCCCGCACCGTGGGCTGGTTCACCAGCATGTTCCCCGTCCGGCTGGACGTCGGCGAGGCCGATCTGGACGAGGCGTTCGCGGGCGGCCCGGCCGTCGGCGCCGTGGTCAAGGCCGTCAAGGAGCAGCTGCTGGCCATCCCCGACAAGGGACTCGGCTACGGGCTGCTGCGCCACCTCAACCCGGTGACCGGCGGGGAGCTGGCGACCCACTCCAGCGGCCAGATCTCGTTCAACTACCTGGGCCGGATCGCCGCGGACGAGCTGCCGGAGCAGCTGCGGGGCCTCGGCTGGGCGCTGGCGCCCGACACGGTCGGTATGACGGCGGACCTGGACGCGGACATGCCCGCGCTCTCGACGCTGGACGTCAGCGCGTATGTCACCGACACCGAGGACGGCCCGCGGCTGAAGGCCCGGGTCGCCTTCCCGGCGGGGGTGCTCGACCGGGAGGCGGCCCAGCGGCTGACCGACCTGTGGTGCGCGGCGCTGGAGGCGCTGACCCGGCACGCAGACGGGCCGGCGGGCGGCGGACTGACCCCGTCGGACCTGCCGCTGGTGGCGGCCGACCAGGGCCAGATCGACGCGTGGGAGGAGCGCTACCCGGGCCTGGCCGACGCCTGGTCGCTCACCCCGCTCCAGTTCGGCCTGATGTACGAGACCATGCGCCTGGAGGAGGGCGCCTTCGACCCGTACCTGGTGCAGATCGCCTTCCATGTGCACGGCGAGGTCGACCCCGCCAGGATGCGCGCTGCGGCGCAGGCCCTGCTGGACCGGTACGCCAACCTCAGGGCGGCGTTCGTCTCCGGCGCCGACGGCGAACTGGTGCAGCTCGTCGTGGACGGCGTCCAGGTGCCCTGGCGGGACGTGGACCTGCGCGGCCTGGGCGAGCAGGAGCGCGAGGAGGCGTTCCAGCGGCTCCTCGCCGAGGACCACTACGACCAGTTCGACCCGGCCGAGCCGCCGCTGCTGCGGTTCGCGCTGGTCCGTACGGAGCCGGAGCGCGCCGAACTGGTGCTGACCGTCCACCATGTGCTGTTCGACGGCTGGTCCTTCCCGGTGCTGGTGCAGGACCTGGTGCGGCTGTACGCGGCGGGCGGCGATGTGACGGTGCTGCCGCGGGCCCCCGAGTTCCGGGACTTCCTGGTCTGGCTCTCCCAGCGGGACCAGGAGGCCGCCGACCGGGCCTGGGCCGAGGAGCTGGCCGGGGTCGCCGAACCCACCCTGCTGCGGCCCGAGCTGGCGCAGGACGTCGCGGCCGCGCAGGACGAGCGCGTCGGGCAGGTCGACGTCCCGCTGCCGATGGAGGACGCCCGCGGGCTGCAGCGGCGCGCCGCCGAGCTCGGGGTGTCCATGAACACCCTGGTCCAGGGCGTCTGGTCGGTGCTGCTCGGCCAGCTGACGGGCCGCCAGGACGTGATCTTCGGGACCACCGTCTCCGGCCGCCCGCCCGCCGTGCCCGGCGTCGACCAGATGGTGGGCCCGTTCATCAACACCCTGCCCGTGCGGGTGGAGTACGCGCCCGGCGACACCCTCGGCGCGGTGCTGCGGCGGCTCCAGGAGCGGCAGACGGCGCTGCTGGACCACCACCACTACGGGCTGCACCGCATCCAGCGGGTCACAGGGCTGAACGAGCTGTTCAACACCATCGTGCTGTTCCAGTCGTTCCCGGTGGACAAGGAGGGCCTGGACGAGGCGCACAGCGCGGCGGGCATCACCGTCACCGGCATCCGCCCGTCCACCGGAGCCCCGTATCTGATGGGCCTGGCCGCCGACTCCGAGCCGTATCTGCGCATGATCCTGCAGTACCAGCGCAGGGCCGTCAGCCGGGAGACCATGGAGCTGGTCGCGGGCCGCGTCCAGCGGATCCTGCGGCAGCTGCTGGCCGACCCGGAGGTGCCCGTCGGCGCGGTGGACATCATGGAGCCCGCCGAGCGGGAGCGGCTGCTGTACCGGTTCAACGACACGGCGGTGCCCAACCCCCGGCGGACCATCCCCGAGCTGTTCGAGCGCCAGGTCACCGCGGCGCCGGACGCCACCGCCGTGCTCTTCGAGGACACCGCCCTCACCTACCGGGAGCTGGACGCGCGGGCCAACCGGCTGGCGCGGGTCCTGGCCCGGCGCGGGATCGGCCCGGAGACGGTCGTCGGGGTCACCCTGCGCCGCTCGCCCGAGTGGTGCGTGGCGGTCCTCGCGGTGCTGAAGTCCGGCGGCGCCTATCTGCCGCTGGACCCGGCCTACCCGGCGGAGCGGCTGACGTTCATGGTGGAGGACTCCGGGACCCGGCTGATCCTGACCGACGAGCACACCGCCGGGCAGCTTCCCGAACTGCCCGCCGAGGTGCGGCGGCTGGACGAAGCGGAGTTCGCCGGACCCGCGGACGCCGCAGGCGACCCGGGCGGAGCCGGGGACGCGCCGCTCACCGACGCGGACCGGGTCCGCCCGCTGTCGGTGGCCAACGCCGCGTACGTCATCTACACCTCCGGATCCACCGGGCAGCCCAAGGGCGTCACGGTCACGCACACCGGGTTCGCCAACGTGGTCGCGGTGATCGCGGACCGGCTCAAGGTCAGCTCGGGCAGCCGGGTGCTGCAGTTCGCCTCGCCCAGCTTCGACGTGTCGGTCGGCGAGATGTGCATGTCCCTGTTCTCCGGGGCGGTGCTGGTGATGGCGGACCCGGACCGGCTCGCAGCGGGCAGCGCGCTCGCCGAGACCGTCGCCGGGCACCAGGTGACCCACGCGATCATCCCGCCCGCCGTGCTCGCCACGATGGAGCCGGACGCGCTGCCCTCCGTCGAGTCCCTGATGGTCGCCGGCGAGGCGACCTCGCCGGAGCTGGTGGCGGCCTGGGCGCCGGGACGGCGGATGTTCAACGGCTACGGCCCGACGGAGACCACCGTCGGCGTCACCGTGAGCGAGCTGACCGACGACGGCCGGGTGCCGATCGGGCGGCCCATCATGAACACCCGCGCCTATGTCCTGGACGAGGCGCTCCGGCCGGTGCCCGTCGGGGTGCCCGGCGAGCTGTACCTGGCGGGCGCCGGTGTGACCCGCGGCTATCTGGGCCGTCCGGGAATGACCGGACAGCGCTTCGTGGCCTGCCCGTTCGGGGAGGCCGGCGAGCGGATGTACCGCACCGGCGACCTGGTGGCCTGGACGCAGGACGGCGAGCTGGACTTCCACGGCCGCGCCGACAACCAGGTGAAGATCCGCGGCTTCCGCGTCGAGCTCGGCGAGATCGAGTCGGCGCTCACCGCGCACGCGTCGGTGGGCCAGGCCGTGGTGATCGCCCGGGAGAAGAGCGACGGCGACCGGCAGCTCGTCGCGTACCTGGTCGGCGCGGACGCCGGGAGCGGCGTCGGCACCACCGAGGAGCTGCGCGGACATCTGGAGTCGCGGATGCCGGACCATATGGTCCCGGCCGCGTTCGTCGCCCTCGACGAGCTGCCGCTGACCCCGAACGGGAAGGTCGACCGGGACGCGCTGCCCGACCCGGAGTTCACCGGCGTCGCCTACCGCGCCCCGGGCACCCCGCTGGAGCGGACCCTGGCCGCGCTGTACGCCGAGGTGCTGGATGTGGAGCGGGTCGGCCTCGACGACGGCTTCTTCGAGCTGGGCGGGCACTCGCTCCAGGTCACCAAGCTGCTCAGCCGGATCCAGGCGGAGCTGGGGGTCCGGGTCCCGATCCGGGCGATGTTCACGGCGACGACCGTCGCGACGCTGGCCGCGTACATGGAGGAGCGGACCGGCGCCACCAGCCGCCCCGAGTTCGCCGACCCCTTCGCGACCGTGCTGCCGATGCGGGAGGGCGGCACCGGGACGCCCGTGTGGTTCATCCACCCGGGGGCCGGGCTGTGCTGGTCGTACCTGGGCTTCGCCGGGAAGCTGGGCGACCGCCCGGTGTACGGGATCCAGGCGCGCGGCTTCGACGGCTCGACCGGGCCGGAGTCCACCGATGTGATGATCGCCGAGTATGTGGAGGAGATCCTCGCGGTGCAGCCGGAGGGCCCCTTCCACCTCGTCGGCCACTCCACCGGCGGCACCTACGGCCAGGCGATCGCCGCGGAGCTGCGGACCCGGGGCTTCGAGGTTCCGGTGCTCGCGCTCCTCGACAGCCCGCCCGCCACCTGGTTCCGGACCATCGACGGCACCCTGAACTACGACGAGGTGCGGCTGTTCTTCGCGAACTACTTCCTCACCTCGGTCGACGAGGGGGAGCGCGAGGGCCTGGTGGAGACCGCGACCACCATGTTCCGCCGGCGTGCGGAGCAGCTGCTGGACTTCGATCCCCCCGTGTTCGACGGAGACGTCCTGTACTTCAACGCCACGAAGAACCCCGACGACTCCTACAGCGGACAGTGGGAGCCACTGATCAGCGGCTCCGTACACCACCACGACATCGAGACCACCCACGTCGACATGATCAAGCCGGGCCCGGACGCGGAGATCTGCCGCCTCATCCGGCGCCACCTCGACGGCACCGACTGACGGGCCGGCCGACAGCACCGACGGACGCCATCGGGGTACCGGCCCGGCCGGTACCCCGACCGTCCCCCCCGAC
>NZ_JAAKZZ010000142.1 GCF_011045075.1 Streptomyces boncukensis
GGAGCGGGGAGGGGCGGCTCAGATCTGCCCGAGCATCTCCTCGGTGATGATGGGCTGGTGGTAGGTGCAGGTACCGGAGCGCACCATCGAGCCGTGCAGCCGCTCGGCGGGGATCAGCAGCTTGTCGCCCTCGTTCATGGCGATCATCGGGCCGACGTTGTTCCAGAAGTGCATCTGGCCGATCTCGACCACCACGAGCCGGTGCTCGTCGTGCACATGGGTGGTGGAGGTCTCCTCGTGGGACTCCACGAAGGTGTCCAGGTCGACCTCCATGCCGCTGGTCTCGATCAGCGAGTGCAGCTTCTCGGCCTTGACCTTGTACTCGTCCAGCCGGTCGGCCCAGGCCAGCTGGGTGGCCAGGTCGCTGTCGAAGGTGGCGGCCAGCCGCCGCGCGTCCTCGAAGCCCCGGTGGAAGGAGAGCGCCGCCTCGCCGCCGAACCGCTCCACCAGCGGCCCCACCAGCGCGCCGGTCAGCTCGGCCAGCCCGGCGCCGGTCAGCTCGGGCACGTCGGTGAAGTAGCGGGCGCCCGCGTCGCCGAACGCCTCCTCGAAGACGCCCCGGTACGCCTCGGCCGTGACGGCCTCGTCCAGCCGGTGGTGCACCCAGGCGCCCAGGAACTCGCCGAACCACGCGTGGTCGCGGGCCGCCGAGTGCAGGTGGTTGGCGCCGGCCAGCGCCGAGCCCAGCAGGAACTGCCAGTACGCGTACGGCTCGGCCGACAGCCCGGCGCCGGCCAGCAGCGCCTCGTAGTGCGGGGCGCGTTCGGTACGGTCGCGCAGGTCCTCCAGCAGCAGGGTGCGCAGCGCCGGGTGCGCGGTGCCGTAGTCGCCCAGCAGGCCGCGGCCCACGGCGCTGTGCACGGCGGGCCGCGCCGCGGTCAGCTGCACCAGCGTGAACGTCGCCGCCTCGGCGCGGTGCTGACAGGAGCGGGCCACCTCCAGGGCGCGCCCCGGGCGGGCCCGCCGCTCCTCCAGCACGCCCTGGACATGGCCGGTGAGCGCGTCGGCCCCGCCCTCCAGCGGGGTGCGGGCGCCCCCCAGCCAGTGGAACAGATGGCGCTCCAGCACGGCGCCGGCCCGCAGCGCGAGGATCCGGTTGTCCAGCGAGCGGAACGCGGCGGCGTCCTCGGCGCTCGGGTGGCCGCCGGCCGCGGCCGGCACATACAGCTGGTCGGCGTCGTGCACGGTGCGCAGCATCCGGTGGCCCAGCAGCGCGCTCAGCCGCAGCGCCTCGTCGGCGGGCATCGGTGTGCCGTAGTCGAGGAATCCCAAGTCGTGCGGACGCACCGGCCGCCGGAACGGATTGTCGTCGTTGATCAGTTCTTCCGCCGTCGCGCTGCGGAAAGGCGCGTTCGCCGCATACTGCCGGACAATGCCATTGGGATCGTCACGATCGCTCTTGATACGCGAGACAGGGGACATGAGATCCTTTCCCTTTCTTCGGCGCCGGGCAGGGCGCACTCTTCGCACGCGACTTCGAGCGGCTGCGAAACTAACAACCCGGCGCTTCGGGGGTCGTCCAACCAGGGGTGGAAATTCCTTCTGCCACCCGTAGTTGAGGCACTCTGGGCACGCGCTCGTTCCCATGGTTATGGTGGCCGCCCCGACCGACTCGCCAGACCGCGCGGCGGCTGTGAAATGAGGAGTGGACCGATGACCGAGACCGTGACCGGCCCCCCGTCAGGTACCGAGGACGGCGGCCTGGCGCTGCGTGAGTGGCTGGCCCGGAATCGCCGGGAGAACCGGGTGCTCTGGGACGAGGAAACCCGCTCCTGTCAGGTATTCGGCTTCGCCGAGACCCAGCAGATGCTGAAGGACCCGCACACCTTTTCCTCCGACTTCAGCCGGCTGGTGCCGGACGCGCAGGGCGGGCCGAAGATCGCGGCCGACGGCCGGCCGGTGCCCAACCTGCTGGAGGGGCACCTGAGCGTCACCGACCCGCCGCGCCACAGCAAGCTGCGCAAGCTGGTGAGCCAGGCGCTCACGCCGCGCGCCGTGGCCGAGCTCGAAGGCAAGATCACCTCGATCACCGCCGGCCTGCTGGACGACATGGCAGGCCAGGACGTGGTCGACATGGTGCCCGCGTTCTTCAACCCGCTGCCGGTCACCGTCATCGCCGAGCTGCTCGGGGTGCCGGCGGCCGACCACGCGATGTTCCGCGGCTGGGCCGACGCCCTGGTCTCGGCCAACCACGACGCGGCGGCGGTCGACGCGGCCCGGCTGCAGACGCCCGAGGCGATGGACAACCTGCTGCTGGAGATGCAGGACTATCTCCTCGACCACGCGGCCCGGCGCCGCCGCGACCCGGCCGACGACGTGCTCAGCCGGCTGGTGGCCGCCGAGGTGGACGGTGAGCGGCTGGAGGAGTCCGAGGTGTTCACCATCACCCTGATGCTGCTGCTCGCCGGGCACATCAGCACCACGCTGCTGCTCGGCAACAGCCTGCTGTGCCTGGACGACAACCCCGGGGCCCTGGCGGCGCTGCGCAAGGATCCCTCACTCGTCCCCGACGCGCTGGAGGAGGTGCTGCGCTTCAGCCCGCCCGCCCCGCTGGCCTACCGGCTGACCGCGCGCGACACCACCCTGGGCGGGGTGGACATCCCGGCCGGCGTGATGGTCGCCTCCTGGGTGCTGTCGGCCAACCACGACGAGGACCAGTTCGCCGACCCGGGCACCTTCGACCTCACCCGCAGCCCCAACCCGCACCTGTCCTTCGGGCACGGCATCCACTTCTGCATCGGCGCGCCGCTCGGCCGGATGGAGGCCAGGGTCGCGCTGACGATGCTGCTGGAGCGCTGCCCCGAGCCGCGGTTCGCCGAGCCGCCGGTCTTCTACTCCTCGCCGACGGTCTTCGGGGTCAAGAGCATGCCGCTGTCCCGGCCCGTGGCCTGACCCGCCGGGACCGGTTGCGAGCCGCGCGGCCGGAAGGGGCAGCGCGCCGCGCCGTCCTGCGGCTCGGCCGGTGCGTCGGCCAGGAAGTACTGCCGCCACTCGCGGTTGTCCGCGTCGCCGTACGAGCCCAGCTCGGGGGCCGCCTCCACGGTGTCGTACCGGCTCAGCCGCTTGCGGATGGTGCGCCGCGCCGCCGCCCCCGGCGGGGTGTCGGCGCCCAGCTCCTCGAACACCCAGCGCGGCTGGAAGGTGATGAAGAAGACCGGGCTGTGCCGGCTGCGCCGCCGCTCGTGCGCCGGGGTGTTGCAGACCACGAAGATCGGAGTGCCGCCGAAGCTGAACTCCCACCACGGGTCGTCGGTGTCCTGCGGCACCTCGGCCGGCCACGGGCTCTCGTCGGTGTCGTGCAGGTGCTGGAGCACGCTCCAGAACCGTTCCCGGTACGCCTCGACGGTGCGGGTGCGGCCCTCCGGCCGGAAGAAGACGATCAGCGAGGTCTCCCGGCCCAGTTCGCGGTAGCCGGCGAGGTACTCGGTGAGCACCTCGCCCAGCCTCTCCCAGGTGTCCGGGTCGTCCAGCGACTCCACGAAACCGAAGCGCAGGCTGTCCCTCTTGATGCCTGAGACGGCGAAGGTGCAGGGAAAGGGCGAAGCCTCCGAAAGGAGCGTCTCCCGCAATTCCAGAACGCATTCGGAACCCCACTCGGGTATTTTGCCGATGACGTTCTCTGCCATGTGCGTATCACCCCGACGATAGCTTTTCCCGGCGTAGCCCCGGCCCTGGACGCCGATCGGCGAAGAGGCTATCAGCGCCCCTCAGGCCGGGTCTTCCAACCAGGGTAGGAATTGAGTTGTGCAACCGGGTGTGCAAGAAACGGCGGCCGGTGAACCGTACGATGCAGGCGCAGGACAGCCACCTTCCGGACGGCATTGCCGGTCGGTAACGTGTACGGCATGTCGCCGTGGTGCCTGGGAAGCCGAGAACCGCTGTTTCGTATTTCCCCGGCCGCCCCGGCGAACGCGCCGATTTCTGGATGCCGGTCCCCCATGGCCTTGCCGCTGCCAGCCAGAACGAGGAGAAGCACATGCCAGCTCTCGATTCCCCGACTTCCGATGCCGCGGCCGCAGCCGCGGAGCTGGAGCGCGTCCTGCACACCCACCCCGGGGTGGCGCGCGCCGTCGTGCGGACCCAGGTCAGGCCGGACGGCACGCCGGTGCGCACCGCGTACGTGGTGCCGTGCCGCAACGACGCCGTCCAGGACGACGCGGCCGCGCTCGGCCGGCAGTATGTGGCCGAATGGCAGGGCGTGTACGACCACGTGTACGCCCAACCGGCGTCCGAGGACCCGACGTTCGACACCCGGGGCTGGCTGAGCAGCTATACCGGCGGTGAGCTGGGCGAGGAGGACATGCGGGCCTGGCTGGACGCCACGGTGACCCGGATCGAGGGCCTGGGCGCCCGGCGCGTCCTCGAAGTGGGCTGCGGCACCGGCATGTTGCTGCACCGCCTGGCGCCCGGCACCGAGCGCTACCTCGCCAGCGACATCTCGGCGGGCGCCGTGGAGCGGATCCGTGACTCGTTCGGCGGCGCGCTCCCGGCCGGGGTGGAGGTCTTCCAGGCGCCGGCCGACGACCTGTCGGCCGTGGCCCCCGGCGCGGTCGACGGCTTCGTGGTCAACTCGGTCTCGCAGTACTTCCCGGACGAGGAGTATCTGGACCGGCTGGTCCGGCAGGCCGTCGACGTGGTCGGCGAGGGCGGCTTCCTGTTCGTCGGCGACGTCCGCTCGGCGGCGGTGAACCGCGCGTTCAGCGCCGGCCTGGAGCTGGCCAGGGCCCCGGAGCGGGCCCCCAGCGAGAAGGTGCAGGGCCTGGCCGAGCGCCGCTGCTGCACCGGTACCGAACTCCTCGTCGACCCCGGCTACTTCACCGCGCTGCCGGGCCGGCTGCCCCGGGTCGCGCATGTCGCGGTGCTGCTGCGCAGGGGCGCGCGGCGCACCGAGATGAACCGGTTCCGCTACGACGTGGTGATCCGGCTCGACCGGCTGCCGGGCGGCGAGGCCGTCGTCCCCGAGTGGCAGCCGTGGGACCGGCGGCGCTGGAGCGCGGACGCGCTGCGCCGGCACCTGGCGGAGGAGCGTCCGGCCGTGCTCGGGCTGCTCGGGGTGCCCAACGCGCGGGTGCTCGCCGACCACGCGGCGGCCGAACTGCTCTCGCGGCCCGACCGGCCCGCCGTCGCGGCCGAGGTGCTCGCGCGGGCCCGCG
This sequence comes from Streptomyces boncukensis, assembly GCF_011045075.1. GTDB lineage: Bacteria > Actinomycetota > Actinomycetes > Streptomycetales > Streptomycetaceae > Streptomyces > Streptomyces boncukensis. The sequence continues at coordinate 5,154 of NZ_JAAKZZ010000142.1, forward strand.
AGTCGGCCGGCGACGGCCTGGAGCCGGAGGACTTCTGGGCGCTGGGCGACGACCTGCCCTACGCGGTCCGGCTGAGCTGGGCCCGGTCCCTGCCCGACGGCGCCTTCGACCTGTCACTGGTACGGGTCGAGGACGGGGCGGGGAAGCCGGCCCCCGAGGTCCGCTTCCCCGACGAGCCGGCCCCGCCGCGCCGCCCCGTCAACCGGCCCTGGTACGGGCGGGTGGAGAACCTGAGCCCGGCCAAGCTGCGCGCCCATGTGCGGGCGCGCGGTGCCGAGGCCGTGATGCCGGGCCGCTTCGTGCTGCTGGAGTCCCTGCCGGGCGCGCCGGGCCAACCGCCCGACGAGGCGGCGCTGCGCGCCATTCAGTGGGCCTGATCCGGCCGCCGAACAGTGGCGGACATCACGTGTAAACCGCCCCGGCGCCGGTTGGACCGGCGTATTCGGCCACCACGGTGGCCGGATCCGATGGCTGATTTGGAGTGGGCACACACGTGAATGACAACAGTTTTCATCGTGAAAAGCGTGTGAATGCGGTGCTGGCGGAAGCAAAGGGCGATCCAGCGTCGTGACCCGGCGCGACGGCGGGAATGAAAATCGCGCCAATCTAAAGCGGACGTACGGATTCCGTCAAATCCGGGTAACGCTAACATAGGCTATGGCTCATAACAGCCCACGCCAGTCCGTGCGGTGCAGCGCACCGGCGGGCGTGTCGGCTCGTCGGAGGGGGGGACTGGCGATGCGGTCCGTAAGGCCGATACGAACCGTGAACGGGCTGGGCGAAGTGATGTCCGCGCAGTCGCAGCCGGCCGCGCGGGACAGCGGGCGGGTGGGGCTGCTGCTCGGCGACGAGCAGCCGCTGGTGCGCCGTGGACTGCGCGCGCTGTTCGAGAACGACCCGGGGTTCCGCGTCCAGGGCGAGGCGTCCAACGGGACGTCCCTGCTGGAGCTGGCCGAGGCACACCGGCCCGAGATGGTGCTGATGGACGCCGAACTCCCCGGCCCCGACCTCCTGGACGTGGTGCGCCGGCTGGTCGGCAACCGCGCCGACGGCGGTTCCCCGGGTGTCATGCTCCTGGCATCCGAGAGCGGTCTCGCCGACGGCCGGGTGCTCGGCGCCGCGCGCGCGGGCGTGCGCGGCTTCCTCTTCAAGCGGGAGTCCTCCGAGATCGTCTCGGGGGCGCGGGACGTCGCGCGGGGCGGCGCCGCGATGAGCCCCGGCATCGTGGTCCAGGTGCTCCAGGCGCTGCGCTGCACCCACCGGCCCGCCGCGCTCCGGTCCTCGGGCGAACTCGCCCTGCTCACCCCGCGCGAGCTGCAGATCTTCCAACTCGTCGCACAGGGGCTGACGAACCAGCAGATCGCGGACGTGCTGGTGCTCTCCGAGGCGACGGTCAAGTCCCACTTCAACCGCATCTGCCGCAAGCTGGCCCTGCGCAACCGCGTGGACGCGGTCATCCTCGCCTACGAGATGGGCGTCGCCGGCAGCTTCACCGAGGACCGCGCCCCGGCCTGACGGCCGCCCGCCGCGCAGGCGGGCACGCGGCCGGCCCGTCGCGCGCGGCTCAGCCCGCCGCCACCTCCTGGCCGGGCGTCGCCACACCCCCTAGTGCCGTGACCGGAAGGGTTCACCGCCTCGCGCCGCCCGGCACGGCGCCTCGCGGCGTTGCCGAATCACGCGAGTACGCCCAGTACGAGCCGCGATCCGGCGCCTTGCGAGGCTCCCCCAGCTACCGCTGGGAGGTGCCCCCTGCACCTGGGGGCACCCCCAGTTCGAGCGGAGCCGAGAGCTTGGGGGAGACGCGAGACGGCAAACCCTTCCGGTCACGGCACTAGCAACCGGGCCACCTCGGCGACCACCTCCGGCAGGCGGTCCTGCAGGTAGAAGTGCCCGCCGGTGAAGACCCGGGAGTCGAACCCGCCGCCGGTCACCTCGGCCCAGCGCAGCACCTCCCGGGGCCGTACGTGCGGATCGTCCGTGCCGCAGAACGCCGAGACCGGGGCCGCGACCCGGGCTTCGGGATCCGGCCGGTAGCCGGCGATCAGGCGGTAGTCGCCGCGGATGGTCGGCAGGAACAGCGACCGGAAGTCGCCGTTGTCCAGGATCGTGTCGGAGGTGCCGGCCATCGTGCGCAGGTCCGCCACCAGCGCCTCGTCCGAGAGCAGATGCACCGTCGAAGCGGGCGCCGCGTGCGGCGCGGGGCGGCCCGAGACGCACAGCCGGGCGAGCCCCCCGGGGCAGGCCCGCTCGATCCGCCGGGCCACCTCGAAGGCCACCATGGCGCCCATGCTGTGCCCGAACAGCACCAGCGGCCGGCCGGCGGTCACCGGCAGCGCCGCGGCGATCTCGTCCGCCAGCTCCTCCAGGCTCGCCGCGAGCGGCTCCTCGAACCGGTCCTCCCGCCCGGGGTACTGCACCGCCAGCACCTCCGCCGCGGGCGCGAGCGCGCGGGCCCATCCCTGGTAGGAACTGGCGCTGCCGCCCGCGTGCGGGAAGCACACCAGGCGCGGTGCGCCCGGCCGTGCCCGGTGCCGCCGCAGCCACCGCCCGGACCCCGTCGTCCCGTCCGTCATGCTCCTTCTCCCGCATGTCTTCCGCCCGCCGGCGGCGCACCGGCGCATCGCCCTGTGCCCGGAACTCCTCGGATACCCGGAACTCCCCGGGGTGAATTACCGGTCGTCCGGGAAGTCGTGAGCGTACATATCTGGCAACCCGCGGACAAGGGTGCCGATGGGGTCGGAAGCAGTACGGAACCACGGTTGGAGACGCCGATGGCTACCGAAGTTGGATGACCCCCGAGTACCCCGCTGCTACGTTCGGGCGGGCTCAATGGAGACGGTTACCCGCACCATCGGAAAACCATGAGCCGGGGAAATTCCCGGAATCCCTATCAGGGCACCAGGACCGCTGTCCCGAAGAGAGAAAACAGGGGACCCGCGCAGTGACGAGTACCGAGGACCGGACCGGAACATCCCCCGAACGGCAACGGCGCGAACTCGCCCGGCTGATGCTCGCCGAGGCCGGACTGGAACGCCGCAACCCGGCGCCCGTCCCGGTCGCGGCCCACCCGCAGGCCCAGGGATCCGGCGCAGCGGCGCCCGCGCCGCTCACCGACGCCGAGGAACGGATGTGGTTCCTGCGGCAGCTGCGGCCCGATGACATCGCCTACAACCTGTGCGGCGGCATCCGCCTCACCGGCACCCTCGACCCCGCCGCGCTCGGCGCCGCCGTCACCGGTCTGGTGGCCGCCCACGACGTGCTGCGCACCGTCTACCCGGCGGGCGGGGACGGGACGCCGGTCCGCCGGGTGCTGGCACCGCCGGAGGCGGTCGAGCTGCCGCCGACCGACCTGGGCGCCCTGCCCGGCGAAGCGCGGCTGCGCGCCGCCGACTTCGTCATCGAGCAGGAGGGCCGCAGGCCCTTCCGGCTCGCCGACGAGACACCGCTGCGGCTGCGGCTGTTCCGGTTCACCCCGGACGACCACCTGCTGACGATGGCGGTCCACCACATCGCCTTCGACGACACCTCCTGGGGCCGGGTCCTGGACGAACTCGCCGCCCGCTACACCGCGGCGAGCGGCGCCGGCGGCCCCGGCGGCCCCGGCGGCCCCGTACGAGCCCCGGCCCTGCGGTACGCCGACGTCGCGCGGTGGGAGCGCGAGCGGCTCGACAGCGGCGCCTGGGATGGTCAACTGGACTACTGGAAGGCCAAGTTCGCCACCCCGCCGGCGGCCCTCACGCTGCCCGCCGACCACCCCGAGGACGGCAGCGAGACCGAGGGCGTACGGCGCGACGCGCACCTGGACCCCCAGGACACCCGCGCCCTGCGCGCGCTGGCCCGCGAGTGCGGCACGACCCTGCACACCGCGCTGCTCGCCGTCTACCAGTCCGTACTGCACCGCTGGAGCGGCGAGAGCGACATCGCCGTCGGCTCGCCCGTCGTCAACCGCGACCGGACCGAGTTCGAGGACGTGGTCGGCAACTTCGGCAACACCGTCGTGCTGCGCACCGACCTGGCGGGCGACCCCGCCTTCCGTACGCTGCTCACCCGGGTCCGCGACACCTGCGCCGACGCCTTCGCGCACCAGGACCTCCCCTTCGACCGGGTGGCCGAGGCGCTGCGGCCCGCCGAAGCGGTGGGCCGGGCCCCGCTGTTCGACGCGGTCTTCTCCTTCGTCACCGCGCCGCCCCGCCGGGTGACCACCCCCGGCCTCACCTTCGCCGAACACCCGCACCACAACGGCACCGCGCGCTTCCCGCTCGTCCTGGAGGCGCGGGAGACCGAAGAGGGGCTCGCCTTCGGGCTCACCGGCCGGGCCGACCTGTTCTCCGCGCCGGCCCTGGAGCGGATGCTGGGCCACCTGCTGACCCTCCTGCGGGACGCGGTCGCCCGGCCCGACGCGCCGCTGGGCGCCCTGCGGCTGCTCACCGAGGCCGAGGAGCGGCGGGCGCTGACCGAGTGGAGCCGCTCGCGCGACGAGCCACCCGAGGACCGGCCGCTGCACGTGCTGGTGGCACGCCAGGCGGCCCGCACCCCCGACCTGGTCGCCGTCGTGGCGGGGGAGACCGCCCTCACCTACCGCGAACTGGACCGCCGCTCGAACGAGCTGGCCGCCGTGCTGCGGGCCGACGGGGTGGGGCCCGAACGGATCGTGGGCGTCCATCTGGCGCGCACCCCCACGCTGGTGGTCGCGCTGCTGGCGGTGCTCAAGGCGGGCGGCGCCTTCATGCCGCTGGAGCCGGACTGGCCGGAGCTGCGGCTGCGCTCCGTGGTGGCCGGCAGCCGCCCGCTGCTGGTGCTCACCGACAGCCGGCACACCGCGCCGCCCCCGGTGGACGTGCCCGTACGCGATCTCGCCCACGCCCCGGAGCCCGCCGCCGCGCACGCCGATCCGGCCGACCCGGCCGATCCCGCCGGGCCCGCCGAGCCCGACATGGAGAACGTGGCCTACGTCATCCACACCTCCGGCTCCACCGGCACCCCCAAGGGCGTGATGATCCGGCACCAGGCGATCTCCAGCCGCATGGTGTGGCAGTCGGCGCTGCTCGGCACGACCAGCGAGGACCGGGTCCTGCACAAGGCCCCGATGGGCTTCGACATCTCCGTCAACGAGATCTTCCTGCCGCTGGTCAACGGCGCCCGGCTGGTGCTCGCCGACCCCGGCGCCCACGGCGACGTGGGCCATCTCGCCGAGCTGATCGAACGGGAGCGGATCACCTTCCTCTACATCGCCGCCTCGATGCTGGAAGTCCTGCTGGAACGCGACGGCATCAGCCGTGCCGCCCGCTCGATCCGGCACCTGTGGTGCGGCGGCGAGGCGCTGACCCCCGCGCTCTACCGCCGCTTCCGCGAGCGCCTGGACGCCACCATGTACCACGGCTACGGGCCCGCCGAGACGACGATCGGCGTGAGCTGCCAGGTCTTCGACGCGGACGAGGACGGGGCGGTCGTCACCCTCGGCACACCCAACCCCAACGCGCGGATCTATCTGCTCGACCCGGCCCTGCGCCCGGTCCCCGTCGGCGTGCCCGGCGAGATCCACATCGGCGGCATGCCGCTGGCCCGCGGCTATCTGAACGAGCCCGCGCGCACCGCGGCGGCGTTCGTGCCCGACCCGTTCGGCGAGGAGCCCGGCGGCCGGCTGTACCGCACCGGCGACCTGGCCCGCTACCGCGCCGACGGGCGTATGGAGTTCCTCGGCCGGGCCGACGACCAGGTCAAGGTGCGCGGCCTCCGGATCGAGCTGGGCGAGGTGGAGGCGGCGCTCGCCGCGCACCCTGCGGTACGCCAGGCGGTGGCGCTGGTGCGTTCCGGCACCCCGGGCGGCGACCGGCTCGCGGCCTGGTGCGTGACCGAACGGGACGTGGCCGAGGGCGAGCTGCGCGACTGGCTCGCCGCCCGGCTGCCGCACTACGCGGTGCCCGGCGAACTGCGCCGGCTGCCCGCGCTGCCGCTGACCGCCGCCGGCAAGACGGACCGCGCCGCGCTGCTCGCGCTGGACCCGGCCCCGGCACCCGCCGTGCCTGCGGTCGGGCCCGCGAGCGACCTGGAGCGGGAGATCGCCGCCGTGTGGACCGAACTGCTCGGCCGCACCGATCTGGGCACCCGGCACAACTTCTTCGACGTGGGCGGGCACTCGCTGCTGCTGGTCCGCGCGCAGAACCTCTACCGGCGCCGGCTGGGCCGGGACATCCCGCTGGTGGAGCTGTACGACCACCCCACCGTGGCGGCGCTGGCGGCCCACCTGGGCCGGGGAGCGGACGGCGGCGGGCGCGGGGATCCGGAGCTGGAGCGCGTACGGGACCGGGCCCGGCGGCGCGGGCGGCGGGCACCCAGGGGTCCGGCGAGCGCGGCCGGGACGTATCAGGCACCCGGCGAGAGGACGTGAACAGGACCGTGGACCACGCACAGACCGGCCGCACGGACGCCACGGACGCCTCGGACGGCCCGGACGCCACGGACGGCATGGACATCGCCGTCATCGGCATGGCGGGCCGCTTCCCCGGCGCGCGCGACCTGGCGGCTTTCTGGGACAACCTGACGGCCGGCCGCGAGTCGGTCGCCCCGCTCAGCGACGCCGACTACCTCGCGGCCGGCGGCGATCCCGCGCGGCTGGACGACCCCGGGCTGGTGAAGCGGGCCTCCGTCGTCGAGGGCATCGACGAGTTCGACGCCGCGTACTTCGGCTATCCGCCCGCCGAGGCGGAGCTGCTCGACCCGCAGCAGCGGCTCTTCCTGGAATGCGCGCACCACACCCTGGAACACGCCGGCCACGGGCCCGGCACCACCGGGGGCGCCGTCGGCGTCTACGCGGGCGGCCAGCAGAGCCGCTACTTCCTCGACCACGTCCACCCCCGGGTGCGCGCCGGGGACACCCTGGCCGTCCACCACGCGCAGCTCGGCAACGTCAACAGCACCCTGGCAGCGCGGGTCTCCTACGAACTCGGCCTCACCGGGCCCAGCCTGTCCGTGCAGACCGCCTGCTCGACCTCGCTCGTCGCCGTGCACCTGGCCTGCCAGGACCTGCTCGACGGGCGCTGCGACATGGCGCTCGCCGGCGGCGTCTCCCTCAACCCGGCCCTGCGCCAGGGCTACCGCTACGTGCCCGGCGGGCCCTTCTCCCACGACGGCCGCTGCCGGCCGTTCGACGCGGACGCCACCGGCATGGTCGGCGGCGAGGGGGTCGGCGCCGTACTCCTCAAGCCCCTGGCCGACGCCGTCGCCGACGGCGACCACATCCACGCCGTCATCAAGGGCAGCGCGGTCAACAACGACGGCGACCGCAAGGTGGGCTTCGCCGCGCCCAGCGCCTCGGGACAGGCCGAGGTGATCGTCACCGCCAGGACGCTGGCCGGCGTGGACGCCGGCACCATCGGCCTGATCGAGGCGCACGGCACCGGCACCCCGGTCGGCGACCCCATCGAGGTCTCCGCGCTGGCCCGCGCCTTCGCGCTCGACACCGACCGCACCGGCTTCTGCGCGCTCGGCTCCGTCAAGAGCAACATCGGGCACCTGGACGCGGCCGCGGGCATCGCCGGGCTGCTCAAGGCCGTCCTCGCACTCGAACACCGCACCGTCCCGCCGACCCTGCACTACAGCACGCCCAACCCGCATCTGGCGCTGGAGACGACCCCCTTCTACGTCCCCACCACGACCCGCCACTGGGAGGCGGCCGCCCACCCGCGCCGCGCCGGGGTCAGCTCCCTGGGCATCGGCGGCACCAACGCGCACGTCGTCCTCGAAGAGGCCCCGGCCCCCGTACCACGCACCGCAGCCGCCACAGCGCCCGCCGTGTCCGCCGAGGGCGCCGACGACCAGCTGCTCGTGCTCTCGGCACGCACCCCCGAGGCGCTCGACGCGCTCGGCGAACGCCTCGCCCGGCACCTCCGGGACCACCCGGACCACCCGGACCGGCCGCTGTCCGACGTGGCCCACACGCTGCGCACCGGCCGCAGGCCGCACCCGCTGCGCCGGGCCGTCGTCGCGCGCGACACCGCCGAGGCGGCGCGCGCCCTCGCGCCCGGCGGACCGCCCCGGAAGGCCGTACCCGGGCGCCCGGTGGTGCTCCTGTTCCCGGGCGCCGGCTCGCAGCACCCGGGCATGGGCCTCGGCCTGTACGAGACCGAGCCCGTCTTCCGCGCACAGATCGACCGCTGCGCCGCGATCCTCGCCGGCCACCTCCCCGTCGACCTGCGCGAGTCGCTGTACGGGGACGAACCGGACGGCGCGGCCGGCGCGGACGGCGCGGCCGTCGGTGTGTTCCCGGCGCTGCTGGCCACCGAGTACGCGCTGGCCCGGCTCGTGATGTCGTGGGGCCTGCACCCGGCCGCGCTGCTCGGCCACAGCCTCGGCGAGTACACCGCCGCCTGCGTGGCCGGGGTGCTCTCCCTTGAGGAGGCGCTGCCCCTGGTGGTGCGGCGCGAGCAGCTGTTCGCCCGAGCCGCCGGAGGCGGCGGCATGCTGGGCGTCGCGCTCGACGAGGAGGCGGCCGTACGGCTCGACGCGGAACTCTCCCTCGCCGCCGTCAACGGACCCGGCGCCTGCGTACTGGCCGGCCCCGAGGCCGCGCTGGCACGCGCCGAACGCCGGCTGGCGCGGGACGGCATCGAACACCGGCGGATCCGCTTCGGCGCCGCGGCCCACTCGGCGCTGCTCGACCCGGTGCTCGGCGCGTACGCCGAGGCCGTGCGCGGCGTCACGCTGCACCCGCCCCGCATCCCGTACGTCTCCAACCTCAGCGGCACCTGGACCACCGCCGAACAGGCCACGGACCCCGCCTCCTGGGTACGCCACACCCGCGAGCCGGTGCGCTTCGCCGACGGGCTGCGCACCCTGCTGGCCGAGGGCGACCCGCTGGTGCTGGAGGCCGGACCGGGCCGCGCCCTGGCCACCCTGGCCGGAGCCCAGGCGGGCCAGGACACCCCGGTGCTGCCGCTGATGCGCCACCCGCACGCCGGGGAACCGGACCGCCGCACCCTCCTCCAGGCGGTCGGGCACGCCTGGAGCCACGGCGCCGAGGTCGACTGGACCGCGCTGCACACCGGGCCCGCACCGCGCCGGGTACCGCTGCCCGGCTACCCGTTCGCGCGCACCCGGCACTGGATCGCCGCCCAGCCTGCCGGGCCCGCGCGGCCCGCGCCGGACGCCGGCTTCCCCGTCCCGCTCTCCGCGCACCTGGACTGGATGACCGGCGCCGAGGAGCGGCTGCGCGCCGCGCACGCGGCCCGCCGGCTGCCCGCCGAACTGGCCGGCGGCCTGGACGCGCTGGCCGCCGCGCACGTGTGCGCGGTGCTGCGCCGGGCCGGCATCGCCACGGAGCCCGGGACCGCCGTCACCCGTGAGGAGATCCACGCGGCCTTCCGTACCGTCCCCGCCTACCGGCCCCTCCTGGACGCCCTGCTGGGCCTGCTCACCGACGACGGCATCCTGGCCGAGGACGCGGCGGCCGGCGGCCGGCTGCGCTTCCAGGCGGCCGCCGCCGGCGTGGGCGACCCGGCGGAGCTCACCGCGGCGCTCGTGCGCGACCACCCCGACCAGGCCGAGGACCTGGCCTACCTGGACCACTGCGTACAGCACTACCCCCGGGTACTGGACGGCTCGCTGGCCGGCACCGAGGTGCTGCTGCCCGACGGCAGCGACGCACGCCAACGCGCCCTGATCGACCGCAGGCTCGCCTACAGCGACATCCCCCTCTACCGCAGGCTCGTCGCCGAGGCCGTCGCCCGGCTGGCCGGCGAGGCGGCCGGCGCCGCAGGGCCGGGCCGCCCGGTGCGGATCCTGGAGATCGGCGCCGGGCGCGGCTACCTCACCTGGGAGGTCGCCGAAGAGCTGCGCGCGCTGCCCGGCGTCGAGTACCACTTCACCGACCTGGGCCGGTCCTTCGTCCTGGACGGGCAGCGGCAAGCCCGCGAGCAGGGGCTGACCCAACTGCGGTTCGGGGCGCTGGACATCACCCGCGACCCGGCGCCGCAGGGCTACCCGGCCGGCTCGTTCGACCTCGTCCTCGCCTTCAACGTGCTGCACGCCACCCCCGACCTGCGGCAGGCCGTGCGCCACGCCGCCGGACTGCTGGTGCCCGGCGGTGTGACGATGCTGCTGGAGGCGTCGCACCAGCAGCGCTGGTCGCTGATGACCACCGGCCTGTACGAGGGCTGGTGGTACTTCGACGACGACCTGCGCGAGGGCTCCCCGCTGGTCGGCCCGCAGGTGTGGGAGGACCTGCTGCGCTCCGAAGGGCTCGCCGACGTCACCACCTTCCCCCGCACGTCCC
>NZ_JAAKZZ010000143.1 GCF_011045075.1 Streptomyces boncukensis
GTACGGGCGTGTGCGTGGCTTGGCGCGCAGTTCCCCGCGCCCCTGACGGGGCGAATCCGTGCGCCCCGTCAGGGGCGCGGGGAACTGCGCGCGTCTCCATGGGGGTACCTCCCTGCTCGAGCGAAGCCGAGAGCTCGGGGGAGGCAGCCGCGGTCCGGGCCCCTAGTCCGTCACCCGGACCGCGCCGCGCAGCGGGTGGGCCGCCAGGGGGGAGACCTTCACGACGTCCCCGGGGCGTGACGCCTCCACCACCTTCCCGCCCCCCGCGTACAGCGCCACATGTGTCGCGCCCGGGAAGTAGACCACCAGATCCCCGGGCCGCAGCTCGCGCAGCGGCACCCGCTTCAGCCGGCGCCACTGCCCCTGAGCGGTGCGCGGAATCTTTCGGTCCGCATGCTGCCAGGCGCGCGCGGCCAGCCCCGAGCTGTCGAACGACCCCGGCCCGTCCGCGCCCCACCGGTACGGCTTGCCGCGCTGCCGCAGCGCGTACCGCAGCGCCTCGCGGGCCGGCGCCGAGGGCGCACGGGCCGCCGGGGCGGCCCCGCCGCCCAGCGCGCCGGAGCCGAGCAGCTCCCGCTGGGCCTCGGCGGTCCGCTCGTCCTCCAGGCCGCGCAGCTCCGCCACCTCCTCCGGGCTGAGCGAGGCCAGCAGCGCCTCGACCTCGTCCAGCCGGTCCCGGGCCGCGTCGCGCCGGTCCCGCCGGCGGTCCGTCAGCCGCTGCTGCCGGTCCAGCGCCGTACGGGCGCGCGCCGCCAGCGCGGACCGCCGCCGCTCGTCGGTGGTCAGCCGCCGCACCGCCGCGGCCTGCTCGCCGACGGCGCGCTGGAGCAGATGCCCGCGCTCCAGCAGCCCGTACGGGTCCCGCGCCAGCAGTACCCGTACCCCGATCGGCAGCCCGGTGGCCGCCCCCCGGTACTGCTCCCGGGCCAGCCGCCCGGCGACGGCACGGCTCCGGGCCAGCTCGGAGTGCGCGCGGGAGAGCGCGGAGGTGGCGCGAGCGGCCGCGGCCCGCTGCCGCTTCAGGCGCTCGGCGGTGGCGTTGTACGCCTCGGAGGCGGACTCGGCCCGGGTGTAGAGCACCCGCAGCCGGGCCAGCAGGGAGCTGATGGAGTCGGCCCCGTCGGCCCCGTCGGCCCCGTCGGTCACCGGGTCGCGGGGCTCGGGCGGGCCCGGGGGCGCCGCCAGCGCGGGCGGAGCGGACAGTACCAGCGCCGTGAGCACCGTGGCCGCCGCCGTACCCGCGGCGCGCACCCGGCGGGCGAGGGGTCTGGAACACCTGGTCGGCATGGGGCGAGCGTGCACGCGGCGGCGCACACTCTCCTGCTGGGCTGAGCGGTTCCGCCCACAGGTGTCACTCGTTGGGGGAGGGGTGAGGGCGTGTCAGTTGACGGGCGCTCACCTGCCGAAGAAGAGGCGCGGCCCCGCCAGCCGGCGGGTTTCCTCCTCGCGGGCGCCGATCGCCCGCAGATACCGCTCGGGCAGCCAGCCGGACGCCGCGCGTCCGGCACCGTCCGCCAGGTCGAGGGCGCGGGCGAGCGCCGCGGCGTCCGGGCGTGCGCCCGGGTCCCGCTGCAGGCACCGCAGCAGTACGGCGCGCAGCCCCGCCGGAACCCCGGGCAGCCCCGGCTCGCCCGCCGCGCCCGGCGCGGCGGCGTCCCCGCGGGCCGTCGCGGCGAAGCGGAGCAGGGCGGCCAGCGCGAGGATGTCGTCGGCGGCGCTTCCGGTGCCGTCGGCGGACCCGGGCACGGGGGCCGTGCCGTAGTCGACGGTGCGGGGCGCGTCGGCGGTGAGCAGGACGTTCGCGGGGCGCAGCGCGCGGTGCGGTACGCCCGCCGCGTGCAGGGCCGCCAGGCCCCGTGCCAGCGCCCCGCCCAGCGCGCGCAGCGACGGCTCGGGCAGCGGCCCGTACTGCCGGACCAGCTCGGCGAGGGCGACGCCGGGGACGAACTCGACGGCCGTCCACGGGCGTTCGGTGTCCAGTTCGCAGCCGAGCGGGGCTGCCACGTACGGGCTGCGCACCGTGTCGGCCACCGTGCGGACCTCCTGCCGGATCCGCGCTCGCAACTGGCGGTCGCGCAGCAGCTCGGGCCGGAGCGCGCGGACGGCGGCGAGCCGCCTGCGCGCTCCGCGGCGCGGGGAGCCGCGCCCCAGATGGACGGTTCCGGCGGCGCCCCGGCCCAGCTCTCCGTACAGCCGGTACGGGCCGAGCCGTCCGGCTGCCGTGCCTTCGGTCATGCGCAGCAGCGTAGAGCTCTCGGGCGCCCAAGGCGGGCCCGTCGTACGCCGCTGGTCTGGACAGGGGGCGCCGGCGGTGCGGCGGCGACCGGGGGAGGCCCGTTCACTGTGGAGCCCGCACCCGCGGGGCGCGGTGACTGGTCGCCGGTTCGTTCCCGCGACTGCCCGGCGGCGCCCCCTGTACGGTGAGCCAAGCGGACGGGACCCGCCATGTCAATGGTCCGTACCAATCCGCCTGCTGCGCCGCGGCCACGGCCACCGCGGCCCGCCGGGCGGCCGCCCGTCCGGCTCGTACACATAGCGCCAGCCGCGCGGCAGCCCCCACTTGTTCACCCGCGCCGGCTCCAGCCGGTAGACGTGCACCGTCGTGGCGCCGCCCGCCGGGTCCGGCACCGGCACCTCGTAGGTCCTGGGCGGCCGGCCGGTCGGGCCCAGCAGCACCGGGAGCGACCGCCCGTCCAGCGGGCCGTCCGCGAAGGTCACCTCCTCGCTGCGCACCGCGCTCAGCGCCCGGTCCCGCAGGAGTCGGCCGGCTGCGCGCAGGGCGGAGCGGACTCCGGCGCCGCCGGGCCGCGGGGCTGGGCCAGCGTCCGGGCCCCGGGGCCCTCCTCGCCCAGCCGGTCGTGGTGGTTGACCAGCGCGCACTTCGTCATCGACAGACAGCCGCAGCCGATGCAGTCGGTGAGGTGGTCGCGCAGCTGCTGCATCAGCTCGATGCGCTGGCTCAGCTCCTCGCGCCAGCACTCGGAGACCCGCGCCCAGTCCTCACGGGTGGGCGTGCGGCCCTCCGGCAGCAGCGCCAGCACCTCCCGGATCGCGGCCAGCGGCATGCCCAGCCGCTGCGAGGCCCGGATGAAGGCGACCCGGCGCAGTGTGTCCCGGCTGTAGCGGCGCTGGTTGCCCGAGGTGCGGCGGCTGTGGATGAGTCCCTCGCGCTCGTAGAAGCGCAGCGCCGAGGTGGCGACGCCGGCCCGCTCGGCCAGCTCGCCGACGGTGGCCTCCTTGGCCTTCCAGGACAGTTGAGTAGCCATACGGCCAGCCTAGCCCGGGTTCAAGCATTGTTTAAGTCCCGCGGTTCTCGCCGGACGCGCCGCGCCCCTCGGACAGCAGGTGCGAGGAGCCCTCCACGACCGGCAGGATCCGCAGCGCCAGCGCGGCCACCGGGCCGTCCGCCGACTCCACCGCCAGCGCCCCGCGGACCAGCGCCGCCGCCTCCGCGTCGCGCGCCGCCGTCGCCGTCGCCACCGCTATGAAGTGGTCCACCAGCCAGTCCCGCAGCTCCCTGAGCGGGGGCTGCTTGCCCTCGTCCAGCCAGATCAGGGACGCCGCCTCCACCGCGGCGATCCAGGTGCGCACCGCCATCCGCAGCGCCGGGCCCGGGGCCGGGGTCTGCAGATGGACGAAGATCTGGTCGGCGGCGGACCGCCGCACCTCGTCCACGATCGCGTTCGTCCGGGATGTCTCGACGACGCTGCCGCCGCGCAGCAGCGCGGTGAACCCGGCGTCGTGCTCGTCCACGAACGCCAGATAGCGGTCCAGGGCGCGGGCCAGCCGGGTGGTGAGGGGGCCGGTGTGCGGCTCGGCGAAGCACAGCTCCAGCTCGTCGGCGGCGCTGCGCAGCGCCGCCTCGTACAGCTGCTGCTTGCCGCCCGGGAAGTAGCGGTACACCAGGGGGCGGGAGACGCCCGCCGCCACGGCGACGTCGTCGAGCGAGACGTCCTCGGGCGGCCGGTGCGCGAAGAGGGTCAACGAGGTCGCGAGCAGTTGGCTGCGCCGCTCGTCCACGCTCAGTCTGCGATACGCCGGTGCGGGGCCGCTGCTCATGGAGGCAGCGTAGTGGTGCGGGACCGCGCCCCTCCGCTCCGCCCCGGGACGCGAGAGCCTCCGCCCCGCACGCCGTCGCCGTCGAGTCAGCGGGGCGGGGGAGTCCTCGCGCATGCCGCTGGTGCCGTGGCCGGAAAGGCTCACTTCGCGAGCAGTCCCGAGCTGACCCACAGGCGGCGCCCGACGCCCCGGAGCACCCCGATGTCGTCCAGGAAGTCCGTCAGCCGCTTGGCGCCCGACTGCATGACCTCCCGGCGGTGCCCGCTGGCCCGCACCTGCGCCAGCGCCTCGTGACGGTCCAGCCCGACGTCGGTGTAGACCTGCGGGTTGACGAACGATATGGAGAACACCCGGGCCGCCTCGCCCGAGCTGAGCCGGGTCAGCTCGGCCTCCCAGCGGGGGCACTTCACCATCTGGCGGCGCAGCTCCTCGCGCGCGTAGCGCACATGGCGGGCCTCCTCGATCACATGGATCCGGGTCACCCCGCGCACCAGCGGCTGGATCCGCTCGTCGGGGAAGGTCAGCCGCTGCATCCAGTCCAGGATCTCCTCGCCGAGCAGCGTCGCCGTGAACGAGCCGGGCGTGGTGGAGACCGTCTTGAGGACGCGCGCGAGGTTGTGGTGCAGCCGCGAGACCGGGTACGCCTGGGCGCCGGACCTGGTGATCATCCGCGCGAACATCATCGAGTGCCGGCACTCATCGGCGATCTCCGTCAGCGCGTAGCGCACATGGTTGCTGGTGAGCGGCTTGTCGTAGATGTGCCGCACCAGCAGCTGCATCAGGATGACCTCGAACCAGATGCCGAGGGAGGCCAGCGAGGCGGCCTCGTGCCGCGCGAGGTCGAGGCGCTGCTCCTCGGACATCCGCCGCCACAGCGGGGTGTCGTAGAGCGACACCAGCTCCGGGGGCCAGAACCACTTGCCGTCCTCGAAGGCGGCGTCCCAGTCCAGTTCGGTGTCCGGGTCGAACGAGTGCCTGCGGGAGGACTCCAGCAGCCGTTCGGCGACCTGTTCGCGGTCCTTGAGCAGGCCGAGGGCGTCCCTGAGTACCTCGCTCTCGGCGGTGGCGATTTCCGGCGCAGCGGTCATTCGGGGCACTCCTCCACGGTGTCATCCACGGTGTTACCGGCGGTCACGTCTCCGTATCCTCTTATGAGACTGCTTGTCAGCAAGCCCGTCAATCCCCCGCGCGCAACTTGTTGACCCGTGGGTAATCTCCGTGTGAGCCTGCCAACTACCTGCCAACTATCCGCGCGTTTCGGGCAGTCCGTGACCTGGAGGGGATTCCGGTGTCCACCCACGATCTGTACGCGCACGACCCGGGCGCCCCCGAGTGGGCGGTCCCGGCCACCGGCAAGGCCCGGCTGAACTGGGAGTACGACGAGGGGCGCGACCGCCTGCTGGCCCTCTACCAGAAGGGCAAGGACAAGCAGTGGGACGGCGAGCGCCGCATCGACTGGTCGGTGGAGGTGGATCCGGACGACCCGCTGGGCACCCCGGACGAGGGGCTGATCCTGTACGGCACGCCGTACTGGGACCGGATGAGCGAGGCCAACCGCGCCGAGGTGCGCCGCCGCGCGGCCTCCTGGCAGTTCAGCCAGTTCCTGCACGGCGAGCAGGGCGCCATGGTGTGCGCGGCCCGTATCGTCGAGTCCGCGCCCGACCTGGACGCGAAGTTCTACTCGGCGACCCAGACCATGGACGAGGCCCGGCACGCCGAGATCTACGCCCGGTTCCTGCACGAGAAGATCGGGATGGTCTACCCCGTCAACGACAGCCTCCAGGCGCTGCTGGGCGACACGCTCCGCGACTCCCGCTGGGACATGCCGTACCTGGGCATGCAGGTGCTCATCGAGGGCCTGGCGCTGGCCGCCTTCGGGCTGATCCGGGACGCCACGGACCGGCCGCTCCCCAAGCAGATCCTCGCCTACGTCATGCAGGACGAGGCCCGGCACGTCGCCTTCGGCCGGATGGCGCTGCGCGACCACTACCGGCAGCTGGGCGACGCCGAGCTGCGCGAGCGCGAGGAGTTCGTGATCGAGGGCTGCTATCTGATGCGCGACCGCCTCAAGGGGACGGAGGTGCTGGAGGACTTCGGCATCCCGCGCGCGGAGGCGGACGCGCTCAGCGAGCGCTCCGAGACCCTGCGGCTGTTCCGGCAGCTGCTGTTCAGCCGCATCGTCCCCTGTGTGCGGGACATCGGCCTGTGGGGCGAGCGGCTGCAGCGCGCCTATGTCGACCTGGGCGTCTTCGAGATGGGCAACCAGAACCTCGATCTGCTGATGTCGCAGGACGAGGAGGTCGCCGAGCGGCTGGACGCGGAGCGCTTCGCGGCGGAGGAGGCCGATCGGGTGGCGGACGTCGCCCGGACCGTGGCCCTGGGCGAGGCCGCCACCGGGGATGCGGGCGGCCCCGGGGCGTGACGGTGCGACGCGCCGGACCCAGGCGTCCTTGACGGACCCACGCTCAGGTTTTATGCAGGAGGGAGAGGCACCAACGGCACCGGGCCACCCAGTCGAGGAGGACGGACATGGCGCGTGCGGTCGGCATCGATCTGGGGACGACGAACTCGGTCGTCAGCGTGCTGGAGGGCGGTGAGCCCACCGTCGTCACCAACGCCGAGGGCGCCCGTACGACCCCTTCCGTGGTCGCGTTCGCCAAGGGTGGGGAGGTGCTGACCGGCGAGGTCGCCAAACGGCAGGCCGTGACGAACATCGATCGCACGGTGCGCTCCGTCAAGCGCCACGTCGGCGAGACCGACTGGCGCTTCCCCGACTCCGGCACCATCGACGGCAAGCGGTTCACCGCGCAGGAGATCTCGGCCCGCGTCCTGCAGAAGCTGAAGCGGGACGCGGAGGCGTACCTCGGCCAGGACGTGACCGACGCGGTGATCACCGTCCCCGCGTACTTCAACGACGCCGAGCGGCAGGCCACCAAGGAGGCCGGCGAGATCGCGGGCCTGGAGGTGCTGCGGATCATCAACGAGCCCACCGCCGCCGCGCTGGCCTACGGCCTCGACAAGGAGGACGACCAGACGATCCTGGTCTTCGACCTCGGCGGCGGTACCTTCGACGTCTCGCTGCTGGAGATCGGCGACGGCGTGCTGGAGGTGAAGGCCACCGCGGGCGACACCCATCTGGGCGGCGACGACTGGGACCAGCGGGTGGTCGACCACCTGGCCAAGCAGTTCAAGAACGGCCACGGAGTGGACCTGTCCAAGGACAAGATGGCCGTCCAGCGGCTCCGCGAGGCCGCCGAGAAGGCGAAGATCGAGCTGTCCTCGTCCACCGAGACGAACATCAACCTGCCGTACATCACCGCGTCCGCCGAGGGCCCGCTGCACCTGGACGAGAAACTGACCCGCACTCAGTTCCAGCAGCTCACCGAGGATCTGCTGGAGCGCTGCAAGGCCCCGTTCCACCAGGCCGTGCGCGACGCGGGCGTCGAGCTCGCGGACGTCAACCACGTGATCCTGGTGGGCGGCTCGACGCGGATGCCCGCCGTCACCGACCTGGTCAGGGAGCTGACCGGCAAGGACCCGCACAAGGGCGTCAACCCGGACGAGGTCGTGGCGATCGGCGCGAGCCTGCAGGCGGGTGTGCTCAAGGGCGAGGTCAAGGACGTCCTGCTGCTGGACGTCACCCCGCTGTCCCTGGGGATCGAGACCAAGGGCGGCATCATGACCAAGCTGATCGAGCGGAACACCACGATCCCGACCAAGCGCTCGGAGACCTTCACCACGGCGGAGGACAACCAGCCCTCGGTGCAGATCCAGGTCTTCCAGGGCGAGCGGGAGATCGCGGCGTACAACAAGAAGCTGGGCATGTTCGAGCTGACCGGGCTGCCGCCGGCGCCGCGCAACGTGCCGCAGATCGAGGTCGCCTTCGACATCGACGCCAACGGCATCATGCACGTGGCCGCGAAGGACCTGGGCACCGGCAAGGAGCAGAAGATGACCGTCACCGGCGGCTCCGCGCTGCCCAAGGACGACATCGACCGCATGATGCGCGAGGCCGAGCAGTACGCCGACGAGGACCGCCGCAGGCGCGAGGCCGCCGAGACCCGCAACCACGCGGAGCAGCTCGCCTACCAGACCGAGCGGCTCCTCCAGGACAACGCCGACAAGATCCCGGCCGAGGCCCGCCGGGACGTGGACGTGGCCCTCGCGGACCTCAAGGAGAAGCTGAAGGGCGAGGACACCACCGCGATCCGCGAGGCGTCCGACCGGACCGCGGCGGCGGCCCAGCAGGTCGGCAGCGCGATGTACGCCCAGGCCCAGGACGCCGGTGCTGCCGGTTCCGCCGAGGACGGCGCCCGGCAGGGCGGTGAGGCGTCCTCCTCCGCCGGGCGCGGCGAGGACGAGGACGTGGTGGACGCCGAGATCGTGGACGACGAGCGGAACCAGAAGTAGCGGGCTAGCCCGCCAGCCAGGCGCCTCCGTCCAGGCGGAACGCGCTCTTCGGGACCACCCGCTCCAGGGCGTCCTCCACCTCGCGCAGCCGCTCCTCGCCGAGCGTCGCGGCCCACTCCGCGCGCAGGTCCTCGAAGAGCGCGGCGGACTGGGCCAGCGCGTCCACGCCCCGCGGGGTGAGCCGTACGACCTTGCGGCGCGCGTCCACACCGTCCCCGGCCCGCTCGGCGTATCCGAGCGCCGCCAGCCGGTCCACGGTCTTGCCCGCGGCCTGCTTGGTGACGCCCAGCCGCCGCCCCAGCTCGCTGGCGGTCACCCCGTCCCGCCCGATGGCCTGCATGGCGAACCCGTAGGCGGGCCGCACCCCGGGGTGCCCCCGTTCGGCCAGCTCGGTGTGCAGCTGGTCGATCAGTGACCGGAATCCGGCGAAGAGCAGCAGCGGCAGCTCGAAGCCGTGCCGCTCCCCGGCCCGCTCGGGCTCAGCCATGACGGACCCCGCCGACAGCCTTGCCTCGTTCGACAACCAGGTTTACCGTTTGGAGTGCTTCGACAACCATGTTGCCTATTTTACCGAGGCGGAGACCCGTGACCGAGAACCCGTTCACCGAGCACACCCTGGAGTCCGCGCCCGACGCCGCACGCCGCCCGCTGGAGCGGATTCAGCGGGGCTTCGGCTACATCCCGTCCGCCGCGGCCCGGATGGCCGCCTCGCCGCAGCTGCTGGAGGGCTTCCAGCGGGCGAACGCCCTCTTCGAGGCCGGCACGCTGGACCCGCCGGCCCGCGAGGTGGTGGTGATGACCGTCGCCACCCGCAACAGCTGCCGGCTGTGCGTGGCCCTGCACAGCGCGCGGCTGGCCGCGCTGGACGCCGACCCGGACCTCGTCGCCGACCTGCGCGCACGGCGCCCGCTGGGCGACGCCCGGCTGGAGGCGGTGCGCGTCTTCACGACCGAGGTGCTCGACCGCTCGGGCGACGTCGCCCAGGAGGCGCTCGACGCCTTCTTCGCCCGGGGGTTCACGCCCCGCCAGGCGCTGGAGGTCGTCCTGGGCGTCGGGACCTACACCCTGAGCACCCTGGCCAACCGCCTCACCCGCGCCCCGGTGGACGCACAGCTCGCGGCGCGGCCCACCGGGGCCCAGGAGGTGTCCGGCGGACCCTGCCGGGCAGGGGCCGCCTCCTGACGGGGCGCGCCCGGCCGGGCGGCGGAGCTCAGCCGTCGGCGCCGGAGCCGCGCACCACGGCGACCGGGCAGTGCGCGTGGTGCAGCAGCGCCTGGCTCACCGACCCCAGCAGCAGCCCCGCGAACCCGCCGCGCCCGCGCGCGCCGACGACCAGCAGCTGTGCCTCCTCGCTCGCCTCGATCAGCGCCTCCCGGGTGTACTCCTGGACGACGCGGGGGTGCACGGTGACATCCGGGTAGCGCTCGCGCCAGCCCGCCAGCGCCCCGCTCAGCAGCGTCTCCGCCTCGCCGCGCAGCGCCTCGATGTCGTACGCGAACGGCATCGCGATGCCGGGCCCGCCGACGACCGGGGCCGCCCAGGAGTTCCAGGCGTGCAGCGCGACCAGGTCGGTGCCGCGCAGCGACGCCTCCTCGAACGCGAAGCCGACCGCGCGGTCCCCGGCCTGCGAGCCGTCGACGGCGAGCAGCACCGGGCCCGCGGCGGGCTGCCGCCCCCGGGTGACGAGGACCGGGCACTCGGCGTGCGCCGCGAGGTGGACGGCCACGGAGCCGATCAGCAGCCCGGAGAAGCCGCCGGTGCCGCGGGTTCCGACGACGACCAGCTCGGCACCGTGCGAGGTGGTGGTGAGGACCGAAGCCGCGGTGCCCGGGACGACTTCCTGCCGGATCTCGACGGCGGGTTCGGCGCGCTCCGCGCGTTCGACCGCCGCGTCGAGGAGCTGGTGCGCGGCGGCCAGCGCGGTCTCGTCGGTCTCCTGCGGCGCGCCGTGCCCGGGGCGCCCGGAGTGTCCCGTACGGCCGCCGTGCACCGCGTGCACCAGGTGCAGCCCGCCGCCCCGTGCGACGGCCTCCCGGGCCGCGCTCTCCACCGCGTCCTGGCTGGCTTCGGAACCGTCCACCCCGGCCACGACCGCGGCTTTTGCTGATTCGCTCATCGTTCCGCTCCCTCCGCGAAGATCGTTCGCCGTTCCATCCTGCCTCGGGGCCCGCCGGAACAGCACACCGGGACAGCACAAGGGCCCCGCCGGGGCGGGGCCCTTGTCGCGCTCGGGGAGAGCCGTCAGTCGTTGACGCAGGTGTTCCCGAAGGTCGGGTTCATCAGGCCGGCGAGGTTCAGCGTGTTCCCGCAGGCGTTGATCGGAATGTTCACGGGCAGCTGCAGGACGTTGCCCGAGAGGATGCCGGGCGAGTTGGCAGCGGCACCGCTGGCACCGGAGTCCGCGACGGCGGCACCTGCGGCGCCGCCGACGGCCACACCGGCTGAGGCGATGACCAGAGCGGCCTTCTTCGCTGTGTTCATGGAGCACTCCTCCAGGAGGTCGTTCAGCGGCCCCGACCTGGCGCCGCGGCCTGCTGAACGCGCTTCCCGGGAAAGGGGCACGGGCCGCGTTCGCACTTCCGTCATTCGGCCCAGTGGGCGAACAGTGGGACATCCGATCACGGGATAAGCACATGAATCAGATCGGGCCGAGTCATCCGGGTGAATGCACGGAACTATTCCCCTTATTCCGAGTTGACCAGTGCGCTCCTGAGTCGAGCCACCATTTTCGAGAAGGGTAAATCATGATCAAGAATGCGCTGGCCACGGCAGCCGTCGCCACGGCCATCGCCGCGGTTGCCGCCCCGCAGGCAGCAGCCAACGACCATGGCAGCGGAACCGACACGGTCAACGGCAACGGCTCCAAGCAGATCTACGGCAACTCGGCCACGCACGGGAACATGAGCCCGCAGATGGCGCTGATCCAGGGCTCGCTCAACAAGCCCTGCATCGGCCTCCCGCTCAAGGGCAATGTCGGCTCCCTGGTCGGCCTGGTGCCGGTCACGGTCCAGGACATCAACGTGCTGTCCTCGCCGCAGAACCAGCAGTGTGTCGAGAACTCCACCCAGTCCAAGGGCGACGAGGCGCTGTCGCACCTGGTGGAGGACCTCCCGATCATCTCCAAGAACGGGACGGCGAACCACTGATTCCGCGGCGGCACACCACCGTCCGCTGAATGCGGCGAAGGCCCGGGACGCATGCCTGATGCGGCCCGGGTCTTCCGTGTCCGGTGCGCCCGGACACACCAGGAGCAGCGCGGCTGTTCGCCCATGGGGACGTTTCCGCATTAGGCCGCCCGGGGGAGCTCAGCGTGATTTCGCTATTTCTCGTGTCGAATGCGTTCGGTGCTCGTTACCGAAGGCGACAGCGGAGTTGCGGGCACACAGCCGGCACTCGTGGGCCCGAAATCCGTGGCCCAGCGAACACCGCTTGGAGAAAGGACTCAACGTGAAGTACACGAAGGTTGCGACGGTTGCCGCGGGGACGCTCATCGCGATGGGCACGGCCGCCGCTCCGGCCCTCGCCGACTCGGGTGCCCAGGCCGCAGCCGCCAACTCCCCCGGCCTGGCGTCCGGGAACGCGGTTCAGGTGCCGATCAATGTGCCGGTGAACCTGTGCGGCAACACCATCGACATCATCGCGCTGCTCAACCCGGCGTTCGGCAACACCTGCGTCAACAACTGACTCTCCCGCGCCGGAGTGCGTGACGCCATTGGTCCGGCTCCGGAGCGTGGGGCCTGGAGCCCGCGCTCCGGAGCCGGGCGGTGAGAGGGAAGCCGGGACCTCCGGACGCCGGAGACACCGGAAGCGGAGCGCTCCGAGCAGCGCTACTGAAGGAGAGCAGGGACACCATGCGTAAGGTCGTGAGCGGCGGACTGCTGACCGTGGCCGCCACCACCGGCGTGCTCGCCACGGCCGTCGGATCCGCTCAGGCCGACTCGGGGAGCTCGGCCGCCAGTACGGGCTCGCCCGGCCTGCTGTCGGGGAACACCGTTCAGGCCCCGGTCAGCGCGCCCGTGAACGCGTGCGGGAACACCGTCGACGCGGCCGCGGCGCTCAACCCCGCCTTCGGCAACCGGTGCGCCTCGGCCACCGGCACCCCGGGGCAGCAGGGGCACCCGGGCGAGCCCCCCGCCGGCGCACCGGTGCCGCAGGACGAGGCGCCGCCCGCGCAGCGGACGGACGAGCCGAAGCGCCCCGCCGGGGACGAGGAGGCCCCCCGGGGCTCCCGGGACACCCCGCGGGAGGCGGAGCGCCCCGCCGCGCCGGCCGGCCCGAAGGGCCCGGCGGACGCGCCGAACCGTGCGCGGCAGGCCCCGCCCGTACCGGATGTGCCGCACGCGGCGCAGCCGGGCCGGCCGGGCCACCAGGACCGCCCGGGGGACGCGTCGCGCGGCGCCGAGCGCTCCGGGGCGCACGGGGCGTCACACGGTCCGGCCGACTCCCCGGACGGGACGCTGGCCGCGACCGGAACCGCCGGTGCGGGTACGGCGGCCGCGCTGGGCGCCGGAGTCCTCACCGCCGGTGTGGTGCTCTACCGCAGAGCGGCCAGGGCACGCGGCTGAGCATTCCGGGCCCGAATCCCGGTGCCGCGCGCGGCGCACACCCCGAAAAGGCAGCGGTCCGCAGTTTCCGCGGCACCTGGGAGTCGTTATTCACAGTGACGTTCCTGCGCAAGACCGGAACACCCGACTCTCTCCGGGAGAAAGCACATCATGAACCACACCAAGACCGCAGCGGCTGTCGCCGGATCTGTTCTGGCGCTCGGCGCGGCGACGCCCGCATTCGCCGCGGACTCTCCCGTGGACCCCAATCGGATGAGCCTCGACGGCGGACTCGCGACGGTGCTCGAAGAGAACCCGCTGACGGGTGCGGAGAAGCAGTCGCAACTGCTCGGCGACCAGGGCCCGCTGAGCGCCGCCAAATCGGTGCCGCTGGTCGGGGGACTTCCCGTCCTCTAAAAGCAGCCCGGAAACAGGCTATTCGGGTGAACAAGAAAAACCCAGAACGCGGAAGACAGTTGAACCCGGCGTCCCGGACTTCCGCAGTCTTGAAGGAGATCGCACAGCCATGATGAAGAAGGTTCTGTCCACCGCCACGGTGGCCGCTTCCGTCGTCGGCGCCTCGGCCATGGCCGCGACGCCCGCCCTCGCCTCCGGCAACGACACCACGTCCGTGAACGGCAATGGTGCCAGCCAGGTGTTCGGCAATTCCGCCACCAAGGGCCACATGAGCCCGCAGATGACCGCCGTCCAGAGCTCGCTGAACAAGCTCTGCCTCGGCGTCCCGGCCAAGCTGAACGTCGGCTCGCTCGTCGGTGTCGTGCCGGTCACGGTCCAGGACATCAACGTGCTGTCCTCGCCGCAGAACCAGCAGTGCACCGAGAACTCCACCCAGGCCAAGGGCGACGAGCCGCTGTCGCACATCCTGGAGGACGTCGGCCTGCTGTCCAAGAACGGCGTCGCCAACCACTGAGGCGCCGGCACCGCAGCGAACCCCTGGGGAGGGGCCCCACGACGAACGTCGGGGCCCCTCCCCAGGGGCTTTGTCGTGCCGGGCCCGGCACGGCGCCGGGCCCGGCTCAGCCGGGCAGCCCGTTCACCAGCGGGCCGGCCACCGGGAGCTCGGAGAGCGAGGCCCCGCGGGCGAGGGGCCCGGTCACGGCGCTCGTGCTGATCCCCGGGAAGTCGGCCACCTGGGTGCCGACGGAGTTGTCCAGCGGGTCGGTCCCGGTCTTGGCCAGCGGGTTGAGCTGCAGGCTCGTCGTCGTGTCGAGCACGGCGCCGACCGGCTCCCTGGTGCCGTGCCCCAGGGACGCCTTCAGCCCCTCGCGGGCCCCGGACAGCGCGTCGGCGGCCTCCTCGCGGCCCGTGGTGGTGCCGCTTCCGGCGGCGTCGTCCGCGGCCAGCGCCCCGGGGCTCCCGGCGCCGAGCGCGGCGCCGACGGCTGTGATGAGCAGCCCGGCCCGCAGCAGGGCGCGTTGGGCCGAGGCGGCGGAGCGGGAGGGGCCAGCGTGTTTCATGCGTACCACCGTAATCCTGGGTCATCGTGCAATTGCCTACCGTAGTGGACAGAGTGGGACGGGTTCCAGCCTGTACGGAGGAACCGGGCGAACCACCGCCATATGTCAACTCTCCGCTGACGCACGTATGTACGAGCGCACCCCCTCCCGGGTACTCGGCGCCGCGCGCTCGCCTGTCGGAGTGAGTTGCACCGGGCGGGCGGGCGGTGCGCCACTAGGGTCCGGGACATGACCTCCCAGACCTCTCAGACCTCCCAGAGCGCCCAGAACGGCTTCTCCCAGCGCCGGTTCGGCACCCTCACCGTGCTCGGCTGGACGGGCGAGCACCCGGAGGAGGAGCGGGACATGCCCTTCCTCCTCGTCTACTCGCTCGGCGACGGCGCGGACGGCCCCGAGGCGGGCGAACTGGCGCTGCGCGAGATGCTGGAGAACATCGGACTGTCGGTCGGCGAGGAAGTGCTGGACGGCACGGCGGGGGACAAGCTGCCGGTGTCCCTGCTCGTCCAGAGCGGCCGGGCGGTGGTGACCCTGCCGAACTTCTCCGTGCAGTACCCGGCGACGCCCGAGTGGCTGCGCGCCGCGGAGGCCCGGGGGCACAGCTACTTCATGTTCGCCACCCGGCCGTGGCCGGAGGGGGTGCCGGGCGAGCCGGTCGCGGAGGAGACCCTGCGCGACTTCGTCAGCGAGGAGATGATGGCCAGCGCGGCGCACTGCGTTCTGCCGGTGCGCACCCTGCGGCCCTAGGCGGTGTCTTCAATTGATCTTGGATGGTGGATCATGGTCGGGTGATACGTCGCCATGAACTGTCTGATGCGGAGTGGGAGTTCGTTCGGCCGCTGCTGCCCGCCTCCTTGCGGGGGCGCAA
>NZ_JAAKZZ010000144.1 GCF_011045075.1 Streptomyces boncukensis
GGTCGAGGGGTGCATGTTCACGGGGGAGGGCTGGGCGGTGGCCGAGGACGCGCTGCGCGCCGCCGAGGCGGTGGCCCAGGACGACGACGAGCGCGGCGCCGCCGCCTGCGAGCGCGGCCAGCTCGCCTACGCCGCCACCGTGCTGGGCGTCCGCGACCGGACGGACGAGGCGCGTGCCGCGCTCGGGCGCGCGGCGGCGCTGCTGGCGCCCACCGCCCCCGGGCGGCCGCTGCTGGACTTCCGGCGCGGCCTGCTCGCGGAGAACCTGAGCGACACCCCGGACGCGGCCCGCGCCGCCTACCGCCGGGCGCACGCGGGCGCCACATCGCGCGGCGACTTACTCCTGTGCTCCTTCACCTGGCGCCATCTGGGCGGGCTGGCGCTGCGGGACGGTGAACAGGCCGAGGCGCGGCACGGGTTCGCGGAGTCGCTGCGGCTCCGCGAGGAGCTGGGCTTCCTGGTGGGCATGGCACCGGCGCTGGCGTCGCTGGCCGATGTCGAGCCCGAGGAGACGGCGGAGCGCCTGCGGGACGAGGCGCGCCGCCTCTTCCGCCTGCTGGGCGGCGTCCCCACCTGGCTGGCCGCACAGCTCTGAGCGGGCCCCCGGCGTCGCCCGAGCAGGGGGCACCCCCTCGCGCCCGCAGCCTGCGAAGCACCATCAGGGGCAGCCCCGGCCCAGCACCATCCGCCGGCGCGCCGGAAGCAAGGCGCTCACACGGAGCCGTAGTGACAGCCCATCAGCTGCTCCACGGCCGCCAGATCCCGCGCGGCGAGCGCGTCCAGCAGGGCGAGGTGGTCCGACGCCTCGGCCAGCAGATCGGTGACGCGCGGCGCGGGGGCGACCCGTACGGCGCAGCGCTGGGCCCGCAGATGCACCTCCTCCGCGAAGGTGACGAGCTGCCGGTTCCCCGTCAGCTCCAGCACCGCGCGGTGGAAGCGCCGGTCGGCCTCGGCGTACGCCGCCTGGTCGCCCCGGGCCGCGGCCTCCAGGGTGGCCTCGGCGGCGGGCCGCAGCTCCTCCCAGCGCTCGGCCGGCACGGTGCGGGCCAGCCGCAGCACGGCCGGAGTCTCCAGCATGGCCCGCACCTCGGCGAGTTCGGCGAGGTCGCGGGGGCTGTGCCGGGCAACGCGGAAGCCGCGGTTGGGGATCGTCTCGACGGCGCCCTCGCTCGCGAGCTGTTGCATGGCTTCACGGACGGGCGTGGGCGAGACGCCGAAGCGCGCCGCGAGCGCGGGCGCCGAGTAGACCTCGCCGGGCGCGAGTTCGCCGGTCAGGAGTGCGCCGCGGAGCGCGTCGAGGATCTGCGAGCGGACCGAATGGCGCTGCGGCATGTTGCTGCCGGGAGGCGGGGGCTCACTGTGCACATGCTCGCCCCGGGCCGCCTGCTCGGGCACCCGTGCCTCGGGGGGCTGGAGTGGCGCGCTGCCGGACGTGGGGCGGGCCACGGCGGCTCGGGCCGACGTGGAGCGCTCTGCCGCCCGTATGGGCGGCTCCGCTCGGATCTGCTCCATCTGTCCCCTCCAGGTGTCGAGGAGCACGATAGGCGGACCAGGCGCGAGATCAAACCTCTCCCGCTATCGGCTAAGGTTAGGCTTACCTGCTAACGATCGACGTTTCGGTGGTCCCCATGGCCGTACCCGCGTTCGCCGTCTGTGACCTGTCCCCGCTCAGCGCCGCCTATGCGCGACTGGCCGAGGCGCTGCCCGACCTCCGTGTGACCGAGACGACAGCGGACACCCCCCTGCCGACGGGAGAGGGCTGGACGGGCGCCGCCGAGCTGGCCGAGGGCGGCCCGGCTCTCGACGCGTTCCTCGGCTGGGACGACGAGCAGATCCGGCGCGACTACGGACGGCCCGGCCGCCCGGACGTCGTCGCCAGCTTCGGCCTGCACCGCTACGCCTGGTCGGCCTGCCTCCTGATCACCCTCCCCTGGTTCCTGCACCGCCGCGTCCCGCGGCTCCCGCTGGACGCCGTCGCCGTCCAGCGGACGGAGGGCCGGCTCGCCGTCCGTACCGGGGAGTTCGCCTGTCTGCCCGGCGATCCGGCCCGCGGCGCCCCCGGCGCGACAGCCGTCGCGGACGAGGAGGCGCTGCGCGCGGCGGTACGGGACGCCGTCGCCGGGCATCTGGCGCCCGTGCTGGAGGGGTTCCGGCCGAGGATGCGGCGCGGCGCGCGGGCGCTGTGGGGCATGGCGGCGGATGAGGTCACCGAGGGGCTGTGGTACCTCGGCCATCTGCTGGGCGAGGAGCGGCGCGCCAAGGAGGAGGCCGCGGCGCTGCTGCCGGGCGGCACCCCGCCGTTCACCCGCAGCGCCGGATTCCGGGAGCTGACCGCGCCGGACGGCGCGCTCCTCCCGACCCGCGACCGGGCGAGCTGCTGCCTCTACTACACCCTGCGCCCCGATGACACCTGCGTCACCTGCCCGCGCACGGGGGACGCCGAGCGCGTCGAGCGGCTGACCACGGCCCGGTAGCCCGTTCGACCCGGGAGTCCCCGATCCGAGTGCATCGCCGCCCGTTAGCGCTTATTTGAGCTGAATCCCCCTGCCGGGGTTGACGGTTCCGCCAGGATGCTCCGCGACAGCCAAGCAAGCCACAGGCAAGCCACAGGGCGGCAAGGGGCACACCCGATGAGAATGAACGACATATCGCTGAACTGGGTACTGCCGAGCGCCGTGCTGCTCCTCGGCGTCCTGACCGCGGTGATCGTGCTGACCCAGTCGCGCAACCCCGCCAAGCACGACAAGAGCAGCGAGGGCGCGGACTCCTGGGAACGCATGGAAGAGCGCCGCCGCCGCAAGGAGACCATCTACGCGACGGCCGCCTACCTTCTGCTCTTCTGCTGCGCGGCGGTCGCCGCCGCGCTCTCCTTCCACGGTCTGGTCGGCTTCGGCCGCCAGAACCTCAACCTCTCCGGCGGCTGGGAGTACCTGGTCCCGTTCGGACTCGACGGCGCGGCGATGTTCTCCGCCGTGATAGCGGTACGCGAGGCCAGCCACGGCGACGCCTCCCTCGGCTCCCGGCTGCTGGTCTGGATCTTCGCGGGCGCCGCCGCCTGGTTCAACTGGGTGCACGCCCCGCGCGGCGAGGGCCACGACGGAGCCCCCCAGTTCTTCGCGGGGATGTCGCTGTCCGCCGCGATCCTCTTCGACCGCGCCCTCAAGCAGACCCGCCGGGCGGCGCTGCGCGACCAGGGCCTGGTGCCGCGCCCGCTGCCGCAGATCCGGGTGGTGCGCTGGCTGCGGGCGCCGCGCGAGACGTTCGGCGCCTGGTCGCTGATGCTGCTGGAGGGCGTCCGCACGCTGGACGAGGCCGTCGACGAGGTACGGGACGACCGGCGGCAGCAGGAGCGGGACCGCAGCCGCAGGCGGGAGCAGGAGCGGCTGGACCGGGCCAGGGTCAAGGCCATCAACCGGCAGCACCGCATCTGGAACCGGGGGCGGTCGCCGCAGCGGGTGGATGTGGAGATCGCGGCCGGGGCACCGCTGCCCGCCGCGGCCCCCGCGGCGGGCCCGCAGGAACCCGCCGAGGGCGACGAGGGCCCGCCCGCCGGGCAGCTGCC
The DNA here is from genome assembly GCF_011045075.1 of Streptomyces boncukensis. Classification (GTDB taxonomy): domain Bacteria; phylum Actinomycetota; class Actinomycetes; order Streptomycetales; family Streptomycetaceae; genus Streptomyces; species Streptomyces boncukensis. The sequence goes on from NZ_JAAKZZ010000144.1 coordinate 3,563, forward strand.
GGTCACCGAGGTGGTGGGCGCCGCTCCGCGCGGCCGGCCCGCGCTGCAGGCCGTGGTGACGGAGGAGAGGGAGCAGAGGGAGCAGAGCGAGCGCGCCGAGCGGCGGCAGCGGGCTGCGCGGGGTACGCCCGAATCGGGTGCCGCCAGTGCCGCCGGTGCCGCCAGTCCGCGGCTGGACACCCTGGAGGAAAAGCTCGCCGAGATCGAGCGCCAGTTCGGCTAGGCCGTGTCCGGCGGATCGTGCGTGGGGGCGCGGGGAACTGCGCGCTCAATCCTGACGCGCCCGCACCCTGCGGAGCACAGCAAGGGGCAGTCCCGACCCGGCAAGATCCGCCGGACCCGGCTCACGGTTCCCAGACGGCGGCCACCGTACGGTCGGCCTCGTACGCACGCGCCCAGTACCGCGCCCGCACATCCGTGAGGAACCCCTCCGGGGTGACGGGCTGCCCCGCCCACCGCACGGCCAGCCGGTCCGCGAGCACGGGCTCGCCGCGCATCGGCTCCGCGAACCCCCGTCCGCACAGCAGCAGCACATCACCGGGCTGCGCCTCGCTCGCCCGGAAGCGGAACGGTTCGGCGTCCGGCTCCTCCTCCCCCGGCTCCGGGTCGGTGGCGCGGGGCTCGATGTCCTGCCACTCGTCGTCCCGCAGCCGGAAGAGCCCGCCGTCGCCCACGCCGAAGAACACCCGCATCCGGCACCGGGGGTCGGCGGGCAGCAGCAGACAGCGCAGCTCCGCCGTGTGCTCGGCCGGCTCCAGGCCGAGCACCGCCGCCTGGGCCCGCAGCTTGCCGTACGCGCGGTCGGTGAGCCGGTTCAGGCCGGACTTGAGCGCACCCCGGCGGCCCGCGCTGATGTCCTCCGCGAGCCGGGCGTGGCTGCGCCCGACGGATACCCCGATCGAGTGACAGATCTCGCGGGCCGCGCGGTGACCGTGCGCGACGGCGATCAGCAGCAGCCCGCTCCCACCGGAGCCGAAGCGGGCGACGAGCAGCGCGTCACCACGCGGCGCGCCCGCCCTGCGGGTCGCCGCGCCGCGCAGCGAGACCGCACGCAGCGTGAGCGGCCCGAAGGAAGCGCCCTCCAGCTCGGTGTCCGGCACGACGTCCTTCAGCTCTCGCGGGTCCGCGAGCGGGAGCACGGCCCCCTCCGCCGCCCCCGCAGGCTCCGCCTCCGCCTTCGCCTCGGACTGAGCCTCGGACTCGGGCTCGGGCTCGGGCTCCGTCACGGGGCGGAGCTGCGTCGTGGGCTCCGGCTCCGCCGCGGGCAGGGTCCGCAGCTGCGTCGTCGGCTCCGGCCCGGACACGGGATCCGGCTCCGGCTCCGGGTCCGGTTCCGCCACGCCCTCCGGGCCCGGTTCCGGGCCCGCGTCCGGCTCCAGCTCCGGGCCCGCGTCCGGCTCGGGCACCGGCTCCTTCGCGAGCGGCGCGCGCGGCGGCGGCACCTGCGTCGGCGCGTCCTCGCCCATCGTCCACGTCACCGACGCGAAGCGGTCGTCGAGCGTGTCGCGGGCCCAGGAGCGTCCGGTGTCCGAGGCGCCCGGGTCGTACAACTGGCTCCACCAGTCGTCCCCGTCGTCCGAGGTCTGTTGCTCCCCCTGTTCGGTCATACGGCCATTGTGTCCTGCGACGCGCCCCCGAAAGCCGGTACGGCCGAACCTGGCCCCCTACTCACACAGTGTGAATAACCGTGGCAGGCAGACGAGCGCGTGTTCGGGCACGCTGGGCCCATGGGCACCGCGGGGACGCTGAGCGCGTGGGAGCCGCTGCTGGTCGGCCTGGTGCTGCTGCTGGGCACGGTGGGCACCGTGCTGCCCGGCGTGTCCGGCCCGCTCGTGGTGTGGGCCGCCGTCTTCTGGTGGGCGACGGCGCGGCAGACCTCGTCCGCCTGGTGGCTGCTGACCGGGGCGACCGCCCTGCTGCTGCTGAACACCGCCGTCCAGCTGCTGCTGCCCCGCCGGATACGCCCGCGCCACGCGACGGACGTACGCCGCCGGGCGCTGCTGGCCGCCGGGGGCGCCGGCATCGTGGGCTTCTTCCTGCTGCCGGTGCTGGGCGTCGTCCCCGGCTTTCTGGCCGGGCTGTACGGCTGGGAGCGGGTGCGGCTCGGCAGTCACGGCGCCGCGGCGGCCTCGGCGCGCGCCGTGCTGCGTGCGGTCGGCTGGCGGAAGCTGATCGAGCTGACCGCGTGCCTCCTGGTGGCCGGCGCCTGGATCGCCACCCTGGTGTGGGCGCCGTCGTAGCAGCGCGGTGGTCAGCGCACCAGCTCGGCGGCCAGGAGGTCCATCAGCAGGCTGTCGTGCCAGGTTCCGTCCGGGCCGCGCTCGTACTGCCGCATGATGCCGACCGGCTGGAAGCCGACCTTGGTGTAGCAGCGGATCGCCGCGGCGTTGTCGGCCGCCGGGTCGATGATCAGACGGTGGTGGCCCTGGACGTCGACGAGATGGCAGGCCAGCGTCCGTACGGCGGCGGTGCCCAGGCCCCTGCCGTGCACCGAGGGATCGAGGAAGAGGTCGATGCCGGCGTGCCGGTAGTCCGCCTCTTCCTCGGCGTACCACTGGATCATCCCGACGATCCGCTCCTCGTGGATGACGGTCAGGCACCGGGTGTCGGGGTCCTGGAGATCACCGGCGACCTCCGCCGCGAGGTCGTCCTCGCCCCTCCAGCGCGCCCGCACTTCCGGTGTGGCCCGGATCGCGGCCAAGGCGGGGACGTCCTCTTCGACGGTGGGGCGGAGGACGACGGAGGCACCCTGCAGCACGGTCATCAGGAGATGCTAGTGCCGTGACCGGAAAGGTTCACCGCCTCGCGCCGCCCGGCACGGCACCTCGCGGCGTTGCCGGATCACGCGAGTACGCCCAGTACAAGCCGCGATCCGGCGCCTTGCGAGGCACCGCACCGGACGACGCGAGACGGCAAACCTTTCCGGCCACGGCACTAGCGGCGCCCTCCAGGGCGAGCAGCCGCCTTTTCCGGTCCAGCCCGCCCGCGTAGCCGGTGAGCGAGCCGTCGGCGCCGATCACCCGGTGGCAGGGGCGGACGATCAGCAGCGGGTTGGCGCCGACCGCGGCCCCGACCGCGCGCACGGCCGCGCGCGGGGCGCCGATGCGGGCCGCCAGCTCGCCGTAGGTCGTCGTCGCCCCGAACGGGATGCTGTCCAGCGCCGCCCACACCCGTTCCCGGAAGTCGGTCCCGCGCGCGGCCAGCGGCAGCGCGAAGTCCTTGAGGTCCCCGGCGAAGTAGGCGTCCAGCTGGACGCGGGCCGCCGCGAGGGCCGGGGCCGCGTCGTCGCGCCGCCAGTCCGGCCGGACGGCGGCGCCGCGCCGCTGTCCGGGTACGGAGAGCGAGGCGAGGGCTTCGCCGTCGCCCGCCAGCAGCAGCTCGCCGAGCGGGCTGTCACAGGTCGCGTAGTACGTGGTGCTCATGGTGGTCTCAGCTCTCTGCCGTGCGGGCGGTCGCGTGCCAGAGGTGGTGCAGGGCGTAGGAGCGCCAGGGGCGCCACTGGTCCGCCTCGCTCGCCTCGGCGCCGGTCAGCTCCAGTCCGTGCCGTACGCCCGCGTCGCCGGGCAGGAACACATCGGGGTCGCCGAGCGCCCGCATCCGCATATATCCCGCCGTCCACGGGCCGATGCCCCGCAGCGCGAGCAGCGCGCGCTCGGTCTCGTCCCGGTCGGCGCCGGTGTCGAGCACCACGGCACCGTCCGCGAGCGCGGCGGCGATGGTCCGCAGCGCCGTGCGCCGGGCCTCGGGCATCCCCAGTTCGGTCAGCGGCGCACCGGCCAGGGTGCCCGCGTCGGGGAAGGTGTGGGTGAGGGCGCCGGTGGGCGCCGCGAGCGGCTTGCCGTACGCCGCGACGAGCGTCCCGGCGAGGGTCCGCGCCGCGCCCACGGTGACCTGCTGGCCGAGCACGGCGCGGACGGCCAGCTCGTGCGGGTCGGCGGCGCCGGGCGAGCGCAGCCCCGGGGTGCGCGCCACCAGCGGGCCCAGCGCGGGGTCGGCGCCGAGCGTCTCGGCGACGGCGTACGGGTCCGCGTCCAGGTCGAAGAGCCGGCGTACGCGCTGCACGGCGGTCGTCAGGTCGCGCAGGTCGGCCAGGTACAGCTTGCAGTCCAGCCACGCCCGCTCAGCGTCCGGTTCGCTCTCGGCGACCTCCGCGAGGCCGGTGCCGTACGGCAGGTCGAGGGTGCGGCGGTACGCGCGGGCGCCGGGCTCGCCGGTCATCTCCTCGATGCCGGGGATCGCGCGGCGCTCCAGGAAGTCGAAGACCTGCCGCGCGGCGTACGGGCCGCGGTACGCCAGCCGCAGCGTCACCCCGCCCGCCTCGGCCCTGGCGGCGCACCGCGCCTCCCGGCGGCCCGCCGTGCCGTGCCCGCCGCGCGCGGACGCCGCGCGCAGCCCGCTCGGGGTGCGGGCGTAGATCTCCCGGACCGTGTCGTTGAACTGCCGCACGCTCGCGAAGCCGGACGCGAACGCGATCTCCGTCACCGGCAGCGGCGTCGTCTGCAGCAGCACCCGCGCGGTGTGCGCGCGCTGCGCCCGCGCGAGCGCGACCGGGCCCGCGCCCAGCTCCGCGGTGAGCTGCCGCTGCACCTGGCGGGCGCTGTAGCCGAGCCGCCGCGCGAGCCCCGCGACGCCCTCCCGGTCCACGACGCCGTCCCCGATCATGCGCATCGCCCGGCCCACGAGATCGGCCCGTACGTTCCACTCCGCCGAGCCCGGAACCGCGTCCGGGCGGCACCGGCGGCACGCCCGGAACCCGGCGCCCTGCGCCGCAGCGGCCGTCGGGTAGAAGCGGACGTTCTCCCGCTTCGGGGTCACCGCCGGGCAGCTCGGGCGGCAGTAGATGCCCGTGGTCCGCACGCCGAGGAAGAACACGCCGTCGAAGCGCGCGTCCCGGCTGCGTACCGCCTCATACTTGCTCTCCGCTGTCATCACGACTCCAGTCTGCGCCGCCCGCCCCGGGATCTCTCGCGGAAATCGGACATGACAGTCAGCCGCACTGGCACTCGAACCACACGATCTTGCCGAGCGAGCGCGATCCCACGCCCCACTTGTCCGCGAGGGCGGAGACGAGCAGCAGACCGCGCCCGCTCTCCGCGTCGGGGCCCGGGGCCGGAAGGGGAGCGCGCACCTCCCCGTCCCCCGAGTCGTGCACCTCGACGCGGAGCACGCCGTCGCCGTGGAGCAGCAGATGCAGCCGGAATCCGCGCCCCGGCGGCACGCCGTGCACCAGCGCGTTCGTCGCCAGCTCGCTGACGCACAGCAGGACGTCGCCGCAGCGCGCGTCCACGCCCCACTCGACGAGCGCGCGGAGCACGAACGCGCGGGCACGCGGCACCGACTTCCGCTCGCGGCGGAAGAACGCTTCGCGGACGTGGGGGAGTTGCGTCTCGTGATTCACGCGCCCACTGTCACTGCCCGTGCGTACAGTTACACAGTGCGTCCACCCGTACATTTCAGATGTACGGGCCGTGACGTGCCACATACGGGCTGCGAGGGGGAAGAGAGAGCCGCATGAACCAGCCCAAGAAGAACAGGAACGGCAAGCGGGGCACCACCTGGGACGCCATCGGAGCCCAGGTCGCCATGTTCCGCAAGTACGCCGGAATGACGCAGCAGGAACTGGCCGACGCCCTGTGCATCGGCTACGAGAAACTGGCGTCCATCGAGCAGGGCCGCCGCCCGCTCCAGATCGCGCTGGCCATCCAGATCGACCAATTGCTCGACACGAAGCGGGCCCTGGAGACGGCGGTCAACAAGGTCCCGAAGCGCGAGAAGTACCCGGTGTTCGTCCAGGACTTCATCGACTACGAGCGCGAAGCGCTGACGCTGCTCTGGTACGAGAACCAGGTGCCGCCCGGGTTGCTCCAGAGCGAGGAGTACGCACGCGCGGTCTTCACCTGCCTCTACCCGCCACTGGACGAGGAGGAGTTGGACGAGTGGGTCGCCGGACGGCTGGACCGGCAGAAGGTCCTGGAGCGCAAGCCCCCGCCGATGGCGACGTTCCTGATGGAGGAGAGCGTCCTGCACCGGCCTGTCGGCGGTCGGCATGTGCTGCGCGGACAGCTCCAGCATCTGCGCGAGTGTGCCGATCTCCCCTTCCTCGGCCTCCAGATCATGCCGACGAACCGGGAGAGCCACGCGGCGCTCGACGGTCCGATGGTGCTGCTGGAGACGCCCGACCACGATCACCTGGCCTACATCGAGGGGAACCGGGTCAGTGTCCTCGTCGATGATCCAGACGAGGTCAGTGTCTTCATGCAGAAATATGGGATGCTCCGTTCGCAGGCGCTCACCCCGGAGGAGAGCAAGCGTCTGCTGGAGACCCGTCTAGGAGAGACATGACCCTCGTCACTTGGTTCAAGTCCAGCTACAGCGGCAGCGAGGGCGGCGCATGCCTCGAAGTCGCCTACCGCTGGCGCAAGTCCAGCTACAGCAGCGACCAGGGCGGCGCATGCCTCGAAGTCGCCGCCCATCCCGCCGCCGTACGCGTGCGCGACTCCAAGGACCCCGAAGGACCCATGCTCACCGTCTCGCCCGCCGCCTGGGCGGCGTTCACGGCACGTGCGAAGGGAGGCGCTGCAGCAGGCCCCAGGTGAACTCGGCGACGACGTCGCGCCGTTCGCCCTCGCGGTCCGGTGCCGTGAAGGCGAGGCGCCAGCGCGTGGGCGCCGAGCCCTCCATCGGGCGCGCCGGGGCGAACGCGCGCGCCACCTCCTCGACGGTGCAGGACCAGGGCACCAGGTCCTCGACCGTCCGCAGCTCGGGCGGGGGCGCGCCGGGCGCCCGCACCAGCCACTCGTTCCAGACGGCGCCGCCCCGGCCCGCCACCACCTCGAACCGCAGGTCGGGCCAGAGGGGGACGGGCCAGGTGTGCACCTCGCTGTCGAGGTCGCCGACACGGCGCCGTACGGTCGACTCGGGCTCGCCCAGCACCGAGCGGTAGCGGCCCAGCGCGCCCCGGCCCCTTCCCCGGGGCGAGCGGACCATCGCCTGCCAGCGCTTGTTGGCCTCGCGCATCGCGGCGTGGGTGACGCCGAGTTCGCGCAGCGCCGCATCCACGCGCGGGGCGTGGAAATCGGCCATTCTGCGGAGCAGTACGAGCTGGAACTGCAACGGGCCGAAGGGGGCTTCCATGCCGCCGACGCTACCAAGAGACCAGGGGCTACCAGCCGCTGTGGCGCCCTCCTCCCCGCTTGCGCTCCATCATGTGCCGGCCGAGCGCCGCGCGCTGCTTGTACAGCTGCTTCTGCTCGGAGCGCAGCCGCGCGTCGGTACGGGCCGCGAGCCGCGCGTTCTCGCGGAGCAGCTTGCGGTAGCTGGTGAGGCGGCGCTCGGGGAGTGAGCCGTCCTCGACGGCGGCGAGGACGGCGCAGCCGGGTTCGGCCTGGTGGGCGCAGTCGTCGAACCTGCACCGCTGGGCGAGGGCCTCGATCTCGGAGAACGCCTGTCCGACGCCGTCCTCCGCGTCCCACAGGCCGACGCCGCGCAGGCCGGGGGTGTCGATGAGGACGCCGCCGCCCCTCGCGGCGGGCAGCGGCAGCAGATCGCGGGTGGTCGTGGTGTGCCGCCCTTTGCCGTCGCCGTCCCGGACGGCGCGGACGGCCTGGGCCTCCGTGCCGAGGAGCGCGTTGGCGAGCGTGGACTTCCCGGCGCCGGACTGTCCGAGCAGCACGCTGGTGCCGCCCGCGAGCACGGCGGCGAGGACGTCCACACCGTCGCCGGTCGCGGCGCTGACGGGCAGCACCTGCGCGCCGGGCGCCGACAGCTCGGTGTCGGCGACGAGGTGGTCGACCGTCGCGGGGTCCGGGACGAGGTCCGCCTTGGTGAGGACGACGAGCGGCTGGGCGCCGCCCGTCCAGGCGAGCGCGAGGAACCGCTCCACGCGCCCGAGGTCGAGCTCGGCGCCGAGGGAGACGGCGATCAGCGTGTGGTCGACGTTGGCGGCGAGCACCTGGCCCTCGGAGCGCCTGGAGGACGTCGAGCGCGCGAACGCCGTACGGCGCGGCAGCAGCGCCCGCACGTACCGGGGGTCGTGGTCCTCGGGGTCGACGGCGGCCCAGTCGCCGGTGCACACGACCTTGAGCGGGTCGCGGGGGACGACGAACTCGGTGTCGGCCCGTACGACCCCGTCGGCGGTGACGACGTCGCACAGCCCGCGGTCGACGCGGATGACGCGGCCGGGCACCAGCCCCCGCTCGGCGTGCGGGGCGAACGCGGCTTCCCAGTCCGCGTCCCAGCCGTAGCCGGCCAGGGGATGCAAGGAGGGGTGAGACAACTCGGAACCCTTCACAAGGGCGGCCCCGGCTGCGCGCGCTGCGGCGCGGCGAACGACGGTGGATCAGCCGGAGGCCACGGAGGTGGACAGGATGAACTTCCGGATGCGGGCAGCGCCCATCGCAACGACAGCCATCGGTCGACACCTCCTCACTCCTCGCGGACGACGAGGGGAGCGTAGCCCCGCGCGCGCTCCCCGCACCACTGCTTTTTGCCGGCCTCCGATAACGTCCGGGCATTCACCGAAAATTTTCGGGCCGGAATCCGGGAAACTGCGCTGCGGGGCGTGTTGACGGGGGCCCGCGGAGCGCCAATCATCGCCATGTCTGAGCCATGTCTGAGCCGTGTCACAGCAGCTCCCGCACCACCTGAATCCGTTCCGGTGAAACCCCGGCTGAGCCGCGAGGGAGTCCCCCATGCCGCTGTCGAGACATCGTCGCCGCGCACGTCCGATACGTGCGGTCGTGGCCGTCCTCCTGGGGCTGGCGCTGGCGCTGGTCGCCGCCCCGGCCCAGTCCGCACCGCAGCCCGAAGCGAGCACCGCCGAACTGCCCGGAAACTTCCAGTGGACCTCCACCGGACCGCTGATCTCGCCGCACCAGGACGGCAGCAACTCGGTGGCGGTCAAAGACCCCTCGGTGGTCCAGGAGAAGGACGGCACCTGGCACGTGTTCATGACCACCGCCGACACCTCGGGCGACTGGAGCCTGGCCCACACCAGCTTCACCGACTGGTCCCAGGCGGGCGCGGCCCCGCAGACCCACCTGGAGACCGCCTCCGACATCGGCCCCGGCTACCGCGCCGCACCGCACGCCTTCTACTTCGCCCCCAAGGACGAGTGGTACCTCGTCTACCAGACCGGCCTGCCCTCCTTCTCCACCACCAAGAACATCAAGGACCCCACCAGCTGGTCAGCGCCGAAGAACTTCATGGACAGCATGCCGGACATCGTCCGGGACAACATCGGCAACGGACACTGGCTCGACTTCTACGTCATCTGCGACGACGCCACGTGCTATCTGTTCTCCGCCGACGACAACGGCCACGTCTACCGCTCCGAGACCACCCTCGGCAACTTCCCCGACGGCTTCGGCAACACCCGAATCGTCCTGTCCGACTCCGCCCACGCCCTCTTCGAGGGCGGCGCGGTCTACCGCGTCAAGGACACCGACACCTACCTGCTGCTGTGGGAGGCCATCGGCTCCGACGGCCGCCGCTGGTACCGCTCCTTCACCGCCGACGGCCTGAACGGCCAGTGGCAGCCGCTCGCGGACACCGAGTCCCACCCCTTCGCCCGCAGCAACAACGTCTCCTTCCCCGACGGCGCCTGGACGACGGACATCAGCCACGGCGAGCTGCTCCGCACCGGCGACGACCAGACCATGACCCTGGACCCCTGCAACCTCCAGCTCCTCTACCAGGGCATGGACCCGGGCGCCGGCGGCGACTACTCCCAACTGCCCTGGCGCCTGGGCCTGGCCACCAACACCACCTCCACCTGCTGACTCCCCCACACAGGCCGGCTCCCCGCCCGCCGCGCTCACGCGTGGCAGGCGGGGAGTCCGCCGTGGAACTCCAGCATCCGGGCGAACGCGTCCATCTCGTCGATCCGCTCGCCCGGAGCCGCGCCGCGCACCTCCGCCAGCGCCCGTACGAGGTTGGGCACCAGGCGCTCGGAGTCGAGCAGTGCGCCCCACTCCCCCAGGTCCGCCTCCCGGGCCGCTTCGAGCGGGGTGGCCCCGGCCGCTGCGGTCTCGGCGGCGAGCCGCTGGAGCCAGCGCAGATAGCGGCTGCACGTGGCGAAGACCTCCGGTCCGCAGACCGGACCGTGGCCGGGCACCACGGTGGTGGGTTCCAGCCCGCCGAGCAGCCGGATGGCGCGCAGCGAGCCCTCGACAGAGCCCATCAGGCAGAAGGGCGTCACGCCGTTCATCACGATGTCGCCGGTGTACAGCACCCCGCGGTCCGGCAGCCAGACGACGGTGTCGCCGGTGGTGTGCGCGGGGCCCGGGTGGATCAGCTCGATCCGCCCGTCCTCCCGGTGCAGGGTCATCCGCTCGGCGTAGGTGACCTGCGGCGGGGCGACCTCCACCGGGCCCCAGGGCACATCGGGCCACAGGCGCTGCAGTCCGAGCCCTGACTCCAGCACGTCGGCGCGCGCCGTGTGGTGCCCGATGACCAGGGCCTCGGGGGTGAACACGCAGTTCCCGAAGGTGTGGTCGCCGTGCTGGTGGGTGTTGACCACGGCCAGCCGCGAGCCGCCGCGGAGCCGGTCGGTCTCCGCGCGCAGCCTGCGGGCCCGCGCGACGGTGGCCGCGGTGTCCACGACGACGGTCAGCTCGCGCCCCGGCAGCACCCCGGCGTTGCTCAGACACCAGCCGCCGTCCGGCTGGACGAAGGCGTACGCGCCCTCGGCGACCTCCTCGAAGCGGGGTTCGTACCCACCGGCCATATCGCCCCCTCCCACTCGGTGCCGTACGGATCCCCAGGCTGACCCCCCGCCGTCGAGAACGGTTGGAGGGAGCGCCCGTCAGGGGCGCGGGGAACTGCGCGCCAAGCCAGGCACGCGCCCGCGGACTGCGACGAAACAGCAAGGGGCAGCCCCGGCCCAGCACCCTCACCGACGGATCCGAGATCGGGCTTCGAGCATCCGTGGACACCGGCCCGCGACGCTGTGCCGGTAACCGAGAGCCACCGAGCGGAAGGAAGGGTCCGGCCATGGGCGGAAGAGCGGTGGTGGCGGGCGGCACCCGGGGTGTCGGGCTGGCCGTCGCGCGCAAGCTGTGCACCAGGGGCACGGATGTCCTGCTGGTGTACGGGGACAGCGACACGGACGCCAAGGACGCCACCGGCATGCTCGCCGGGCTGCCGGGCGGCGCGACGGCGGTACGGGCGAACCTGGCCGCCCCCGGCGGCATCCTGACGGTGCTCGACGACGTACGGGAACGGTGGGGCGCCCTGGACGTGTTCGTACACGCCGCGGCGCGCCGCAGCCCTGCCCCGGCCCTCCAGGCCACCGCCCGGCAGGTGCGTGATGACCTCGCCGTGGCCGTGGCGCCGCTGCTCGCCGCGGCTCCCGCCCTGACGGAGCTGATGAGCGGCCGTCCGGGCCGGATCGTCGCCGTGAGCAGCTCCGGGGCGCACCGGGCCGTTCCCGGCTATCTGACGCAGGGCCTGGCCAAGGCCGCGCTGGAGAGCCTGATCCGCTATCTCGCGGTGGAGTTCGCCCCGCTGGGAGTGTCGGTGAACGCCGTCTCCACCGCGCTGCTCGACAAGGGAGCGGACAGCGGCGGGCCCGCGGAGGTCCGCGACACGCTCGCCGCCCGCACCCCGGCCGGCCGGCTCACCACCCCGGAGGACGTCGCGAACGCGGTGTCCCTGCTGTGCCGCCCGGAGGCCGACTGGATCCACGGGCAGGTCGTCACCGTCGACGGCGGCCTGTCCCTGGTGGCCGGCTGAGCCGGCCACCAGGGACAGGCC
>NZ_JAAKZZ010000145.1 GCF_011045075.1 Streptomyces boncukensis
GCAGTGGGCGAGGGCCGACAGCGGTCCGCAGGTTCTCACCGGGCTTCTGCGGGGAAGCCTCTCAGGAAGCACGGAAGTCAGGAAGTACGGAACGGGAGAGGGGGCCACCCCGGTCCTGAGACCGAGGGCGGCCCGGCGAGCGGACGGGCTCCGCCGGGACCGCCCTGGCCAGGCGGCGCGTTCCCTGGGAGCGGACAGGCGGGCACCCCCCACGAGGCCAGACCTGCCGCTTTCCGCGCCGCCATCCCGCGGGATCGCGATCCGCAGTCTGTCTCTATTGCACTCGGAATGCACATCGACCGATCAAATTCAGTAACGTACCGTATTAAACCAGTGGCTCACCGTGGCAGCCCGTGAGGAATCCGGGCGCCGCCGTCAAGCCCTGCCCACCAGCGCCATTGGCGCGCCCGGCCGCACGGACGATCGCCACTGTCCGCAATCGGGCAGATACGAGCCGTCCCAGCTCAATCAGAACACGACTTGAAACAGTGCTCAGCCGGGCTCAGTCAGCGCCTCTTCTGGCATCCGGTGGCGTCTCCCGGGCGGCGGCGATCTGCCGGGTCATCAGCGTGGTCAGCTCGTAGGCCGTGTGCGAGGCGGCCACCGCGGTGATCTCGGCGTGGTCGTACGCCGGGGCCACCTCCACCAGGTCGGCCGAGACCACACGGCAGTCCGCGAGGCCGCGCAGGATCTCCAGCAGCTCCCGGGAGGTGAGCCCGCCCGCCTCCGGCGTGCCGGTGCCGGGCGCGTGCGCCGGGTCGAGCACGTCGATGTCGACGGAGACGTAGAGCGGCCGGTCCCCGATGCGCTGGCGCAGCTGGTCGGCGACCTCGTCCACACCGCGCCGCAGCACATCCGCCGCGGTCACGATGCCGAAACCCATCTTGGCGTCGTCGTCCAGGTCCCGCTTGCCGTACAGCGGGCCGCGGATGCCCACGTGCGAGAGGGCCGAGGTGTCCAGCAGCCCCTCCTCCACGGCCCGCCGGAACGGCGTGCCGTGGGTGTAGGCGGCGCCGAAGTAGGTGTCCCAGGTGTCCAGGTGGGCGTCGAAGTGGAGCAGCGCGACGGGGCCGTGCCGGCGGGCCACGGCGCGCAGCAGGGGCAGCGCGACGGTGTGGTCGCCGCCCAGCGTCATCATCCGCGCCCCGCTGTCCAGGATGCCGCTCGCCGCCTCCTGGACGGTCTCGACCGCCTCGCCGATGTCGAAGGGGTTCACCGCGATGTCGCCCGCGTCCGCGACCTGCGCGAGCGCGAACGGAGACGCGTCCTGCGCCGGGTTGTACGGGCGCAGCAGCCGCGACGCCTCACGGATGGCGTTGCCGCCGAACCGCGCGCCCGGACGGTAGGAGACCCCGGTGTCGAAGGGGACGCCGACGACGGCGACGTCCGTCTCGCCCCCCGTCTCGTCGAGCCTCGGCAGCCGGGCGAACGTCGCGGGCCCGGCGTAGCGGGGGACGCGTGAGGAGTCCACGGGCCCCCGGGGCGGAGTGTCACTGCTGGTCATATGGTCGAGGGTAGGCAGCGGGCGCGCCTCGCACGTTGGACGGACCTGAGCGTCCGCGAGCCGCCTTTTGGACACCGCGTCCACCGAGCGGAGGTTCGAGACACAATGGCCTCATGCCTCAGCCCCTGTCACTGCCGCTGCCCTTCCCTGCCGCCCCCGGGCGCGCCGAGCTCACCGGCCATCTCGTACGCACCCGTATCGCCGGAGATGTCGCCACCCCGCGGGAGAACAACCTCTCCCACTACCGCAAGCTGGCCAACGGCGACCGGCACTACTGGCTCGGCCTCGAACTGGGCGACCGCTGGGCGGACGAGCAGGACGTCCTCGCGGTGATGGCGGAGCGCTGCGGCGTCAACGACGACCCGGACTACCGCGCCGGAGGGGACACCATCGACCCCGAGCTGACCGTCGGTGCGCTGGACCGCGCCGCCGCCGAGCTGCGCAAGGCCGCCGAGGAGCGGCGGCGGGTGCTGTTCGCCACCGGCCACCCGGGCGCGCTGCTGGACATGCACGGCACGCTCGCCCTGGCGATGCGCGCGGCCGGCTGCGAGATCGTCCGCGTACCGCTGGGGGTGATCGCCGACGAGGGGGTGGTGGTGCAGTTCCAGGGCGTGTCCGCCTACGAGCGGGGCGCCTCGCTGTGGCACACCCACTCCCCCGCGCCCATGGCGGGCGTCCTGGACGCCCTGGAGGCCGCCGGAGAGCCGCAGCCGGACCTGGTGGTGGCCGACCACGGCTGGGCGGGCTGCGCGGCCCAGCGCGGCCTCACCGCCGTCGGCTTCGCCGACTGCAACGACCCGGCGCTCTTCCTCGCCGAGTCCGAGGGGACGCTCTCGGTCGCCGTCCCGCTGGACGACCACGTGGTGGACCCGCGCTTCTACGAGCCGATGACCGCCTACCTGCTGGACGTCGCCGGTCTGGCCTCCCCCGCCCCGGGCGCGCCCGGGGCGTGACCGTCCGGGGACATAACCGTTTGCGGCGCCCCCGGCCGCCGCTCTAGCCTCGCTGCCATGTCAGGAGCTTCTCCCGCGGCGTCTCCCGCGGTCACGCGTCTGCGCCAGGCCCCGGCCCGCCACCGGGACGCCTGAGGCCGCAGCCGGCGGATCCCGCGGAACCTCCCGCACGCTCCCGGCTCGGACCGGCGGGGAGGTGCCACTCCGGCACCCGCGGACCGCGAGGCACCCCCGGGCAGCCGCTGCCCGGCAGCATCCTCACCTCACCTCAGCGTCCCGCGTGCGCAGGGCCACCGATGTCTCCACCGACTCGGACAGGTCCTGGCTCACCCGTCCCGGCCTGTCCTCGATCAGAGGACCTCATCCGTGGCACGCCGCCGCAAGACGCTTTCCCAGAACTTTCTGCACAGCACCTCCGCCGTCGAGTCGGTGCTGCGCCTGACCGGGCTCGGCCCGTGCGACCTGGTGCTCGAACCGGGCGCGGGCACGGGCGCGCTCACCCGCGCCCTGGCCCGGCGCTGCCGACTGGTCGTCGCCTACGAGGTGGACCCGGCGCTCGCCGCCCGGCTCCCCGCACGCACCCGGCAGCACGCCAACGTCCGCACGGTGCGCGGTGACTTCCTGCGGGCCCGCGCGCCGCACGAGCCGTTCGCCGTCGTCGGCAACATTCCCTACGCGCGCACCTCCGACATCGTGCGGTGGTGCCTGGCCGCACCGGCGATGACCTCGGCGACGCTGCTCACCCAGTGGGAGTACGCCCGCAAGCGCACCGGCGGGTACGGCCGCTGGTCGCTGGTGACGGTACGCAGCTGGCCGGAGCACGAGTGGCGGCTGCTCGCCCGTGTGGGGCGGCACCACTTCACGCCCGTACCGCGGGCCGACGCGGGGGTGCTGCGCATCGAGCGCCGGGCGGAGCCCCTGCTGCCCGCCGGGAGCCTGGCCGCCTACCGGGAGTTCACCGAGCTGGGCTTCACGGGGGTCGGGGGCTCGCTGTCCGCGACGCTCGCCGGGCGGCACCGCGCCCGGCGCGTCCGCGCCGCCTTCGCGGCGCTCGGCATGGACGAGTCCGTACCGGTCGGACGGGTGAGCCCGCAGGAGTGGCTGGGGCTCTTCCGCGCCCTGGAGCTCAGGACTGGCCGCGCGGCACCCTGACGACGCCCTCCTGGATGACGGACACGGCCAGCCGTCCGTCCCGGGTGAAGATCCGTCCCTTGCCCAGTCCCCGGCCGCCCTGCGCGGTCGGGGACTCCTGGTCGTACAGCAGCCACTCGTCCGCGCGGAAGGGGCGGTGGAACCACATCGCGTGGTCCAGGCTGGCACCGACCACGTCCCCGACCACCCAGCCGCCCCTGCCGTGCGCCAGCAGGATGGAGTCCAGGAGTGTCATGTCCGAGACATAGGTGGCCAGGCAGAGGTGCAGCGCGGGGTCGTCGAAATCGCCGTCCAGTTTGCCGTTCGTACGGAACCACACCTGTGAGCGCGGCTCGCCCGGCCTGCCGACGCGGCCGAACGGCGGCTCGTCGACATACCGCAGATCCACAGCGGCGCGGGCCCGGTGAATGCGTTCCGGCAGCTCGGGGTCCAGGAAGAGGTGGGCGTAGCGCGGCAGGGCTTCCTCGGCCGTGGGCAGCGTCTCGGGATCGGGCGCCGGCGGCATGGGCTCCTGGTGCTCCAGGCCCTCCTCATACGCCTGGAAGGACGCGGACAGGTGGAAGATGGGCTGCCCGTGCTGCACGGCCACCACGCGGCGGGTGGTGAACGAGCGGCCGTCGCGTATCCGGTCCACCGTGTAGACGATGGGGACGCCGGGGTCGCCCGGACGCAGGAAGTACGCGTGCAGCGAGTGCGGGAGCCGCCCCTCGGGAACGGTGCGGCAGGCGGCGACGAGCGCCTGGGCCGCGACCTGTCCGCCGAAGACGCGGGGGACGACGGCCGCGCGGCTGTCGCCGCGGAAGATGTCCCGCTCGATCCGCTCCAGGTCCAGCAGGTCCAGCAGGTCGTGCAGGGGGGTCAGTTCACTGCTCACGGTGTCCACTCATTCGGGCGGGTCACAGCCCCATCGACTTGGCGATGATCGACCGCATGACCTCGCTGGTACCGCCGTAGATGCGGGAGACGCGGGTATCGGCGTACAGGCCGGCGATGGGGTATTCCAGCATGTAGCCGTAGCCGCCGTGCAGCTGCAGGCACTTGTCGATGACGCGCGCCGCCGTCTCGGTGGTGAACAGCTTGGCGGAGGCGGCGTCCGCCGGGGTCAGCTCGCCCGCGTCCAGCGCTTCCAGCGCCCGGTCGACCACGGCCTGCATGGCGTCCACGTCCGCCTTGCAGTCGGCGAGCACGAACTTGGTGTTCTGGAAGGAGGCGACCTCCTTGCCGAAGACCGTGCGCTCCTTGACGTACGCGTGCGCGAAGCGGACGGCGGCGGCCGACTGGGCGTACGCGCCCAGGGCGATGCCGAGCCGCTCCTGCGGGAGGTTGTGGGTGAGGTACGAGAACGCCTGGCCCTCCTCGCCGAGCAGGTCCTCCACCGGCACCTCGACGTCGGTGAAGGAGAGCTCCGCTGTGTCGGAGGCGCGCAGTCCGAGCTTGTCCAGCTTGCGGCCCACGGCGTAGCCCTCGCTGCGGGAGTCGACGACCAGGATGGAGAGGCCGCCGCGCCGGTCCTCGGGGGTGGGCGGGGCGGTGCGGGCGCAGACCAGGACGCGGTCGGCCTGGACGCCGCCGGTGATGAAGGTCTTCGCGCCGTTGAGGACGTAGTGGCTGCCGTCAGCGGAGAGCTTCGCGGTGGTCTTCATCCCCGCCAGGTCGGAGCCGGTGCCCGGCTCGGTCATGGCGATGGCCGTCATCAGCTCGCCCGCCACGAAGGGCGGCAGCCAGCGCCGCTTCTGCTCCTCGGTGCCGTACTTGAGCAGATAGGGCAGGCACAGCGCGGTGTGCACGCTGGAGCCGCCGAAGCTGACCCCGGCGCGGGCGCACTCCTCGGAGATCACGGCGTTGAACTTGAAGCTCGTCTCGCCGGCGCCGCCGTACTCCTCGGGGACGCCGATGCCGAAGACGCCGAGCTCGCCCAGCTTCTTGTACAGCTCACGGGGGACATGGCCCTGCTCGGCCCACTGCGGGTGGTGGGGGACGACCTCGGCCTCGATGAAGTCGCGGATGGTCCGGCGGAACGCTTCGTGGTCCTCGTTGAACACCGTGCGACGCACAGCACGCCTCCCTGGGTCCCCTGATGGCTAAGCGCTTGCTCAGCGCTGGCCTCAAGTTACCCAGCCGTCAGCCGGACTGTCCAGGCCCGGCCGGCCGCGGACCGGGCCCGCCGCGCCCGCCCGCGCCGCCGCGGCGCGGCTCGGCCGCGGCGAAGGCGCCGCGCGCCAGGCGGTGCAGCAGCCCGGCCGTCGTCTCCCGGTCCGGCATCGCGGAGGGGCCGCTGAGGTGCGGCGTCGAGTTGAGCAGCCCGAAGACCGTGTGCACCGAGACCCGCGCCTCCAGCTCGGTGAGGTCCGGATACAGGGCGCGCACGGCGGCCACCCACAGCTCCACATACTGCCGCTGGAGCTTGCGGACCTGCTTGCGCTCCTCCTCGCGGAGCCGGTCCAGCTCGCGGTCGTGGAGGGTGATCAGGGCGCGGTCGTCGAGCGCGAAGTCGATGTGCCCGGCGATCAGGGAGTCGAGCGCGGCACCGGGGGACAGACCCGCGGCCGCGGCCTCCTCGGAGCGGCGCCGCCCGCCCTCGTACAGCCGTTCGCTGATGCCGACGAGGAGCTCGGCGAGCATCGCGTCCTTGCCCGCGAAGTGCCGGTAGAGGCCGGGGCCGCTGATGCCGACCGCCGCCCCTATCTCGTCGACTCCGACGCCGTGGAAGCCGCGCTCGGCGAAGAGCCGGGCGGCCTCGCGCAGAATCTGCTCGCGGCGGGTGGGCGGGGCGTCGTCGGTGCTCATGCGGCCATTCTAGACAGGCACGTTAATGAGCGTTAACCTGGAGCGGAGGGTTAACGATGACTAACTCGTCAACCGACTCGACGACTGACTCGACGACTGGCTCGTGACGTGCGTCGCGTGTGCGAGGGGGCTCAGCGGATGGAAGGGCAGACAGTGCGGACCGCGCACGGAGGCGGTCCCGCGGCACCGAGGCTGGCCTCCGCGCTCGATCCGGCGTCGGAGGCCGCGCGGAGCGCCGAGGCGGCGCACCGCGAGCTGGCCGGACAGCTGCGCGAGAAGCTGGCGCGGGCCCGGCTCGGCGGCGGAGAGCGGGCTCGCGCCCGGCACACCGCGCGCGGCAAGCTGCTGCCGCGTGAGCGCGTGGACGCCCTGCTCGACCCCGGCTCCCCTTTCCTGGAGCTGTCCCCCCTCGCGGCCGACGGGATGTACGAGGACGCAGCGCCCGCCGCCGGGCTGATCACCGGCATCGGCCGGGTCGCGGGCCGCGAGGTGGTGATCGTGGCCAACGACGCCACGGTCAAGGGCGGCACCTACTACCCCATGACGGTCAAGAAGCACCTGCGCGCCCAGGAGGTCGCGCACGAGAACCGGCTGCCGTGCGTCTGTCTCGTCGACTCCGGCGGCGCCTTCCTCCCCATGCAGGACGAGGTCTTCCCCGACCGCGACCACTTCGGCCGGATCTTCTACAACCAGGCGCGGCTCTCCGCGGCCGGCGTCCCGCAGATCGCCGCGGTGCTGGGGTCCTGCACGGCGGGCGGCGCCTATGTTCCCGCCATGAGCGACGAGGCGGTGATCGTCCGCGAGCAGGGCACGATCTTCCTCGGCGGCCCTCCGCTGGTGAAGGCGGCCACCGGCGAGGTCGTCAGCGCCGAGGAGCTGGGCGGCGGCGAGGTGCACGCGCGGACCTCCGGCGTCACCGACCACCTCGCGGAGGACGACGCGCACGCGCTGCGCATCGTGCGCCATATCGTCTCCACCCTCCCCGAGCCGCCGCGCGGCGCCGCCCTCCCCTGGTCCGTGACCCGCCCCGAGCCCCCGTCCGCGGACCCCGCGGAGCTGTACGCGGCGGTGCCTGCCGACTCGCGCACGCCCTATGACGTACGCGAGGTCATCGCCCGCGTCGTGGACGGCTCCCGCTTCCAGGAGTTCAAGGCGGAGTTCGGCACCACCCTGGTCACCGGCTTCGCCCGGATCCACGGGCACGCGGTCGGCATCGTGGCCAACAACGGCATCCTGTTCTCCGAGTCCGCCCAGAAGGGCGCCCACTTCATCGAGCTGTGCGACCAGCGCGGCATCCCGCTGCTCTTCCTGCAGAACATCTCCGGCTTCATGGTCGGCAGGGACTACGAGGCGGGCGGCATCGCCAAGCACGGCGCGAAGATGGTCACGGCCGTGGCCTGCGCCCGCGTCCCCAAGCTGACGGTCGTCATCGGCGGTTCGTACGGCGCGGGCAACTACTCCATGTGCGGCCGCGCCTACAGCCCCCGCTTCCTGTGGATGTGGCCGAATGCCAAGATCTCGGTGATGGGCGGCGAGCAGGCCGCCTCGGTTCTCGCTACGGTCAAGCGGGACCAGATGGAGGCGCGGGGCGAGGAGTGGAGCGCCGAGGACGAGGAGGCGTTCCGCGCCCCCGTCCGCGCCCAGTACGACACTCAGGGAAACGCGTACTACGCCACGGCACGCCTGTGGGACGACGGCGTGATCGACCCGTTGGAGACCAGGACGGTGCTGGGCCTCGCGCTCACCGCGTGCGCCCACGCGCCGCTGCCGCACCGGGACCCGGAGGCGCCGCGGTTCGGCGTCTTCCGGATGTGAGGAGGGAAGCCGGGATGTCCGGGAGTGAACCGATGTTCGACACCGTACTGGTGGCCAACCGGGGCGAGATCGCGGTGCGCGTGATCCGTACGCTCCGGGCGCTCGGCATCCGCGCGGTCGCCGTGCACAGCGACGCGGACGCCGACGCCCGCCATGTGCGCGAGGCCGACAGCGCGGTGCGCATCGGTCCGGCGGCGGCCGCCGAGAGCTATCTCTCGGCCGAGCGGCTGCTGGAGGCCGCGCGGCGCACCGGCGCCCAGGCGGTGCACCCGGGCTATGGCTTCCTCGCGGAGAACGCCGCGTTCGCACGGGCCTGCGCGGACGCCGGGCTGGTGTTCATCGGCCCGCCCGCCGAGGCGATCGAGCTGATGGGCGACAAGATCCGCGCGAAGGAGACCGTGCGGGCCGCCGGCGTCCCGGTCGTCCCGGGCTCGGACGGCAGCGGGCTGACGGACGCCGAGCTGGCCGAGGCCGCCCGGAAGACGGGGCTGCCGGTGCTGCTCAAGCCCTCCGCCGGCGGCGGCGGCAAGGGCATGCGGCTGGTGCGGGAGGAGGCGGCGCTGCGCGAGGAGATCGCGGCGGCCCGCCGCGAGGCCCGCGGCTCCTTCGGGGACGACACCCTGCTCGTCGAGCGGTGGATCGACCAGCCGCGCCATATCGAGATCCAGGTGCTGGCGGACGGGCACGGTCAGGTGGTGCACCTCGGCGAGCGCGAGTGCTCCCTGCAGCGCCGCCACCAGAAGATCGTGGAGGAGGCGCCGAGCCCGCTGCTGGACGAGGCGACACGCGCCGCGATGGGCGAGGCAGCGGTCAACGCCGCGCGGGCGTGCGGCTACCGCGGTGCCGGCACGGTCGAGTTCATCGTCCCCGGCGACGGCTCCGGCAGCTACTTCTTCATGGAGATGAACACCCGTCTCCAGGTGGAGCACCCGGTCACCGAACTGATCACCGGCCTCGACCTGGTGGAGTGGCAGGTGCGCGTGGCGGCGGGCGAGCGGCTGCCGTTCGGCCAGCGGGCCGTCACCCTGGACGGGCACGCGGTGGAGGCCCGGATCTGCGCCGAGACGGCCCGCAGGGCCGGGGACCGGGTGGACTTCCTGCCCTCCGCGGGCGGCGTGCTGCTGCTGCGCGAGCCGCAGGGCGACGGCATCCGCACCGACTCGGGGCTCACGGAAGGCACCGAGGTCGGCACCACCTACGACCCGATGCTCTCCAAGGTCATCGCCTGGGCCCCGGACCGCGCATCCGCGCTGCGCAAACTGCGCGGCGCCCTCGCCCGCACGGCGGTGCTCGGGGTGGACACCAACACCGCCTTTCTGCGCGGGCTGCTGGCCGAGCCGGAGGTCGTCGCGGGCAAGCTGGACACCGGCCTGGTCGACCGGGTGGCCCCCGCCCTGGTGCCGGAGCGGGTGCCGGACGAGGTGTACGGGGCGGCGGCGCTGCTGCGGCAGCGGGAGCTGACGGCGCGGGAGGACGGCGAGACCGGCTGGGTGAGCCCGTTCGCCGAGCCGTCCGGCTGGCGCCTCGGTGGTGAGCGCGCCTGGACGGTCCACCACCTCCGGGTGCCGGGCCATGAGCCGCTGGCGGTCCGCGTGCGGCAGGCTGCCGGCTCCGAGGCGGCCGCCGAGGCGGGCGGAGCCACCGGAACGGCCGGAGCGGTTGACGCCGAGGTGTGCGTCGGTGACGGGCCCGCGGTGCGAGCGCGGCTCGCGGCGGGGGCGCCGGTACGGCTGGAGTGGGACGGCGTCGGCCATGTCTTCGACCACGCGCCCGCGGCCACCGGCCGCTGGCTCGGCAGCGACGGCGAGGCATGGCAGGTCGCCGACCACGACCCGGTGGAGGCCGCCCTGCGGGGCGCGGCAGGCGTCCATGGCGCCGACGCGCTCAGCGCCCCCATGCCGGGCACCGTCACGCTCGTCAAGGCGGCGGTCGGGGACGAGGTCGCGGCGGGCCAGAGCCTGCTGGTGGTCGAGGCCATGAAGATGGAGCACGTCATCGCGGCACCGCACGACGGGCGGGTGATCGAGCTGGACGTCGCACCCGGCGCCACCGTCGCCATGGACCAGCTGCTCGCTGTCGTGGAGCCGCACACCCAGCCCCCGGCGGACGGCGAGGAGGCCGAGAAGGAGGTGACCCGGCCGTGACGGACAGCACGAACAGCACGGAGAGCAGGGGCGGCGGGACGGGCGGGGCCGGGACCGGCCCGCCGGCCGGGCTGCCCATGGCGTTCCCCCGGGAGGACCTGCCGCCCCAGGTGCGCATCCACGAGGTGGGCCCCCGTGACGGGCTGCAGAACGAGAAGGCGGTCGTCCCGGCCGAGGTGAAGGCGGAGTTCATCCACCGGCTGGCCGCGGCCGGCCTCGGCACCATCGAGGCCACGAGCTTCGTCCACCCCAAGTGGGTGCCCCAGCTGGCCGACGCCGAGCGGCTCTACCCCCTGCTCGCCGACCTGCCCCAGGAGGTCCGGCTGCCGGTCCTGGTGCCCAACGAGCGGGGCCTGGACCGCGCGCTGGAGCTGGGGGCCCGCGAGGTGGCCGTGTTCGCCAGCGCCACCGAGTCGTTCGCCAGGGCCAACCTCAACCGCACGGTGGACGAGGCGCTGGCGATGTTCGAGCCCGTGGTGTGCCGCGCCAGGGACGAGGGGCTCACGGTGCGCGGCTATCTGTCCATGTGCTTCGGCGACCCCTGGGAGGGGCCGGTGCCCGTCGCGCAGGTCGTCCGGGTCTGCCGGGCGCTGGACGCGATGGGCTGCGCCGAGCTGAGCCTCGGAGACACCATCGGCGTCGCCACGCCCGGCCATGTCACCCGGCTGCTGTCCGCCCTGCACGAGGCCGGCCTGCTCGCCTCCGGCCTGGCCGTGCACTTCCACGACACCTACGGCCAGGCCCTGGCCAACACCCTGGCCGCGCTCCAGGCCGGTGTCACCACGGTCGACGCCTCGGCCGGCGGCCTGGGCGGCTGCCCGTACGCACAGAGCGCGACCGGCAATCTCGCCACCGAGGACTTGGTCTGGATGCTGCACGGCCTGGGCATCGAAACCGGCGTCGACCTCGGCCGGCTGAGCGCCACCAGCGTCTGGATGGCCGAGTGGCTGGGGCGCCCCAGCCCGTCCCGTACCGTCCGCGCACTCACCGGCACCGGCTCGGCCGACCACGAGTCCGCCGGATCCACCGCCCCTTCCCCCAAGGAGTCCTGACCCATGGCTCTCGACCACCGCCTCTCCCCCGAGCACGAGGAGCTGCGCCGCACCGTCGAGGAGTTCGCCCGCGACGCGGTGGCCCCCAAGATCGGGGAGTACTACGAACGCCACGAGTTCCCGTACGAGATCGTCCGGCAGATGGGCAGCATGGGGCTGTTCGGGCTGCCCTTCCCCGAGGAGTACGGCGGCATGGGCGGGGACTATCTCGCCCTCAGCCTCGCCCTGGAGGAGCTGGCCCGGGTCGACTCGTCGGTGGCCATCACCCTGGAGGCCGGAGTGTCGCTCGGCGCCATGCCGCTCCATCTCTTCGGTACCGAGGAGCAGAAGCGGGAGTGGCTGCCCCGGCTGTGCTCCGGGGAAGCGCTGGGCGCCTTCGGGCTGACCGAGCCCGAGTGCGGTTCCGACGCCGGCGGCACCCGCACCACCGCCGTACGGGACGAGGCCACGGGCGAGTGGGTGATCAACGGCACCAAGTCCTTCATCACCAACTCCGGAACGGACATCACCGGCCTGGTCACCGTCACCGCCGTCACCGGGCGGAAGGACAACGGCGGTCCGCGGATCTCCACCATCATCGTGCCCTCCGGCACCCCGGGCTTCACCGTCGCGCCCGCCTACTCCAAGGTCGGCTGGAACGCCTCGGACACCCATGAGCTGTCCTTCTCCGACGTCCGGGTGCCCGCGGAGAACCTGCTGGGCGAGGAGGGCCGGGGTTACGCCCAGTTCCTCCGCATCCTGGACGAGGGCCGGATCGCGATCTCGGCACTCGCCACCGGCCTCGCCCAGGGCTGCGTCGACGAGTCCGTGCGCTACGCCAACACCCGTACGGCCTTCGGCAAGCCCATCGGCGCCAACCAGGCCATCCAGTTCAAGCTGGCCGACATGGAGATGCGGGCGCACACGGCCCGGCTCGCCTGGCGGGACGCCGCCGCACGGCTGCTGGCCGGCGAGCCGTTCAAGAAGGAAGCGGCGCTGGCCAAGCTCTACTCCTCGGAGATCGCCGTCACCAACGCCCGCGAGGCCACCCAGATCCACGGCGGCTACGGCTTTATGAACGAGTACCCGGTCGCCCGGATGTGGCGGGACTCCAAGATCCTGGAGATCGGGGAGGGCACCAGCGAGGTGCAGCGGATGCTGATCGCACGGGAGTTGGGCATAGCGGACGCCTGAGTCCCCTCTCCGGGAACCCTGCGGGGGATGACCATCGGTCGTCCAGCCGAAATAATCTGTGTATGACGGAAATCCTCCAACGCGCCGGCAGCTGGGTCTTCGACGGCGGGACGATCCGTATCGTGCCGGGCACCGACCGCAGTGTGCACCCGCTGCGCAAGGCGCTCGGTGAGGTCGCCGTCCCGCTGAAGGCGGTGGCCGGTATCGCGTACGAGCCGGGCGGCAGAAAGGGCGGGCGGCTGCGCCTCCGGCTGCGGGACAGGGCCGACCCGCTCTCCCAGGTCGCCGGCGGGCGGCTGCCCGACGCCTCGGACCCGTATCAGCTCGCGGTGGACAAGGACCGCACGGGGGTCGCCGAGTATGTGGTGGAGGAGGTGCGCAACGCGCTGCTGCTGGAGAGCGTCCCGGACTCCCCCTGCACCCGCTATCTGCTGCCGGGGCCGTCCGTGCCCCTGACCGCTACGGGCACGGACGGCACGGTGACCTTCGACGGCGAGCGCATCCAGATCGAGTGGAACTGGATAGCCGAGGAGAGCAAGACCTCCGGCGGTCCGCGCCGGTTCGCCGTCCAGGATCTGGCGGGCGTGGAGTGGACCCCGGCCATCGGCTGGGAGAACGGCAGCCTCCGGTTCCGTCTCCAGGGCACCCACCCCACGCTCAAGCCGCAGCACGACCCCAACTGCCTGCTGCTGTGGGGAGTGCGGCCGGCGCGGGAGACCAGTGGCTCGGTGCTGCTCGCCGCCGCCGTCACGGCCCGGCTCCCCCACCCGCTGGCCCCGGAGAGACCAGAGCCGGGCCCGGACCCCGCGCCGTCCCTGGAGAAGTCCGCACCGCTGGAGAGCGGGACGGACGGCGCGGGAGCCCTGGACGGTGCCGGTGCCGGTGCCGGTACAGGTACAGGTCCCGGGCTCGGTCCCGGGCTCGCCCCTGGTCCTGGCCCCGACCCCGGCTCCGGAGCCAGGCCCGTGTCCGGGAGCGGGACCGGAGCCGGAGCCGATACCGGTGCCAGTTCCGGTGCCAGTTCCGGTGCCGGCGCGCAGCTACCGGCTCAGCCCGGTCCCGGGGCCGTCGGAGAAGTCGATCAGGACGGACTCCTGCGGCGGCTCCGTGAGCTGGGCGAGCTGCGGACGAGCGGGGTGCTCACCGAGGACGAGTTCCAGATGGCCAAGAAGGCGATCCTGGACCGCTTCTGACACCCGGTGCGCGGGTCCCGCACCGCGCAGCGGGGTCACTGTGCGGGCCAGGGCACCTGGGGCGACCGGTAGTAGTCCATGCCGAGCCGGTCCCAGCGGGGCGCCTGCTGGGCCAGCCGCACCCGGTACCGCTCCCAGTCGTGGGTACGGGCGGGGGACCAGCCGAGCTCGGCGATGCCCGGCAGCCGCGGGAAGGCCATGTACTCCAGCGGCCCGCTCTCCTCCAGCGTCTCCGACCACATCGGCGCCTCCACGCCCAGGACCGAGCGCGCCGGGGCGCCCTCCAGATATCTCCCCGGGTCCCAGTCGTAGGCGCGCCGCACCTCGACCAGTCCGGCCCAGGACAGCCCCCAGGGGGTGTCCCGGGTGTACTTGTGGTCGAGATACGCGCGGTCGGCGGGCGAGAGGATCAGCCGCGTCCCCCGCTTCGCCGCGCCGGCGACCTGCGCGCGCTCCTCGTCCGAGGTGCGGTCGTAGCCCCAGTACTGCGCGATGGTGCCCTTGGCGGGCGCCTCCGTGATCTGGTGCCAGCCGATCGCCCGCTTCCCGTACCGGGCGACGATCGGCTGCACGCGCTCCATGAACGCCACGAAGTCCTCGGAGGAGGTGGAGTGCGCCTCGTCGCCGCCGATGTGCAGATACGGACCCGGGGTCATCGCCGCCAGCTCGCGGATGACGTCGTCCACGAAGTCGTAGGTGCGCTCCAGCGGTACGCACAGCGAGCTGAAGCCCACCTCGGTGCCGGTGTAGCGGGGCGGCGCCTTGCCGTCGCAGTTGAGATCGGCGTAGGAGGCGAGCGCGGCGTTGGTGTGGCCTGGCATGTCGATCTCGGGCACGACCGTCATATGGCGGGCCGCTGCGTAGTCGAGGATCTCCTGGTAGTCGGCCTTGGTGTAGTAGCCGCCCGGTCCGCCGCCGACCTCGCTGCCGCCGCCGTACGTCGCCAGCCGGGGCCAGGAGTCGATGGCGATGCGCCAGCCCTGGTCGTCGGAGAGGTGCAGATGCAGCTTGTTGATCTTGTAGAGCGCGAGTTGGTCGATATAGCGCTTGACCTGGTCCAGCTCGAAGAAGTGCCGGGCGACGTCGAGCATCGCGCCGCGGTAGGCATAGCGCGGCCGGTCGGTGATGCTGCCGCCCGCGATCCGCCAGGGGCCCGGCTGCGGATCGCGGGACTCGATCTCGGCGGGCAGGAGCTGGCGCAGCGTCTGGACGCCGTGGAAGAGCCCGGCGGCCCGGGGCGCGCTGAGCACGACGGCGCGGCTGCTGACGCGCAGCCGGTACCCCTCGCGCCCCAGCCTCCGGTCCTTGGCGGTGTGCCGCAGCTGGATGCCGTCCCGGCCCGGCCGGTGGGTGACCGGGAGCCGGAATCCGGTGGCGGAGCGCAGCAGCGCGGCGAGCTGCTCGCCGGTCGCGCGGGCGCCCCGGTTCACCCGGATCACGGTGTCCTCGGTGATCGTGTACGGCCTGCCCTTCGGGCTGACGGCGGCGGGGGCCGGGATGACCTGGCTCAGGGGG
>NZ_JAAKZZ010000146.1 GCF_011045075.1 Streptomyces boncukensis
CAGGACCCGCTCCACGGCGTGGTCGGAGCGCTCCAGCAGATACTGCGCCCCACGCTGGTCTCGCCCGGGTGGCGGGAACTCCTGGAGTCCGCGCAGCCGGCCTCCAGCGGGCTGCAGCACGAGCTGGACTACCACCTCGGTGTCGCGCAGTGGCACGCGGGCGACCGCTCGCAGGCGGTGCGCAGCTGGGAGCGGTCCGCCGGGCGGAGCCCGCGCTGGCCCGCGCTGCGCTGTCTGGCCGTCGCGGACCTGCAGGACGGCCAGACGGAGCGGGCCGCCGAGCGCTACCTCGCCGCCGTACGGGACGCGCGCACCCGCACGCCGGATGCCGTGGCGGCCCGCGCTGCGCTCGCCCGGGAGGCCGTCCCCGCGCTGCTGCGGGCCGGACGCGCGGACGACGCGGAGGGCGTACTGGACGGGCTCGACACACAGACGCGGCTGCGGGGCCGGTTCCGGCTGCTGCGGGCCCAGGTGCTGCGGGCCCAGGGCGAGCTCGCCCTGGCGCGGGCCCTCTTCGACGCGGACTTCGAGGTCGAGGACCTGCGGGAGGGGGAGGAGTCGCTCGGTGAGGTGTGGGCGGCGCTGACGGACGAGCCGCTTCCGGAGCACTACGACTTCCGCATGCGCCCCGGGCCCGGCGTCAGCCGCGCACGCGGAACGACGCCCGATAGCTCTGCGGCGTGGTGCCGGTGACGCGCTTGAAGCGTTCGCGGAACGCCGTGGGCGAGCCGAAGCCCGACAGCTCGGCGACCCGCTCCACGGCGTGGTCGGAGCGCTCCAGCAGATACTGCGCCCGGCGGATCCGGGCCCGCAGCAGCCACTGCAGCGGCGTCGTCCCGGTCTGCTCCCGGAACCGCCGGCTGAACGTCCGCTCGCTCATCCCCGAGCGCGCGGCCATGGCCTCCAGCGTGAGGTCGTGCGCGAGGCGGTCCTCGATCCAGGCCAGCACCGGCTCCAGCGCGGAGCCGCGCGGCACCGGCGGATGCGGGTGCACGATGAACTGCGCCTGCCCGCCCTCCCGCTCCAGCGGCATCACCGAGATCCGCGCCGCGTCGGCCGCCGCCGCAGAGCCGAGGTCGCGCCGGATCATGTGCAGGCACAGGTCCATGCCGGCGGCGGCCCCGGCCGAGGTCAGCAGCTGGCCGTTGTCGACGTAGAGCACGTCGGGCCGTACGTCGACCTTCGGGAAGCGGGCGGCGAGCTGCTCCGCCGCGGCCCAGTGGGTGGTGGCGGCGAGTCCGTCCAGCAGGCCGGTCGCCGCCAGGATGAACGCGCCGACGCAGACCGAGGCGATCCGGGTGCCGCGTGCCGCGGCGTCCCGCAGCGCGTCGAGCGCCTCCTGCGGGGGCGGCGGCGCGTCCTCCGCGCAGCCGGGCACGATGACCGTGTCCGCGTCGGCCAGCCCGTCCAGCCCCCAGGGCGGCCGGAGCGTGAAGACCTCGCTGGGCACGTCGGGCGCGGTGCCGCACACCCGGATCCGGTACGCGGCGCGGCCGTCGGGCAGCAGGACGCGGCCGAACACGTCGATCGGGTTCGCCAGGTCGGACGCCACCACACCGTACAGGACCAGAATCGCCACCGTGTGCATACGCCCATCCTGGAACGGGTTCCCGCCATCGCCAAGAGCTGGCAGGAGAGTCGTGGCTCCGTTCTCCCGCACGTCGGCGGGCTGGCGGGAATCCGTTGGTATCTGTCGATCCGGCCCATGGGACGGCCGGGACCGCGCCCCTAGCGTGAGCCGGGTGACGAAACTCCTCCTGATCCTGCATGTCCTGGCCGCCGTGCTCGCGGTCGGCCCCGTGGCGGTGGCCGCCAGCATGTTCCCGCCCGTAGCCCGCCGCGCCGCCGCCGGGACGGCCGAGGGCGGCGTGGCGACGGTGCAGGTGCTGCACCGCATCTGCCGGGTGTACGCGCTCGTGGGGGTGTCCGTGCCGGTGTTCGGCTTCGCGACCGCCGGCGAGATGGGAGTGCTGGGCAGCGCCTGGCTGGTGACCTCGATCGTGCTCACCGGGATCGCCGCCGCGGTGCTGGCCCTGCTGGTGCTGCCGCGTCAGGACGCGCTGCTCTCCGCGCTCGCCGGGCCGGCGGGGTCGGCCGGGCAGGCCGGCTCGGCTCCCGCCGTGGACCGCAAGTCGACGGCGCGGCTCGCCATGTTCACGGGGGTGTTCAACCTGCTGTGGGCGACCGTCACTGTGCTGATGATCGTGCGCCCCGGCTCCACGACGGGGGCGTGACCCGTGCGGGGCGCGGTGTCAGCCGTCGCGCCTGTCGACGTACTCGAAGACGCTGCCGTCCGGGTGCCGGGCCACCAGGTTGCGGCCGATCGGCGTCGGCTTGGGGCCCGCGATGATCTCGGCGCCGACGGTGTGCAGATCGACCAGGGCCTCGTCCACGTCCTGCACGGCGAGCGTCGCCGAGATCTTCCGCAGGACCGACAGATGCGCCTCGGGACCGCTCATCAGAAAGAAGGGGCCGACGGCCGCGACCGAAACCGGGCCGCTCTCGAAGCGCACCGCCTCCGCGCTCGTCAGCTTCTCGTACACCGGCACGGCTGCATCCAGATCGTCGACGCAGACGCGGAGCGAAGTCCCCAGAATATCCATGTGTACAGCGTAGTTGGGGCGCGGTGGTGCGTCAGGCGCGGCAGAGGATCTCGCCGTTGACGACCGTGAACCAGGCGTCCTCGCTCGCGCCCCACGCCCGCCAGGCGTCCGCGATCCGGGACAGCTCGTCCGCGGTCGCGTGTCCGCCGCCGGTGGCGAGGTCCGCGTACCCGGAGGCCACCGTCCGGTCCGCCCACAGCCCGCTCCACCAGGAGCGCTCACCGGGTGTGGCGTAGGTCCAGGTGCTGGTGGAGACGGCGACGTCGGTGAAGCCCGCCTCGCGGGCCCAGGCGTGCAGCCGGCGGCCCGCGTCCGGGGCGCCGCCGTTCGCGCGGGCCACGCGGCCGTACAGATCCAGCCAGTGGACCAGGCCGGGCACGTCGGGGTACCAGCGCATCCCGCCGTAGTCGGCGTCCCGGACCGCGACGGTGCCGCCCGGCTCGCAGACCCGGCGCATCTCGCGCAGCGCGTGCGCCGGGTCGCCGACGTGCTGGAGCGTCTGGTGCGCGTGCACCACCTGGAAGGAGCCGTCCGGGTAGGGCAGCGCGTGGACGTCGCCTCGCTCGAAGGTGACGTTCCGCAGGCCGCGTCCCGCCGCCTCGGCGCGGGCCTGCTCCAGCACGCCCTCGCTCGCGTCCAGGCCGGTGACGGAGCCCTGGGGCACCAGCGCCGCGAGATCGGCGGTGATGGTGCCGGGGCCGCAGCCGAGGTCCAGGACGCGCAGGCCGGGGGAGAGCCGGGGGAGGAGGTACGCGGCGGAGTTGGCGGCCGTCCGCCAGCGGTGCGAGCGGAGCACGGAGTCGTGGTGGCCGTGCGTGTAGACGGCGGTCTCGTGTGCGGGTGCCATGCCGCTACCGTGCCCCTTCTCTCGTATCGTGAGCAAGGTTGTTCCGTTATATGGACATAGTGCGGTGGACAGGGAGTGTCGGCGTGCCGTGGTGTCAGACCCTTCTGCCAAGGTGTACGGGTTGCAGGGTTGTCTGACGTACACACAGGCAGCGGCGGAGGCAGGGACGGATGCGGCGCACCGATGACGACCGGGCCGGAACCATCGGCGCGGCGGCGAGCGGGTACTGGCGGCGCCGCGGTGTGCACACCGACCCCGGCCAGGTGGTCGCCGCGCCCGGTGCCCCGCTGCTGCTGCTCGCGCTGCTCGCCGCGGTCGGCGGCGCGGGCGCGCCACCGGGCGCGCCGGGCCGCGCCGGGGTGCTGCTGACCCGGCCCTGCACGGACTGGTATCCGCCGCAGGCCCGGCTGCTCGGGCGGCCGGTCCGGGGCGTGCCCGTGCCCGCCGAGTGCGGCGGGGTGCCCGATCCGTTCGCGCTGCTGGAGACGGTGCGCCGGGCCCGCGCCGAGGGCGAGGAGCCGCGGCTGCTGGTGCTCTCCGTCGCCGACGACGTCACCGGCACCGCCGCGCCCCCCGAACTGCTGCACGAGGTGTGCGAGGCGGCGGCGGACGAGGGGCTGGTGATCGTCAGCGACGAGACCTGGCGCGACACCTCGCACTCCCCGCACGACACGGTGATCGTCAGCCCCGCCGAGATGCTGGAGGGCTCCCCGCACGCCGACGGCGTCGTGCTGCTCGCCGGGCTCGGCGCCACGCTGCTGCCGCCGGGGCTGCACGCCGGTGTGGCCCGCTTCCCCCGGCAGGGCCGGGGCCGGGCGCTCGGCGCCGCCG
Organism: Streptomyces boncukensis; assembly: GCF_011045075.1. Taxonomy (GTDB): domain Bacteria; phylum Actinomycetota; class Actinomycetes; order Streptomycetales; family Streptomycetaceae; genus Streptomyces; species Streptomyces boncukensis. The sequence continues at coordinate 4,282 of NZ_JAAKZZ010000146.1, forward strand.
TGCGCGAGGTGCTGGGCGCGCTGCACGCCGAGCTGTCCGCGCCCGTCGCCGCCGCCGTCGCGGACGCGCTCGCCGAGCCCGAACCGCTGCGCCGCGAGCGCGCGGCGGCGGCCCGCCGGCACGGCGCCTGCGCCGCCGCGCTGTATACGGCGGTCACCTCGGCGGGAGCGCTGTGCCGCCCGCCGCACGCCGGGCGGCAGCTCTACGCCGACCTGGAGCAGTCCCGCACCGCGCTCGCGGCCCGTGGCATCGCGGACGCCGAGGCGCTGGAGGCCGAGCTGGTGCGGCGCCTCGGCCCGTACGTCAGCGGAGGCCACCGCTTCGGCGACGATCCGCGGACGCTACGGTTCCGGTTGACGACGGATGTGCTCACCGACACCCTGACCACGCCGGACGCGTCCTCCCCAGCGGAATCACCGGAGGCGTCCGAGACGTTGGACAGGGTGCAGTCGGTGCTCGCCGATCTCACAGATGGGAGCCCTCAGTAGATGACCGAACGGACCGGACAGCGCTCGGAGCGGCCCGAGGGGCCCGAGGAGGGAATCCCCTGGCAGTCCTCGGACCTGCTCACCATCTCCACCCGGACCGCACAGCCCGCCTCCGGCCCCCGGGCCGAGGGCCGGGACGACGGTGGAGGCGGGCCCGGGAAGGGGCCCGGGAGCGGGCCGGCCGAGGCGCATCCGCTCGGTGCGAAGAGGCTGTGGTCGCGTTCGTTCGCCGACCGGCTCACCTCCCCGCTGCCGGGTGTGCGCGCGATGGCCCGGATGGCCAGGGAGGGCGCGATGCGGCCCAGCGCCCAGTCGCTGCGCGAGGACATCCCCAGGCTCCCCTTCGCGCCGGGCCCGCTCCCCGAGCCGGACGCCGGCACCGTCGCCGCCACCTGGGCGGGCCACGCGAGCTGGGTGCTGCGGATCGGCGGGCTCACGGTGCTCACCGACCCGGTCTGGTCCCGCAGGATCTTCGGCACCCCGGCCCGTATGACGCCCGTCGGCGTCGCCTGGCAGGACCTGCCGAAGGTCGACGCGGTGGTCATCTCGCACAACCACTACGACCATCTGGACGCGCCCACGCTCCGGCGCCTGCCGCGGGACACCTATCTGTTCGTCCCCGCCGGGCTCGGCGCGTGGTGCCGCAAGCGCGGCTTCACCACCGTCACCGAGCTCGACTGGTGGGAGGGCGCCGAGCTGCCGACCCCGGACGGCGCCAGGGTGCGGTTCGACTTCGTGCCCGCGCACCACTGGTCGAAGCGCTCGCTGACCGACACCTGCCGCTCCCTGTGGGGCGGCTGGGTGCTCACCGACCAGCACGGCCAGCGGGTGTACTTCGCGGGCGACACCGGATACGGCCACTGGTTCTCGCAGATCGGCCGCCGCTATCCGGGGATCGACCTGGCGCTGCTGCCGATCGGGGCCTACGACCCGCGCTGGATGCTGCGGCCGGTGCACGCCGACCCGGAGGAGGCGGTGCTGGCCTGCCAGGACGCCGGAGCGCGGCGGATGGCACCGATGCACTGGGGCACGTTCGTGCTGTCGGCCGAGCCTCCGCTGGAGCCGCTGACGCGGGTGCGCGCCGCGTGGAAGGAGGCGGGCCGCCCGCCGGAGGACCTGTGGGACCTCCCGGTCGGGGGCTCGCGGATCATGGAGTGACGGCCGGGTGACGGGGCCGACGGCCGGATGGTCGATCGTCTTGCGGCCGGCCTGGTGTTCGGCCGCGGTGCCGGTGTCCCACAGCTCGGCGAAGCGAGCGCTGCGCCGGCGCAGCCGGGCCCGGGCGGCGTCGTAGACGGGGACGGCGGTGCCCTCCAGCCGGTCGCGGACGCGGCGGACGCCGGGGCGGTTCGCATGTGCTCCTGGGGAGCCTTCGCAACACCCCTACGCTCTCGCCGGGCGGCGGAAGCGGCGCCAGACGGTCGGGGCCGCACTGATCAGCAGGGTGAGCCCGACCGCCGCCACCACGCCCTCCCAGGGCTCGGGGAAGAGGGAGCCGCCGGCCACTCCGATCAGCTGGTAGGCCGCCGCCCAGGCCAGGCAGGCGAGCACGTCGCCGCGCGCGAACTGCCGCATCGGCGTGTGCGCCAGCAGGCAGGCCAGCATCACCGGGATCCGGCCCGCCGGCACCAGCCGGGACAGCACCAGCACCGTCACCCCGTGCTCCCGCAGCTTGCGGTCGGCCTGCGCCAGTCGCTCCGGCGCGGCCCGCTCCCGCAGCGCCGCCAGCCAGCGCGAGCCGTTCTTCGAGCCGACGCCGCGCTTGCCCAGCCAGTACAGCCCGATGTCGCCCAGGAACGCGGCCAGCGACGCCACCCCGAAGACCATCAGCAGTCCGAGGGGCGGCATGCTCTGGTGGAGCGCCACCACGGCCGCGCCGCTGACCAGCGCGCCGGTCGGCACCACCGGCACCAGGGAGCCGAACACCACCAGCAGGAAGAGCGAGGGATAGCCCACCGCCTGCTGGGTGGACTCCGGCGGGGTCACCACCTGCCGGGCGACGGTGTTCACCACCGCCGACAGCCCGCTGCCCGCGTCGCCGATCGTCGCGGCCTGGGCGATCACGGCGCTTCCTCGCCGCGGGCCGCTGTCAGCCGCACGCTCTCGCCGTGGGCCAGCAGGTGCACGGCCACCTCCGGCGCCGGCACGGTCGCGAGGCGGGCGAACTCGACGCCGGGGGAGTGGAACTCGTGTGGACGCACCGCGTCCATGCCGATCGGCCAGTACGTGCCGTAGTGCACCGGCACCGCGCAGCGCGGCCGGATCCGGGCGAGCGCCTCGGCGGCCCGCCCGGCGTCCAGGTGCTCCTCGCCGAGGAACGGGCCCCAGCCGCCCACCGGCAGCAGCGCCAGGTCCACCGGGCCGACCTCGTCGGCCATGCCGTCGAACAGCCCGGTGTCCCCGGCGAAGTAGGTGCGGGCCGCGCCCTCCACCACATAGCCCAGCGCGGGCGCGAGGCGCGGGCCCACCGGCAGCCGCCGCCCGTCGTGCGCGGCCGGTACGGCCCGTACGGTCAGCGCGCCCACCCGCACCGCGTCGCCCGGCGCCACCTCGGTGAGCTCCAGCAGCGGCGCCAGCCGCCGCAGCCCGGGGACGGCGCGCTGGGCGCCGCGCGGCAGCAGCACCCGGGTGCCGGGCGCCAGCCGGGCGAGCGAGCCGAGGTGCAGGTGGTCGGCGTGCAGATGCGAGACCAGCACCGCGTCGGCCAGCGCGGCCGAGGCGGGCGGCAGGGCGCCGCGCCGCCTGCGCAGATGTGCCATCCGGCGGACGAGGAGCGGGTCGGTCAGCACCGTGACGCCTGAGTCCCGCACTGTCGCGGTGGCGTGCCCCCACCAGGTGACCTCGACCGACACCAGGACTCCCTCCGCGATGTGTGCGCCTGCCCTGATGAGCGTAGCGCCGTGGCCGGCGGGTCCCCGCTGAGGAGGGGGTGCCCCCTGCTCGAGCGAAGCCGAGAGCTTGGGGGAAGCCGCTCGCGCAGCAGGGGCGCAGCGAGACCCGCCGGACTCCGCCCAGCTATGCCGCGGACTATGAAAAAGTGGACGAAGCCCCGCACGGGGTACAGCGACGGGAGGGGAGCGGACGGCATGCGGGTGGAATGGCGGAGCCTGGGCGCCACGCTGCTGCGGGTGGGCGCCGTGTGGCTGGCCGGCACCCTCACCATGCTGCTCCTCGCCGGAGTGCTGCCGGACTTCCGGCTGCAGTCCGCCGACGGGGACAGCGCCACTGTGATCGGCATCACGGCGGCGGCGGGCGCCGGCGCCTTCGGCCTGCTGAGCGCCCTGGTGTGGCCGGTGCTGGTGCGCGCGTTCCTGCTGGTGCCCGCGCTGGTGCTGGGGCTGCTGGTGTTCTTCCTCAACGGCTCGCTGCTGTGGCTGGCGCTCTCCCTCGTGCCGTACGGGCGCAGCAGCGTCGATCCGGCGACGGTGGTCGTGGTGGCCGCCGCGATGTCCGCCGCGTCCTCGGCGACCCACGCCTTCCTCGCCATCCACGACGACGGCGCCTACCGCCGCAGGCTCGCCCGGATCGCGGGCCGCAGACGGCGCCGCGAGGGCGGTGCGGCGCTGCCGGACACCCCCGGCACCGTCTTCCTCCAGCTCGACGGCCTCGGCTACGAGGTGCTGCGCGAGGCCCTGGAACCGCGCGACGCCGGGCAGCCGCTGATGCCCGCCGTCGCCGCGATGTGCGGGGACACCCACCGGCTCACCCCGTGGTGCACCGACTGGTCCAGCCAGACCGGCGCCAGCCAGCTCGGCATCCTGCACGGCAGCACCGAGGACGTGCCTGCCTTCCGCTGGTACGAGAAGGACACCGGCTCCTATCTGGTCAGCAACCGGCCGACCAGCGCCGCCGAGCTGCAGCGCCGCGCCGTCGAGCGCACCGGCGAGCGGGGCCTGCTCGCCGAGGACGGCGCCAGCCGGGGCAATCTGTTCACCGGCGGCGCCGGGCAGGTGGCGCTGGTGCTGTCCGTGTCGGCGCGGCGCGGCAGGGACACCCGCTCCCGCGCCGGCTACTTCGCGTACTTCTCGGACCCCGCCAACGCCACCCGGACCGCCGTGGCCTTCGGCGCCGAGGTGGTGCGCGAGATGTGGCAGAGCACACGGGCGCTGCTGCGCCGCGAGCGGCCCCGGGTGCGGCGCGGCGGGCTCTACCCGTTCATCCGCGCCTTCGCCACGGTCGTCGAGCGGGACGTGGTGGTGGCCGCCGTGCTGGGCGACATCCTCGGCGGGCGCACCGCCGTCTACGCCGACCTGGTGGGGTACGACGAGGTCGCGCACCACTCCGGGCCGCGCGGCCGGGACACCCACCAGGTGCTGCGCAGGCTGGACCGCTCGGTCGCGCTGATCGCCGAGGTCGCCGAGCGCGCCCCGCGCCCGTACCGGCTGGTGCTGCTGTCCGACCACGGGCAGAGCCAGGGCGAGACGTTCGAGGGCGCCTACGGGCTGACGCTGGAGGAGCTGGTGCGCGCCGGGTGCGGGCTGCAGGTGCCGCGCCGGGCCCGGCGCACGGACAGCGGCTGCGAGGCGCGGGAGGCCGCGCGGGCCGCGCTGCACCGGCCCGAGACCTCCGGCCGGGACGGCGAGCCCCGGCGGGACACCGGACCCGTGGTGCTGGCGTCCGGGAACCTCGGCCTGATCTCGTTCCCCGACGAGCCGGGCCGTATGACCCGCGAGGAGATCGACGAGCGCCGCCCGGCGCTGCTGCTCACCCTCGCCGAGCACCGGGGCATCGGCTTTGTGCTGGTGCACAGCGAGCGGCACGGCCCGGTGGTGCTCGGCCGGGGCGGCTGCGAGCACCGGCTGCAGACCGGGGAGGTGGTCGGCGGGCACGACCCGCTGGCCCCGTTCGGGCCGTACGCCGCACGGGCCGTGCTGCGTACGGCCCGCTTCCCGCACGCCGCCGACATCATGGTCAACTCGGCCGTCGAGCCGGACACCGGCGCGGTGCACGCCTTCGAGGAGCAGATCGGCTCGCACGGCGGCCTCGGCGGTGAGCAGACCCGGGCCTTCCTGCTCTCCCCGCTGGAGGTGTCGCCGCCGGCCGCGGACGGTGAGCCGCTGGTGGGCGCCGAGCAGGTGCACCGGGTGCTCCGGCGCTGGCTGGACGAGGCCGCCGGGCCCGGACCGGACACCGGCGGCCCCGGTCACCCCGGGATGCTCCCCGAGGGCTCCGGCTCCACGGCGGACGACGGCACCGGGCCCTGCCCCCCGGCCCCGGACCCGGCCACCGCCCCGTCCGGGGCGTCGGCGCCGGCGCGGGCCTCCCGGATGGGGGCCCCGACCTCCCGCATGTGACGCAGTGCCTCGCCCCAGGACGCGACCAGCCCCGTCTCGTGGTACGAGATGCCCAGCTCGGCGCAGTAGTCCCGGACGATCGGCCGGGCGTGGCGCAGATGCGGGCTCGGCATGCTGGGGAAGAGGTGGTGCTCGATCTGGTAGTTGAGCCCGCCGAGCGCGATGTCGGTGAGCCACCCGCCCTTCACGTTCCGCGAGGTGAGCACCTGGCGGCGCAGGAAGTCGGGCCGCTCGTCGCCCCGGAGCGTGGGCATGCCCTTGTGGTTCGGCGCGAAGATCGAGCCGAGGTAGACGCCGAAGACGGCGTGGTGCACGACGAGCACCGCGACGGCCAGGCCCGGGGGCATCGCGAGGAAGAGCGCCGCGCTGTACGCCACGCCGTGCACCAGCAGCAGCCCGCCCTCCAGCCACTTGCGCTTCATATGCGGCTCGCGCAGCGCGCGAACGCTGGCCACATGGAGGTTGAACCCCTCCAGCGTCAGCAGCGGGAAGAACAGCTGCGCCTCGTACCGCCCGATGAACCGGGGCAGCCCCTTCGCCTCCCGCGCCTGCTCCTTGGACCACACCAGGATGTCGGGCGCGACATCCGGGTCCAGGTCCTCGTGGTTGGGGTTGGCGTGGTGCCGGGTGTGCTTGTTCATCCACCAGCCGTACGACATGCCGATGCCCAGGTTGCCCGCGATCCGGCCGGCGAATTCGCTGGCCCGGCGCCCCCGGAAGATCTGCCGGTGCGCCAGGTCGTGGGCCACGAGCGCCACCTGCCCGTAGACCAGGCCCAGATAGACGGCGACTGCGAGCTGCCACCAACTGTCACCGACGGTGAACAGCGCCACCCCGCCCGCCGCGAACGCCAGCGCCACCAGGGTGAGCCGGAGCGCGTAGTAACCGGGTCTGCGGGCCAGCAGCCCCGCCGCGGTGATGCGCTGGGAGAGCTGGGAGAAGTCGCTGCCGCGCTGCCGGGCACGCGGCATGGCGGGTGGTGCGTCGATCGCTGTCGTCATACCGCTGATCGTCGCTGTGCGGGAGGGGGTGCCGACAGCCGTGCAGCACGCCATCGGGGGTGGTGCTAGCGCCACCCCCGGTACCAGGGTTTGCCCCTAGGGGAGGGACCAGAGGTCTTGTTCCCGCGCGGGTGCCCGCGCGGGTGGCCGTGCGGGAGTGGCCGGGCCGCTCAGTCGCCCACCAGGCCGCGCAGCGCCTTCGCCGTCTCCGGATCGGCCGGCAGGAACGTCTCCACCGCCAGCTCGGAGACCGTCACGTCCACCGGGGTGTTGAAGGTGGCGATGGTGGACAGAAACGACAGCACGCTGCCGCCCTGCTCGATCACCATGGGCAGCGCGAACCGGGCGTCCCCGCCGTCCCGCTCCGCCGGGGTCCCGGCGCCCTGCGGAAGGGGGTAGGCGGCCACCTCCTCGTACAGCTCGCGCAGCCGCGGCAGCCGGTGCAGGGCGAGCTGGCGCTGCATCTGGTCCAGCAGGTGGCCGCGCCACTCGGGCAGATTGCGGATGCGCGGCGCGAGCCCCTCCGGGTGCAGGGTGAGCCGCATGGCGTTGAGCGGGGCCTGAGCGAGCAGCGCCGGGTCCACCCCGTCCAGCAGGGTGGCGATCCCCCGGTTCGCGGCGACCACGTTGTACACGCCGTCGACGACGAGCGCCGGGTAGGGCTCGTACGCGCTCACCATCCGCTCCAGGCCGGCGCGCAGCTCGCCCAGCTCCGGGTCGTCCAGCGGGGTGGCGGGGAAGGCGGGCGCGAATCCGGCCGCGAGCAGCAGCGCGTTCCGCTCCCGCACCGGTACGTCCAGGGTCTCGGCCAGCCGCAGCACCATCTCGCGGCTGGGCGCGGTGCGGCCGGTCTCGATGAAGCTGATGTGCCGTGCGGAGGAGTCGGCGCGCAGCGCCAGCTCCAGCTGGCTGAGGCCGGCGCGCTCACGCCAGCCCCGCAGCAGGGTGCCCAGGGGTTTCACAGCCGTCATGAACCAGACGGTAACCGAAGGGCCGTGGCAGGCTGGAGTGGATTCCCGCCGCCCCGGATCCGACGGAGGAGAGAGCGATGCTGCCCGAGCCGCTGAGCACACCGGAGATCGAGGAGGCGCTGGCGGAGCTGCCCGGGTGGGCCCTGGAGGGCGACCGGCTGGTCCGCACGTACTCCCTGCCCAGGCATCTGCCCGCCGCGGCGATGGTGATGCACGTCGCCGCGATCCAGGAGGAGCTGGACCACCACGCCGAGCTCGCCCTCGGCTACAACACCCTGGGCGTGTCCGTGAACACCCACACCGTGGGCGGCAGGGTGACCGGGCTCGACCTCGCGCTGGCCCGGCGGATCGAGGCGATCGCGCCGGACCACGGCGCCGACTAGGGCCCAGGGCCCAGGGCACCATGGCAGCAGGGCCCTGGTGCCTGCCGTGAGCGGGCCCGGTCAGCTCACCCAGTTGACGCTGTCCGGGTTGGCGCCCAGGCGGGTGTCGGTGTTGAGGGCGCCGATCGCCGCCATGTCCTCCGCGCTCAGCTCGAAGTCGAAGACGCCGATGTTCTCCCGGATACGGGCCGGGGTCACCGACTTCGGGATCACCACGTTCCCCAGCTGGAGGCTCCAGCGCAGCACGATCTGGGCCACCGTTCTGCCGTGCCGCTCGGCCAGCTCGGCCAACTTGGGCTCCTTGAGCAGGCCGCCGCCCTGGCCCAGCGGGGACCACGCCTCGGTGACGATGCCGTGGTCCGACTGGAAGGCGCGCGGCACGGACTGCTGGAGCCAGGGGTGCAGCTCGATCTGGTTCACCGCGGGCACCGTGCCGCCCAGGTCGATCAGCCGGTTGAGGTGGGTCGGCTGGAAGTTCGACACACCGATCGCGCGGGCGCGGCCGTCGGCGTAGATCTTCTCGAACGCGCGCCAGGTCTCCTCGTACGCGTCGGCCTCCGGGGGCCAGTGGACGAGGTACAGGTCCAGCTGGTCCAGGCCGAGCCGGTCGAGGGAGGCGTCGAGGGCGCGCAGCGCCGCGTCGTACCCCTGCTCGCTGCTGCGCAGCTTGGTGGTGACGAACAGCTCCTCGCGGGGCAGGCCCGAGGCGGCCAGCGCGCGGCCCGTGCCCTCCTCGTTCCCGTACGCGGCGGCCGTGTCGAAGCTGCGGTAGCCCGCCTCCAGGGCCGTGCTGATGGCCGCCGCCACCTCGTCGTCCGGCACCTGCCAGACGCCGAAGCCGAGCTGCGGCATCGTGACCCCGTTGTTCAGCGCGATGGTGGGTACGTTACGCACGCGATCGGTCCTCACGTTCGATGGAGTGTCCTGCTCTGACGCGTCTCCGCGCGGCCCCACCATCCTGAACGATCAGTGGTGCTCCCGGGTTCCAGGCGGGGGCCGCGTGTGAGGTAGAACGCTCAACTTCTGGGTAGAGGTCGCTGGAAACGATGAGGCGGATGAGGTGTGGGAGGAGAGTGAGTCATATGCGATTCGAGGTGCTCGCGCCCTCCCGCGCCGTGGCGCCGCCGGGCTGGAGCCGCTGGCTGGTGCCGCCCGCCGCGCTCTCCGTGCACCTGTCGATCGGACAGGCGTACGCCTGGAGTGTGTTCAAGCCGCCGCTGGAGTCCGCGCTGGGCCTCTCGGGCACCCAGAGCGCGCTCCCCTTCCAGCTCGGCATCGTGATGCTCGGCCTGTCCGCGGCGTTCGGCGGGACGCTCGTCGAGCGGCGCGGCCCGCGCTGGGCGATGGCGGTGTCGCTGGTCTGCTTCTCGGCCGGCTTCCTGCTCGCCGCGCTGGGGGCCGCGACCGGACAGTTCTGGCTGATCGTGTTCGGCTACGGCTTCGTCGGCGGCATCGGGCTCGGCATCGGATACATCTCACCCGTATCGACGCTGATCAAGTGGTTCCCGGACCGCCCGGGGCTGGCGACGGGCATCGCCATCATGGGCTTCGGCGGCGGTGCGCTGATCGCCTCGCCGTGGTCGTCGCGGATGCTGGAGTCGTTCGGCGAGCAGCGCGGCGGCATCGCAGCCGCGTTCCTGGTGCACGGGGTGGTCTACGCCGCGTTCATGGCCCTCGGCGTGCTGCTGGTGCGGGTGCCGCCCGACGGCTGGCGGCCCGCCGGATGGGAGCCGGACCAGCGGTCCAGGCCGCTGGTCACCAGCGCGCAGGTGTCGGCGCGCAGCGCCGTGCGCACCCCGCAGTTCTGGTGTCTGTGGGTGGTGCTGTGCATGAACGTCACGGCCGGGATCGGCATCCTGGAGAAGGCGGCGCCGATGATCCGGGACTTCTTCGCCGACACCGCGACACCGGTCAGCGCCCCGGCCGCCGCGGGCTTCGTGGCGCTGCTCTCGCTCGCGAACATGGGCGGCCGCCTGCTGTGGTCCGCCACCTCCGACCTCATCGGCCGCAAGAACATGTACCGCGTCTACCTCGGGGTCGGCGCCCTGATGTACCTGGCCATCGCCCGGTTCGGGGACGGGTCCAAGCCGCTGTTCATCTGCTGCGCACTGGTGATCCTCTCCTTCTACGGCGGCGGCTTCGCCACCGTGCCGGCGTATCTGCGGGACCTCTTCGGCACCTACCAGGTCGGCGCGATCCACGGGCGACTGCTGACCGCCTGGTCCACCGCCGGGGTGCTCGGCCCGCTCATCGTCAACTGGGTCGCCGACTCCCAGGAGGACGCGGGCCGCTCCGGCTCCGGTCTCTACGGCCTGTCCCTGACCATCATGATCGTGCTGCTGCTGGTGGGCTTCGTCGCGAACGAACTCGTACGGCCCGTGCACCCGCGGCACCACGAGCCCGCCGCGTCCGCGCGGACCCCGGAACGGCAGGAGGCGCCCGATGGCACCCCGCAGCAGCACTCCGGCTGACGCCCGCGGCCCGCGCCGCCGCACCGCGCTCACGGTCCTCGTCTGGCTGTGGGTCGGCCTGCCGCTGGCCTACGGCCTGTACGAACTGATCGACAAAGCGACCCAGCTCTTCACCAACTGACGGGCACACCGTCCGCGGGGAGACAATGGCATGGTCAGGGCCCTGCCGGGGCCGTCACCCGCAGCACAACGGGAGTCCACCATGGGACGGGTCACCGAGCGGCGCCGTGTCGTACGGATCCGGGACGGGGCGGTCTCGGTACGTCCGGACACGCTGACGGCGGAGGAGCCGCTGGAGATCCGGTTGGGCGGCCGGGCGCTGGCGGTGACCATGCGGACGCCGGGCGATGACTTCGCGCTCGCTGCGGGGTTCCTGGTGAGCGAGGG
>NZ_JAAKZZ010000147.1 GCF_011045075.1 Streptomyces boncukensis
CCACCACCCCCGCGCCCCGCAGTCCCCGGGCGCGCAGCGCCTCGCCGGTCAGCGCCGTGGCGTTGAGCGTGCCCAGCCCGGGTTCCGCCACCACCAGCACCGGCGCCGCCAGCAGCCGTGCCGCGTCGGCCAGCGTCGAGCCGGCCGCGTCGAACCGCACCAGCAGCCCGCCCGCGCCCTCGACGAGGACGAGGTCGTGCGCGGCGGCCAGCTTGCGGGCCGCCGCCTCGATCTCGTCCGGCGTCACCCCGGGCAGCCCGGCGCGTTGCGCCGCCGTGGCGGGCGCCAGCGGCTCGGGGTAGCGGGCGACCTCCGCCGCCGTCACGGCGGGGCCCGCCAGCCGCGCGGCCTCCGCCGCGTCGCCGGGCTCGTCCGGGGCCACGCCCGTCTGCGCGGCCTTGAGCACGGCCACCGAGCGGCCGGCGCGTGCCGCGCAGGCGGCGAGCGCGGCCGTGGTCACCGTCTTGCCGATCTCCGTGCCCGTTCCCGAGACGACGAGCACTCCCTCGGGCCCGTTCACCGCCACCTCTCGCGCCCCGCCCGCCGCGCCGCTCACGCGACCTCCGCCGCAGCGCGCATCGCGGCGGTGATCCGCGCCACGTCCGCTTCGCCGGTCACATAGGGCGGCATCGTGTAGATCATGTCGCGGAACGGCCGCAGCCACACCCCCGCCCGGACGGCGGCCCGCGTCGCCGCCGCCACATCCACCTCGTGGTCGAGCTGGACGACGCCGATCGCGCCCAGCGTCCGCACCTCGCGGACGCCCGGGAGCCCGGCCGCCGGTGCGAGCCCGTTCCGCAGGCCGCGCTCGATCCGGCGTACCGCGCCCGCCCAGTCCTGCGCGCACAGCAGCTCCACCGAGGCGTACGCCACGGCCGTCGCGAGCGGGTTGCCCATGAACGTCGGCCCGTGGGCCAGCACCGGGACCTCGCCGCGCGCGATCCCCTGGGCCACCCGCGGTGTGCACAGCGTCGCCGCCAGCGTCAGATAGCCGCCGGTCAGCGCCTTGCCCAGGCACAGCACATCAGGGGTGACCCCGGCGTGCTCCGCCGCGAACAGCGCTCCGGTGCGCCCGAATCCGGTGGCGATCTCGTCCAGGACCAGCAGCACCCCGTACTCGTCGCACAGCTCGCGCAGCGCCCGTACGTACCCGGGGGAGTGGAAGCGCATGCCGCCCGCGCCCTGCACCACCGGCTCCACGATCGCGGCGGCCAGCTCCCCCGCGTGCCGCTCGAACAGCGCGCGCAGCGACGCGAGGTAGCCCGCGTCCGGCTCCGCTTCGAAGCCGGGCGGCGGCGGCTCGGCGAAGACCTGGCGGGGCAGGGCCCCGGACCACAGCTGGTGCATCCCGCCGTCCGGGTCGCACACCGACATCGGGTGCCAGGTGTCGCCGTGGTAACCGCCGCGCCAGGTCAGCATCCGTCGCTTCTCGGGCCGCCCGGCCGAGCGCCAGTACTGCAGGCACATCTTGACCGCGACCTCCACGGACACCGAGCCCGAGTCGGCGAGGAAGACGTGCTCCAGACCGCCGGGGGCGAGGTCCGCGAGCAGCTTCGCGAGGCGCACGGCGGGCTCGTGGGTGAGGCCGCCGAACATGACGTGGCTCATCCTGCCGAGCTGCTCGGTGGCCGCGGCGTTGAGCACCGGGTGGTTGTAGCCGTGGATGGCCGACCACCACGAGGACATGCCGTCGACCAGCTCCCGCTGCCCGTACGCCGGTTCGGCCAGCCGCAGCCGCACGCCCGAGGCGGACTCCACCGGCAGCGGCTCGGCCGTGCCCGGCATCGGCCCGTACGGGTGCCACACATGCTGTCGGTCCAGGGCCAGCAGCTCGTCCGGCGCGAGCGGCGCGGCGCGTGCGGGCTCAGGCATTGGGCGGCAGCTCCGTGCCCGCGCCCCGGCGGCGCACCGCGACCGTCTCGCGCCGGTGGTCCGGCAGCGTGGCGGTCCCGGCGCCCTCCACCTCGAAGCCCGCGTCCGCGATCATGTCGAGGTCGGCCTTGCCCTCCTGGCCCTCGCTGGTCAGATAGTCGCCGAGGAAGAGGGAGTTGGCCAGGTGCAGCGCGAGCGGCTGCAGGGTGCGCAGATGGATCTCGCGGCCGCCCGCCAGCCGCACCTCGGCGTCCGGGTGGACGAACCGCACCATCGCCAGGATCCGCAGCGCCCGCTGCGGCGTGAGGTTCCAGTCCTCGCCCAGCGGGGTGCCCTCGAACGGGATCAGGAAGTTGACCGGGACCGAGTCCACGTCCAGCTCCCGCAGCGCGAACACCACGTCCACCAGGTCGCCGTCCGACTCGCCCATCCCGGCGATCAGCCCGGAGCAGGGGGAGAGCCCGGCGGCCTGCGCCTGCCGCACCGTCTCGACCCGGTCGGAGAAGTCATGGGTGGTGCAGATGTCGCCGTAGGTGCCCTCGGAGGTGTTGAGGTTGTGGTTGTACGCGTCGGCGCCCGCCTCGCGCAGCCGCTCCGCCTGCCCGTCGGAGAGCAGCCCGAAGCAGGCGCACACCTCCACGCCCTCGTTCCCGGACTTGACGGCCGCGATGGTCTCGGCGACGCGCTCCACATCGCGGTCGGTCGGGCCGCGTCCGCTGGCGACCAGGCACACCCGCTTGGCGCCCCCGGCGACCCCGGCACGGGCGGTCTCGGCCGCCTCCTCGGGCTTGAGCCAGGTGTACTTGAGGATCCCGGCCTCGGAGCCGAGCCGCTGGGAGCAGTAGGTGCAGTCCTCGGGGCACAGCCCGGACTTGAGGTTGACCAGGTAGTTCAGCTTCACTCGGCGCCCGAACCAGCGGCGGCGCACCTTCCCGGCGGCCGCCACCACATCCAGCAGCTCGTCGTCGGAGGTCCCCAGCACGGCCAGTGCTTCCGCACGCGTCGGCGGCTCGCGCCGCAGACCCTTGTCCACGAGTGTCGTCAGCAGATCCATGGCAGAGATCCTGCTCGATGAAGCCGCCCGGAAGAAATGGAGAACCCCTACAACACCGCCTCGGGGCACTGTGGGCTTTGCAACATTCTGACCTCGCGACCGGCGCGATAACGTCTATGCACTGTCTACAAACCTCAGTCAGGGAGCGGCGCCATGGGAGAGGACAGCCGGGAGCACCGCGAGGCCGGACCGGACGGCGGCAGCCCGTTCGGTTGGACGGCGGCCGCGCTGCGGGCCCGCGAGGAGGCGGGGCTGCTGCGGACGCTGCGCCCGCGCCCCGCCGCCTGGCCCCTGCTGGACCTCGCGGGCAACGACTACCTCGGGCTCTCCCGGCACCCCGAGGTCACCGGCGCCGCTGCCGATGCCGCGCGGCGCTGGGGCGCGGGCTCCGGCGGCTCCCGCCTGGTGACCGGCTCCACCGAACTGCATGCCGAGCTGGAGGCGGAACTGGCCGCGTTCTGCGGCTTCGAGGACGCGCTGGTGTTCTCCTCCGGCTACACCGCCAACCTCGCCGCGGTCACCGCGCTGAGCGGCCACGGCGGTCTGATCGTCTCGGACGCGGGCAACCACGCCTCGCTGATCGACGGCTGCCGGCTGTCGCGCGCCCGTACCGCCGTCGCCGCGCACGCCGATCCCGGTGCCGTACGCAAGGAGTTCGCGGCCCACCAGGGCGATGGGCCGGTGCTGGCCGTGACCGACTCGGTCTTCTCCGTGGACGGCGACGCCGCGCCGCTCGCCGGGCTCGCCGCGGTGTGCCGTACGGCGGGCGCCGGGCTGCTGATCGACGACGCGCACGGCCTGGGCGTCGTCGGCGAGGGCGGGCGCGGAGCCCCGCACGCGGCCGGGCTGTCCGGCCGGGCCGGCACCGTGGTCACGGTCACCCTCTCCAAGGCGCTGGGCAGCCAGGGCGGCGCGGTGCTCGGCCCGGCACCGGTGATCGCCCATCTGGTCAACACCGCGCGGACGTTCATCTTCGACACCGGGCTCGCGCCCGCCGCCGCCGGTGCCGCGCTCGCGGCGCTGCGGCTGCTGCGCCGCGAACCGGAGCGGGCGGCGCGCACCCGCGCGGCGGCCACCGCGCTGCACACGCGGCTCACGGCGGCCGGTCTGGACGCCACCCGCCCGGACGCCGCCGTGGTCTCGGTGCGTGCGCCGTCCCCGGACGCCGCCGTCCGCTGGGCCGCCGACTGCCGCGGGGCGGGGCTGGTCGTGGGCTGTTTCCGCCCGCCGTCCGTGCCGGACGGGGTCTCCCGGCTGCGGCTGACGGTGCGCGGCGACCTGACGGAGGGCCGGCTTGCCGCCGCGGCGGACACGGTGATCAGGACCGCGCCGCCGCCCCCGGCGTAGTCCGGCCTCCGGCGGATCCTGCTGGCTCGGGGCCCCGCGGGGCGCCCACCGCCGCGAGGAAGGACGTCCACGCGCCGCTCCGGAAGAGCAGGACGCCCCGGCCGATGTCCTTGCTGTCCCGTACCGCGAGCCGGCCGTCGGCCCGGCGGCCGGTCTCCACGCAGTTGTTGGCGCCCGTGCTGTAGCTGCTGCGCTGCCAGTGGGGGTGGTCACGCATGGCGTGTCTCCTCAGGTGCTCTCGGCCGCCCCGGCGATGAACGCCAGGGAGTCGTCGTACGACAGGGCATGAGCCCGCAGCGCGTCGAACGCGGTGGCATATGCCCGGAGTTCGTCGCTTTCCTCCAGATAGAGGCTACTCGTCAAATGGTCGAGAACAACCACGTCGAGATCAGAAATGCTCGAAAAGGAGAAAATAACGAAAGGGCCGGTGACTCCGATGTGCACGCCGCTGGCGAACGGCAGCACCTGGAGCCGCACATGCGGCAGCTCGGCGGCCTGCTGCAGCGCCCGCAGCTGGGCCCGCATCACCCCGCGCCCGCCGACCTCGCGCCGCAGCACCGCCTCGTCCAGCACCGCGTCCAGCCGCAGCGGCGGCCCGCGCCGCAGCACGTCCTGCCGCGCGGCCCGCACCTCGACCAGCGAGTCGATCCGGCTGGGCGGAACGGCCCCGCCCAGCGCGGCGCGGGTCACCTCGCGCGCGTACGCCTCCGTCTGCAGCAGCCCCGGCACCACCGTCGTCTCCAGGGTCCGCTCCCGCACCGCGTCGGACTCCAGCGAGATGAAGTCCCGGTAGGCGGGCGGCAGCAGCTCCCGGTACGCGTGCCACCAGCCGCGCCGCGCGCCCTCCGCCGCGCGACCGGGACCAGGGCCGGGGCCAGAGCCGGGGCCGGGGCCGGGGCCGGAACCCGGCCCCGCCGCGCCGCCGTACGCGTCCGCGCCGGCCAGCGCCGTCAGCAGCTCCCGCAGCGAGCGGTCGCTCACCCCGTACGCGTCCAGCAGCAGGGCGAGATCGGCGGGCTTCACCCCGCTGCGCCCCGTCTCGATCCGGCTCACCTTCGACTGGTGCCAGCCCACCAGCCGCGCCGCCTCCCGGCTCGTCACCCTCGCCCCGGCCCGCAGTCGCCGCAGCTCGGCGCCGAGCTTCCGGCGCCGTACCGCAGGAGCGTGTCGCATCGTCCGCTTCCCTCCGCACACCTCCGCCCGGCCGGCGGAGCTACCTCATCGCGTCCCCTGCCCCGGAACCGATACGCCACCTTGGCGGCCAAATATGCGCTGCTGCTGCAGAGTTCACCGCTTTGAGCGACAGATATATGCACATCCCGGAGGATCGGCCGCATCGCGCTCCGGGGAATGGCAGTCTGGCGCGGAGCAGCGATCCGTGGGCCGTTCCGTCTCCCCCCCCCGCAGCGCCCCACCGCGTGACGGAGCAGGACCCCGGCGGGAAAGGGACGGCCTCGCCATGGCAGACCACCAGGAAGCAACCATCACCCTGCCGAGCGCTCCGGCCTCGGTCACCGCGGCTCGGAGATACGTCACCTGGGTTCTCGCCGAGTGGGGCATGCCGGACGGCTCCGACGCCGCCGACGCGATCCGGCTCATCGTCTCGGAGCTGGCCACCAACGCCGTTCAGCACACCAGCGACCAGTCCCCGACCTTCACCGTCGATGTCCGCCTGGAGCACGCCGAGCGGCTCCGCGTCGGCGTCACCGACAGCCATCCGCGCCGCCCCCGGCGCCTCCCCGCCGCCGTGCAGCAGGACAACGGCCGCGGCATGGTCATCATCCGGACCCTCACCGCAGAGTCGGGCGGCGAGCTGACCGTCACCCCCGCACCGGACGGCGGCAAGACCATCTGGGTGGCCCTGCCCTGGCTGCCCGTCGCCGCGCCCTGACGGCCCGCAGGGGCCGCCCGGACGCATCCGGACGGCCCCTGCCGCGCACAGTCCCGCACCGGGTGCGGGCGCCGCGTCGTGTCGTGCCGCGTCAGCCGAGCTTGCTCCGGCACGCCAGGTGCGCCATGAGGTCGCCGATCCCCTGCTGCTTGAGCGCGGCCCGGCACTTGAGATACGCGTCGAGGTCGGCCGGTGCGGACACGCTCTCCGTGTCCCGGGGCTCCGGCGAGCGGTCCAGGGCGACGGCGGGAGTGGCGAGTGCGGCGGAGAGCGCGACCGCGCACGCGGCGGCGGCAGTGAGACGGCGCATGGGAGAACCCTTCTGTGGTGATCGGTTGCGGATACGGCACCGGTCGGCCGGTGCCCACAGCACGACGATCACCCGCGCCTGAGGGCGCGGCCATCGGTCCTGGTCCATTCGAGTCCGGATTCACCCGGCGCGGGGAGGGCGGCTGAGCAGTACCTCCGCGCCGACCGGGCAGCCTGGGCCGCGTCCGGCGGACTCGCTGGGCCGGGGCTGCCCCGTGCTGTCGCGTCGCAGGGTGCGGGTGCTCTGTGGCGGGTCGCGCAGTTCCCCGCGCCCCCGACGGGGCGCGGGCCGTGGACACCGCCCGCGCAGCCCTCAGCTTTCGGGGCCGTCCTGGGGCGGCAGGGCCACCAGCCGGGCGCGGCGCTCGCCGTCCAGCACCCGCAGGGCCCGCGCGAGGGTGTCCGCGTGCACCTCGCTCTCGCCGCGCTCGTGCATCAGCGTGAGCGCGTCCCGCAGCGCCGTGGCGCGCCCCACCAGCGCCTGGGCCGCCCGCAGCCCGCTGTAGGTGTCGAGGCCGCGGGCCGGGTTGATCCGCCCGAGCAGGTCCAGCACCTCCAGGTACGCGTCCACAACCTCGCCCTCCGCGCGGGTCAGCGCGGGCAGCGGCGGCAGTTCGGGCGGCAGCACGGCACTCACCGCCGGGAGTGCGCGGCGGACGCGCCCTTGCGGTCGGCGGTCAGCCGGTCGACCAGCCCGTAGGCGACGGCTTCCTCGGCCCGGAAGACCGTCTCGCGCTCGATGTCGGCGCTGATCCGGTTCCGCGGCTGGCCGGTGTGCCGCATATACAGCTCCTCCAGGCGCTCGCGGGTCCGCAGCAGCTCCCGCGCCTGGATCTCCAGATCCGCGGCCTGGCCGCGGACCGGCTCGTCGAACGCGGGCTGGTGGATCACGATCCGCGCCCCGGGCAGCGCGAGCCGTTTGCCCGGCGTCCCGGCGGCCAGCAGCACCGAGGCCGCGGAGACGGCCTGCCCCAGGCAGACCGTCTCCACGTCGCAGCTCACGAACCGCATCGTGTCGTAGATCGCGCTCATCGCGGTGAACGAGCCGCCGGGGGAGTTGATGTAGAGGGAGATGTCCCGGTCGGGTGCGGCGTGCTCCAGATGGACGAACTGGGCCAGCACGTCGCTCGCCGTGGTGTCGTCGATCGGGGTGCCCAGGAAGACGATCCGTTCGTCCAGCAGCTTGGCGTACGGATCCATCTGGCGCAGGCCGCTGCTGGACCGCTCGGTGAACTCCGGCAGCACATAACGGGATTCGGGCCGGATCGCCGACATCGCTCCCCGCCTTCCGTGAGAAATGTACAGGACGTACAGAACGTATGCTGGGAGCATGGCTTACGAGATTCCGGTGACGCAAGCCCGTGCTGAGCTCGCCGACCTCATCAACCGTGTCGTCTACGGCGGCGAGCGCGTCGTGGTGACGCGCCACGGCAAGCCCCTCGTGGGCCTGGTGTCGGCCGCTGACCTGGAACGGCTGGAGGGGGAGGGGGCCGCGGAGCAGGAGGGGGTCATCAGCACCGTCTCCGCGACGCGGCCGCTCGGGTCCGCTGCGGGCGAACGCGGCGGGCGCCGCTTCGGGATCGCGGCGGAGCATCGGGAGCCCGGCCAGGGAGGGTGAACCCGTCCCCGAAGGGCCGCGCCCCGGCGGGGGCGCGGCCCGCTGCCGGGTGACCCGGCGTCAGGGGCTTCAGCCGCTCAGGGTCCACATCGCGTGCGCGATGGCGTCGGTGTTCACATCAAGGGCCCGCTCGTTGATGTTCGACGTGGTGTCGCACGACGCGTGGTAGCACCGGTCGAAGGGCTGGCCCGCCGTGCCGCCCCACTTCTGCGCCTGTGACCAGTTCTTGATGCCTTCGGCGCCGGAGAAGGTGCCGCCGACCGTGACGCCCGCGCGGGCGAACGACGCGTGGTCGCTGCGCCCGCCGACCGAGGTGTACTCGGTCTCGATGCCCTGCGAGCGGTACCAGTCGGTGAACACCCGGGAGATCGTCGGGTTGTCCTGGTAGACGAAGTAGCCGGGGTTCGGGGAGCCCACCATGTCGAAGTTGAGGTAGGCGCTGATCTGGCTCAGCTCGGTGCGGGACAGGCTGGCGACGTACCGCTGCGAGCCGATCAGCCCCAGCTCCTCCGCGTCCCACCAGCCGAACCGCAGATGGTCGTTGGGCTGCAGGTCGGCCCGCGCCACGGCGAGCGCCGTCTCCAGTATCGCGGCCGAGCCGGAGCCGTTGTCGTTGATGCCGGGGCCGCGGGTGACCGAGTCCAGGTGGGATCCGGCCATCAGGGTCTGGCCGGAGGACCCGCCCTTCGGCCAGTCGGCGATCAGGTTGTAGCCGGTCCGGCCGCCGTAGCTGAACTGGTGGATCTTCGTGTCGAACCCGGCCTGGTCCAGCTTGCCCTTCATGTAGTTCAGGGAGGCGCGGTAGCCGGAGCCGCCGAAGGCCCGGTTGCCGCCGTTGGCGCTGGCGGCGGACTGGAGTTCCCTGAGGTGCTGCTGGACATTGGCGACCGGGATGTCCGGCGCGTCGGCGCGCGGTGCCGCGCCGGTCTGCCCCGCGGCCTGTGCTCCGGTCGCGCCCAGCAGGGCGGCGGCGAGCGCGGTGCTGGCCAGGGCGGCGCAGGCGGCACGGCGCTGATGTCTGAGTCTCTGTATCACGGTGGGGCTCCGATGCTCTGAGTGATGGGGGGTCGCACGGGAGCGGCGACGCGGCCACGCGTGGGGGCGTGGCCGTCCTGTGGGGCGCGGTATGCGCGGGATGAGAGTCCTGCTCTGACGCGGCCGCGTCAAGAGCGCATACCGGACACGTCGTCGCGAGCATCGGAGTCGGGGGCGCAGGGCATGTCCGGCCGGCCCTGGCGCCCCGCAAGGGAGCTCGTGTCCCTAGCGGCCGGCGAGGGCGGAAGCGGAGGACCCGGCGCGCACCGCTTCCGGGCCGTCCCCGCTCTCCTTGCGCAGCCCGCCGACGGTCACCGCGAGCAGGCCCAGGACCGCCCACACCGTGAGCACCAGGACGGGTGTGTCGACGGCGTGCCCGTCGAAGAACGCCACGGAGCGCACCAGCGTTCCGCCGGCGCCGGGCGGCAGCAGCTGGCCGATGGCGCCCATCGGCTCCGGCAGCATCTCCGGTGCGGAGGACACCCCCGAGTTCGGGTTCCCCAGCAGCACTATGAGCAGGGCCCCCAGGCCGATGCCCGGCGTGCCGATGAGCGCGGCCAGCCCGGCGACCGCCGCGCCCACCGCGAGTGAGGTGAGGCCGATCGCCGCCGCCTCCGCCCACCAGTTCCCGGTCAGCACCCCGAGCCAGCTGTGCGCGAGCGCCGCGCCCACGACGCCGACGAGCGCGGCGGTGGCCAGCAGGGTGCCGACGGCCCGCGTCCCGCGCAGCCGCAGCAGCGTGACCAGCGCCCCGCCGGCGAGCCCGCTGAGGGCCAGCGGCAGCACGCTCGCGCTTAGCGCCGCGCCGCGCGGGTCGTCGGGGGAGGCGGCCACCACGTCGTCCACCGGTACCTTCCCGCCGTCCGGGGCCATGGTGGCGGTGGCCTGTTCGAGCAGCTGCGCGACGACCGGTCCCGCTGCGGTGGCGGTGAGCAGCTCGGGGCCCGAGGGCCCGGCGACGACGGCGCCGTAGACCTCGCGCTTCTCGATCGCCTCGCGGGCCTCCGTCTCGTTCGCGTAGGTGCGCAGGTCGAAGGCGCCGGCGCGCTGCTCCAGCGCCGCGCGCACCTGCTCGGTGGCCGCCGGCGGCCCCGCGACGCCCAGCGGCAGGTCGTGCGGCGCGGTGCGGGCGCTGGGCCAGGCGAACGCCCAGAGCGCGAAGGCGACGATCAGCGGCACCAGCGCGATCACGGTGAGCATGCCGCGCCGGGATCCGGTGCGTGCGGAACCCCGGTCGGCGTCTACGGCGGCGGACATGGCGGGCCCTCCAACAGTGAGAGAAGGATCGTTCGTTTTTGTGGCACCAATGTCCCGCCGGTGGGGGTGCTTGTCAAGAAGGAACGTTCGTTTTATGGTCGGGCCATGGCTCGTGTATCCCAGGCCCACCTCGAAGCGCGCCGCCGCCAGATTCTCGACGGCGCCCGCCGCTGCTTTCTGCGCGACGGATTCCACGCCGCCTCGATGCAGGACGTGCTGCGCGAGGCGGGCCTGTCGGCCGGCGCCGTCTACCGCTACTTCCGCAGCAAGGACGAGATCGTCGCGGCGGTCGCGCACGAGGCCCTCGGGGTGGTCCGCGCCGCGCTCGACGCGAAGGCGGAGGCCGAGGAGCCGCCGGCGCCGGACGAGCTGTTCGCCCATGTCTTCGCCGAGCTCCGGGGGCTGATGGGCGCGGGGGAGGACCCGCGGGAGCTCCCCCGGCTGCTGCTGCAGATCTGGAGCGAGGCGCTGCGCAATCCGGAGCTGGCGGAGGTGCTCACGGGGGCCTATGCCCATCTGGCCGGGCAGTGGTCCCGGATCGTCGCGGACTACCAGCGGCGCGGCTGGGTCGACCCGGGCGCCGACCGGGAGAAGGTGGCCCGCACCCTCATCGGCACGGTGCAGGGCTACTTCGTCCAGCAGGCGCTGTTCGGGACCATGTGCCCCGCGGACTTCGAGGAGGGGCTGCGCGCCCTCACGCGGGCGTCCGTGCCCCGCTCCGCGGACGCGGAGAGTGCTGGTTCCGAGCGTTAACTTCAGTGAAACGGCGGGGAAGTAATCCCGGAGTAATAGCTGAGTAATCTCCTGGGATCGACCGGCCCGCCCGTTTCGCATGTGTGATACATCTACTTTGCGAGTGCGTCGCTCCCAGCGACCGGGCCGTGCCGCGCCCGGCGCGACGACTGTGAGGTGGAGGCTATGCAACTGACCCCGCACGAGCAGGAACGGCTGCTCATCCATGTGGCCGCGGACGTCGCCGAGCGGCGCAGGGCGCGCGGGGTGAAGCTCAACCACCCCGAGGCCGTCGCGCTGATCACCGTCCATGTCCTGGAGGGCGCCCGCGACGGCCGCAGCGTCTCCGAGCTGATGGACTCCGGGCGCTCCGTCCTCACCCGCGACGACGTGCTGGACGGCGTCCCCGAGATGATCCCCGACGTGCAGGTCGAGGCCACCTTCCCGGACGGCACCAAGCTCGTCACCGTCCACCAGCCCCTCATCTGACGCGCCGCCAGGAGGCCCCGTGATCCCCGGAGAGATCCGCTTCGCCGCGGACGCCGTCCCGTTCAACGAGGGCGCCGACGCCACCCGGCTGACCGTCCTCAACGCCGCCGACCGCCCCATCCAGGTCGGCTCGCACTACCACTTCGCAGAGGCCAACCCCGGCCTGGAGTTCGACCGCGCCGCGGCGCGCGGCAAGCGCCTCGACATCGCCGCCGGGACCGCCGTCCGCTTCGAGCCCGGCATCCCCGTCGACGTCGCCCTCGTACCCCTCCGCGGCAGGCGCGTCGTCGCCGGGCTCCGCGGCAGCACCCAAGGACCTCTCGATGCCTGAGCTCTCCCGCCCCGCCTACGCCGACCTCTTCGGCCCCACCACCGGTGACCGCGTCCGCCTCGCCGACACCGCGCTCTTCGTCGAGATCGAGGAGGACCGCTCGGGCGGCCCCGGACGCGCGGGCGACGAGGCCGTGTTCGGCGGCGGCAAGGTCATCCGCGAGTCCATGGGCCAGTCCCGCGCCACCCGCGCCGAGGGCACCCCCGACACCGTCATCACCGGCGCCCTCGTCCTGGACCACTGGGGCGTCGTCAAGGCCGACATCGGCATCCGGGACGGCCGGATCACCGCCCTCGGCAAGGCCGGGAACCCCGACACCATGGACGGCGTGCACCCCGACCTCGTCATCGGCCCCGAGACCGAGGTCATCGCGGGCAACGGGAAGATCCTCACCGCCGGCGCCATCGACGCGCACGTCCACTTCGTCTGCCCGCAGCTCGCCGACGAGGCGCTCGCCGCCGGCATCACCACCCTCGTCGGCGGCGGCACCGGACCCGCCGAGGGCTCCAAGGCCACCACCGTCACCCCCGGCCCCTGGCACCTGGCCCGCACCCTGGAGGGCCTGGACGGGATCCCGCTGAACATCGGCCTGCTGGCCAAGGGCAACACCGTCTCCCGCGACGCCATGGTCAGCCAGCTGCGCGGCGGCGCCGTGGGGTTCAAGATCCATGAGGACTGGGGCGCCACCCCGGCCGCCATCGACGCCTGCCTGACCGTCTGCGACGAGACCGGCGCCCAGCTCGCCATCCACACCGACACCCTCAACGAGGCCGGGTTCGTCGGCGACACCCTCGCCGCCATCGCCGGCCGCGGCATCCACGCCTACCACACCGAGGGCGCGGGCGGCGGCCACGCGCCCGACATCATCACCGTGGTCGGCGAGCCCAACGTGCTGCCCTCGTCCACCAACCCCACCCGCCCGCACACCGTCAACACCGTCGAGGAGCACCTCGACATGCTGATGGTCTGCCACCACCTCAACCCGGCCGTCCCCGAGGACCTCGCCTTCGCCGAGTCCCGCATCCGGCCCAGCACGATCGCCGCCGAGGACCTCCTGCACGACCTCGGCGCCATCTCCATCATCTCCTCCGACTCCCAGGCCATGGGCCGGATCGGCGAGGTCGTGCTGCGCACCTGGCAGACGGCGCACGTGATGAAGGAGCGGTACGGCGCCCTGCCGGGCGACGGCCCCGCCGACAACCGCCGCGCCCGCCGCTACGTCGCCAAGTACACCATCAACCCCGCCACCGCCCAGGGCATGGACGCCGAGATCGGCTCCGTCGAGCCCGGAAAACTGGCCGACCTCGTGCTGTGGGACCCCGCGTTCTTCGGCGTCAAGCCGCAGACCGTCCTCAAGGGCGGCCAGATCGCCTATGCGCAGGTCGGCGACGCCAACGCCTCCATCCCCACCCCGCAGCCGGTGCTGCCCCGGCGGATGTTCGGCGCCACGGGCCGCGCCCCGGCGTCCAACTCCGTCAACTTCGTCACCCGCACAGCGCTCGACGACGGGCTGCCCGACCGGCTGCCGCTCGGCAAGCGCTTCGCCGCCGTCACCGACACCCGCCGGGTGACCAAGGCCGACATGCGCGAGAACGACGCCCGCCCCGAGGTGACCGTCGACCCCGACACCTTCACCGTCACGGTCGACGGCGCCGTGGTCGAACCCGCTCCGGCCGCCGAACTGCCCATGGCCCAGCGCTACTTCCTGTTCTGACGACGCGTATCGGGGCCCGGCGGACACCACCGGGCGGCAGGCGCCCCCGCTGCCGCCCGCCGCCCGCCGGGCCCCCGAGGACCGAGGATCCGATGACCCGAGCCGCACTTCTCGTCCTGGCCGACGGCCGCTTCCCCGCGGGCGGCCACGCCCACTCCGGCGGCGCGGAGGCGGCCGTCAGGGCGGGCCGTATCACCGACGCGGCGAGCCTGGCAGCCTTCTGCCGGGGCCGGCTGCACACCGCCGGGCTCACCGCGGCGGGGCTCGCCGCCGCCGCGGCCTGCGGCCAGTACGACCCCCTCGACCTCGACGCCGCCGCCGACGCCCGCACCCCGGCGCCCGCGCTGCGCCGCACCGCGCGCAGGCTGGGCCGGCAGATGATGCGCGCGGCCCGCGCCGCCTGGCCCTCACCCCGGCTCGACGCGCTCGCCGCCGCCCGGCCCAAGGGAGCCCACCAGCCCGTCGTCCTCGGGCTGGCGGCGCACGCCGCCGGACTCGCCCCGCTGGACGCCGCGTACGCCGCCGCGTACGAGAGCGCCGGCGGGCCCGCCACCGCCGCCGTCCGCCTGCTCGGCCTCGACCCGTTCGACGCCACCGCCGTACTCGCCCGGCTCGCCCCCGAGACCGACGCGGTGGCACGCGCCGCCGCCGACGCCGCCCGCACCGGCGATCCGGACGCGCTGCCCGCCGCCTCGGCCCCCCTGCTCGACCTCACCGCCGAAGCCCACGCGACCTGGCCCGTACGCCTCTTCGCCTCGTGACGGCACCGCACCACCCTGGAGGAACCATGCACCTGGACCACGCCACCGCCTTCCCCGAGCGCCACACCCACAGCGCGTCCCCCACCCGTGCGGACGGCACCCGCCGCGCGCTGCGCATCGGGCTGGGCGGCCCCGTCGGCTCCGGCAAGACCGCGACCGTCGCGGCCCTGTGCCGCGAGCTGCGCGAGCACTACTCCCTCGCCGTCGTCACCAACGACATCTACACCCGCGAGGACGCCGCCTTCCTGCTGCGCGAGGCCGTGCTCCCGCCCGAGCGGATCACCGCCGTGGAGACCGGCGCCTGTCCGCACACCGCCATCCGGGACGACATCTCCGCCAACCTCGAAGCCGTCGAGGACCTGGAGGAGGAGACCGGACCGCTCGATCTGATCCTCGTCGAGTCCGGCGGCGACAACCTCACCGCCACCTTCTCCCAGGGCCTCATCGACGCGCAGCTCTTCGTCATCGACGTCGCGGGCGGCGACGACATCCCCCGCAAGGGCGGCCCCGGCATGACCGGCGCCGACCTGCTCGTCATCAACAAGACCGACCTCGCCCCGTACGTCGGCTCCGACCTGGAGGCCATGGCCCGGGACGCCCGGGCCCAGCGCGGCAGCCTGCCCGTCGCCTTCACGGCCCTGAAGCAGGAGGGCGGCGTCGCCCCGGTCGCCGACTGGGTCCGCGACCGGCTGACGGCGTGGCAGCGCAGCGCCCCGGCCCCGACGGCCGCGTGACGGCACCCCCGGCGTCCGGCCCC
>NZ_JAAKZZ010000148.1 GCF_011045075.1 Streptomyces boncukensis
GTCCCCCTCCCCGGCTACCCCTTCGCCGGGGAACGGCACTGGATCGGCGGCCACGGCTCCGGCACGGGGACGGCCACGGAGGCCCGGGACGACGACAACAGCGACGGAGGTGGTGGCGGCTGCGCGGAGGACGCGCCCGCCGGGATCGAGCACCTGCTCTTCTACCGGCCGGTGTGGCAGGCCGCGCCGCACCCCGGGGAGCCGCCCGCCGGGCCCCTGCTGCTCCTCGGCGGCCCGCCCGGACACGCCGAGGCGCTCCGCGCCACGACCGGCCGACGCGTCGTGCAGGCCCGTCCGGGCGACCGCTTCGCCCGGCACTCCCGCGACACGTTCACGCTCGACCCGTCCCGCCGCGACCACCACACAAGGCTGCGGGAAGCACTGGACGGGGACGCCGACGGGGACGGGGACGGCGCCGCTCCCGTGGCGGTCCTGTGCCTCACCGGGCTGGACCCGGCCGAACAGCAGTCCGAGGACGCGGGGTTGCGCACCATGTTCCCGCTCTGCCAGGCGTGGATGGTCGGCCGCACCGAGACGCTCCCGGTCGTGTACGCGTACCGGGCCCGGCAGGAGCACCCCGGACACGCGGCCGTCGGCGGCTTCGCCCGCAGCATCCGGCTGGAACAGCCGCGGCTCGCCGTCAAGACGGTCCGCTTCACCGCGCAGCGCCCGGACGACGGCGCCGAGCGCGCCGCCCTCCTCGCGGAGGCGGCCGATCCGGACACCGTGGAGGTCGCCTACGACAGGGACGAGCGCAGCGGCGCGGTCACCCGGCGGACGCTCGGCTTCGCCCGGACCGGCCCCGTACCCGACACCGGCCCGGCCCTCCCCCCGGCGCGGCCGGGCGGCGTCTACCTGATCACCGGGGGCGCGGGCGGGCTGGGCCTGCATCTGGCCCGGCATCTCGCGCGGCGCGCTCCGGTGTCCCTGGCGCTGCTGGGGCGGTCGCCGGAGGGGCCCGCGCAGCGCGCCGCCGTCGCCGGTCTCGAAACCCTGGGCTCGCGGGCCCGCTATCTCAGCGCCGATGTCACCGACCCCGAGCAGACCCGGCGGGCCGTCGCCGAGGTACGGCGCCGGTTCGGCCCGCTGAGCGGCGTGGTGCACAGCGCCGGAGTGCTGGCCGACGCGCTGTGCCTGAACAAGGCGCCCGAGGACGTCGCCCGGGTGCTCGGCCCGAAGATCGCCGGAACCCGCAGCCTCGACGCGGCGACCGCCGACGCCGAACTCGACTACTTCGCGCTCTTCTCGTCCGCGTCGGCGGTCATGGGAAGCGCGGGCTCGACGGACTACAGCGCCGCCAACCGGTATCTCGACTCCTTCGCCGCCCACCGCGAGGAACAGCGCGCCGCCGGGGAGCGGCACGGCCGGACCCTGGCGCTGGACTGGCCGGTGTGGCGGCACGGGGGGATGCGGATCGACCCCGCCGTGGAGGAGCTGGTGCTGGGCCGCGCGGGCATGGTGCCGCTGGAGACGGACGAGGGGCTGGCCGCCTTCGACGCCGCGCTGGCGCACGACGCCCCCCAGCTCGTCGTGCTGCGCGGCGACCGGGCGCTGCTGGAGCGCCGCCTCGCGGTCGTCTCCGAGGTGATCGCCGACACCACGGAAGCGGACACGGGCGCGGATTCGGACGCGGACACGGGCGCGGACACGGCGCCCCGCACCGACTACCACGCCTACCTCGTGGAGCGGGTGGCGGAGCTGCTGGATCTGCCGCCCGGCGCGGATACGACGGCGCTCGACGAGCACAACTTCATGGAGCTGGGGCTCACCTCGGCCGCGCTGCTCAGCCTGGTCGAGCGGCTCCAGGCCGACCTGGGGGTCTCGCTGCCGCCCACCGAGCTGTTCCGGTACCCCGGCACTCGCGCCCTGGCGGACCGGCTGGCGGCCGTGGAAGGGCCGCGGCCCGCAACGCACACCCAGGGGCGGCCCGCTGCACGCCCCGAAGAAGCCGAGGCCGTCGCCATCATCGGCATGGCCGGGCTCTTCCCGGGGGCCCGGAGCCCGGACCAGCTGTGGGAGCACCTGGCGGCCGGGACCGACCTGGTGACCCCGGTCCCGGAGGCCCGCTGGGACCACAGCCGCTACCACGATCCCTCCGGGCGCCCCGGAACCACCGACTGCGCCTTCGGCGGGTTCCTCGACGACATCACCGCGTTCGACGCGCCGTTCTTCGGAGTGCTGGCGGCCGAGGCGGAGGGCATGGACCCGCAGCTGCGGCTGCTGCTGCAGACCCTGTACGCGGCCGCCGAGGACGCCGCGCTCGCCGGGCGGCTGCGCGGCTCGGCCACCGGCGTGTACGTGGGCCAGTGCTTCCAGGACTACGACGACGAGATGGTGGCCCGGCGCCGCACGCTCGGCGCGCACGACCCGGTGGGCGTGGCGGTCTCGATGTCCGCCAACCGCCCCTCGTTCGCCTTCGATCTGCGGGGGCCGAGCCTCACCGTGGACACGGCCTGCTCGTCGTCGCTGTACGCGCTGCACCTCGCGGTGGAGGCGCTGCGGCGCGGCGAGTGCGAGATGGCGTTCGCCGCGGGCACCAACCTGATCCTCAGCCCGCGCCACTATCTGCGCCTCTCGGCCATCGGCGCGCTGTCCCCGACGGGCCGCTGCCGCGTCTTCGACCGCGGAGCTGACGGCTATGTGCCCGGAGAGGCGGTCGCGGCCCTGCTGCTCAAGCCGCTGGAGAGGGCGCTGGCGGACGGCGACCCGGTGCACGCCGTGATCCGGTCCACGGCCGTCTCGCACGGCGGGCACGCCAGCTCGCTCACAGCGCCCGACCCGCGGCGCCAGGCCGAGCTGCTGGAACGGGCGTGGCGGCGGGCCGGGATCGCGCCGGACACCCTGGGCCTGCTGGAGGCGCACGGCACCGGGACGGCGCTCGGCGACCCGATCGAGGTCGAGGGCGCCAGGACGGCGTTCGCCCGGTTCACCGACCGGGAGCGGTTCTGCGCTCTCGGCTCCGTGAAGGCCAACCTCGGGCACACGGAGGGCGCCGCGGGCGTCACCAGCGTCCTCAAGGGCGTACTGGCGATGCGGCACGGGCTCATCCCCGCCATGCCGAACCACGCGGAGCCGAACCCCTACTGCGAGCTGGGGGCCGGCCCGCTGTTCGTCAACCGGGAGCCGCTGCCGTGGCCGTCCGCGCCCGGACGGCCACGGCGGGCCGCGGTCTCCTCGTTCGGGTTCGGCGGCGCCTACGCGCACGTCGTACTGGAGGAGGCGCCCCAGCACGCGGAGCCCGTGCGGGCCGCCGCGCCGGGCCCGTGGGCGCTGCCGTTCTCGGCGCGCACCCCGGACCGGCTGCGGGCCGTGCTGGAGCAGCACCGGGCGCTGGCCGCCACGGGCGACTACCCCGCGCTGGACCGGGCCGCAGCCACCCTGCGGACGGGACGTCAGGCCCTGCGGGAGCGTGCCGCCGTGGTGGCCCGGACGCCGGAGGGGCTGCGCCGCGGGCTCGACGCGCTGCTGGCGGACGGCGCCGAGCGGGTGGCCGCCGAGGAGGGCGGCGCGCCCGACGCGCTGCGGGACCTCGCCGCGCGCTGGACGGCGGGCGAGGACGTGCGCTGGCCGGAGGAGGACGCGCAGGGGCACGCGGACGGACACGCGGACGGGTACGCGCCGGTGCGGGCGCACCTGCCGACCTACCCGTTCGCCGGTGAGCGCTACTGGCTGGACGGGCCCGCGGACGCCCGGCCCCCGGAGGAGCCCGCCGGGACGCCCGCGGCCCACCGGGACAACGCGGTGGCAGCGGCCGCGTACGAGGTCGCGGCGCGCCCCGGCGACTACGACGGGCGAGCCGTGGCCGACACCCTGGACCGCTTCGACGCGCTGGTCCGCCGGATGCTCGCGCGGACCGTACGGGACTGGCTCGGCCCGCAGACGGAGATCACCGCGGAGGCGCTGTGCGCGCGGCTCGCGGAACCGGCCACCTACGAGCGGTTCGCCCGCGCCATCGCCGCAGCGACGGCCCGCCCGGCCCCAGCGGCACAGGGCCCCGCGCCGGATGCCGCGCAGGACGACCCGGCGTCCGGCATCCGCCGCCTCGCCGCCGAGCGCCCCGAGATCGCCGCGTACGCGGAGGTGGTGACGGCGTGTCTGCCGCGCCTCCCGGACGTGCTCACCGGCCGCCTCGACGCGCTGGAGGTGTACTTCCCGCCCGACCGGCCCGAGCTGCTGGCCGGGATCTACCGGGACAACGCCATCGCGGACCACCACAACGCGCTCACCGCGCGGGCCGTCGCCGCCTGGGTGCGCCACCGCCGCGCCTCGGACCCCGGACGTCCCCTCCGCGTCCTGGAGGTCGGGGCCGGGACCGGCGGCACCACGCGCCGGGTGCTCGCGGCGCTGGAGGGCCACGGGCCCGCGCTGAGCTACACGTTCACCGACGTCTCCGCCGCCTTCCTCCCGGCGGCGGAGCGGGAGCTGACCCCGGCGGCGCCGCCCGGTGTCGACCTGGCCTTCCAGGTGTTCGACCTGGAGGCCGAGCCCGAGGACCAGGGACTCGACACCGGCGCGTACGACGTCGTCGTCGCCGCCAACGTCGTGCACGCCACCCGCTCCCTGCCCGCCAGCGTCGGCCGGCTGCGGCGGCTGCTCGCGGACGGCGGCGTCCTCGTGCTCAACGAGGTCACCAGCAACCGCGACCACCTCACCGGGCTGATCGGCATGATGCCCGGCTGGTGGGGCTACGACCGGCCGGAGGAGCGGCTGCCGCACTCGCCGCTGCTGGACGTCGCGGGCTGGCGGCGCGTCCTCGAAGCGGGCGGGTTCGACACGGTACGGCCGTTCGGCGCGGCGGACCTGCCGGAGGAGGAGTACGACCACGCGGTGCTCCTGGCACGGGGCGCGCCGGGCAGCGGCACGGCGCCCGGGAAGGCGCGGCGCCGCGCGCCCGCGCGCGCCGCGGTCCCGGCGGAGGCCGCGCCGGAGAGCGGTCCGCCGGTCCGCACGGCCGTCCTGTCCCGGGTCCGTACCGTCTTCGCGGACTTCTTCCGGCTGCCGCCCGAGCAGTTGGACCCCCGGGCCACGTTCGACCGCTACGGCCTCGACTCCCTCGGCGCCATCCAGCTGGCCCGCACCCTGGAGGCCGACTTCGGACGGCTGCCCAAGGTGCTGCTCTACGAGCAGCCCACGATGGAGGCCCTCACCGGCTATCTGCTGGAGCACGCCCCGGAGTCCTGCGCGAACCTGACGCCTGCGAGCCCCGCGCCCGATCCCGACCCCGACCCGGGCGCTGGCTCCGGCCCCGGCCCCGGCACCGGCACGGGCACCGATGCCGCGCGCGGCGACGACGACCCCGACCCCGTCGCCGACCCCGTCGCCGTCGTCGGTATGGCCGGGGTCTTCCCCGGGTCCCCGGATCTCGGCGCCTGGTGGCGGCACCTGGCCGACGGGGACGACCTGGTCACCGAGATCCCGCCGGACCGCTTCGACTGGCGTGCGGTCTACGGCGATCCGGACCGCGAGCTCGGCAAGGTCAACAGCCGCTGGGGCGCCTTCCTGGACGGAGTCGACCGGTTCGACGCCGAGTTCTTCGGAGTCTCGCCGCTGGAGGCCCAGCTGATGGACCCCCAGCAGCGGCTGATGCTGCAGACGGCCTGGCACGCGGTCGAGGACGCCGGGCACGCGCCGTCCTCGCTGCGCGGCACCCGCACCGGGGTGTTCGTCGGCGCCACCTCCCGCGACTACAACTGGCATCTGCTGCACACCGGGCGCGCCCGGGAGGGCTATGTCGTCAGCGGCAACGGGCACTGCGTCCTCGCCAACCGGATCTCCTTCCAGCTCGACCTGCGCGGACCGAGCGAGGCCGTCGACACGGCCTGCTCCAGCTCGCTGACCGCCCTGCACCGCGCCGTGCAGAGCGTCCGCCGCGGCGAGTGCGAGGCGGCCCTCGTCGGCGGGGTGCACACCTTCCTCAACGAGGAGCTGTTCGTCGCGCTCGGCCAGCTCGGCATGCTCTCGCCCGACGGCCGCTGCCGCGCCTTCGACCACCGCGCCAACGGGTTCGTACGCGGCGAGGGCGTCGCGGCCGTCTACCTCAAGCCGCTCTCCCGCGCCCGAGCCGACGGCGACACCGTGTACGCGGTGATCCGGGCCAGCGGCGTCGGCCACGGAGGGCGCGTCAGGTCCCTGACGGTGCCGAACCCGGCGGCCCAGGCCGAGCTGATCGCCTCGGTCTACCGGGAGGCCGGCGTCGATCCGCGCACCGTGAGCTATATCGAGGCCCACGGCACCGGCACCCAGGTGGGCGACCCCATCGAACTCCGCGGCCTGCGCAGCGCGTTCGCGGAGCTGACCGGCGCGCCGGAGGGCGAGCCCGGCACCGCCTGGTGCGGGATCGGCACCGTGAAGTCGAACATGGGCCATCTGGAAGCCGCCGCCGGGCTGGCCGGGGTGCTCAAGACGGTGCTGGCGCTGCGGCACGGCACCCTGCCCGCCACGCTGCATGTCGAGCGCCCCAACCCGCTGCTGGAGATCGAGGACAGCCCGTTCTACGTGGTCGACAGCGCCCGCCCCTGGACGGCGGGCCAGGACGCGGAGGGCCGGCCCCTCCCCCGGCGGGCCGGGGTCACCTCGATCGGCTTCGGCGGCACCAACGCGCACGTCGTCGTCGAGGAGCCGCCGCCCCCGCCGGGCCCGGACGCGCCCGAGCCCGGCGGCACCCAGGCGGTGGTGCTCTCCGCCCGGACCGGGGAGCGGCTGCGCGCCCAGGCGTCCGCGCTCCTCTCCCGGCTGACCGCCACGGAAGCCCCGGACGCCCCGGACGCCCGCGAGGCGCTCCCCTCGCTCCCGGCCCTCGCGTACACCCTGCAGACCGGGCGGGACGCGCTCCCGCACCGGCTCGCGGTGCTCGCCGAGGACCACGCGGCGCTGCGCGCCGGGCTGCGCTCCTACCTCGACGGGGACCCGGATCCCGAGTCGGTGCTGACCGGCGTCGCCGCGGAGTCGGATGATCCGGGCGGGCCGGATGACCCGGGCGATCCGGGCGGGCCCGGGGATCCCGCCGTATGGGCCCGGCGCTGGGTCGCGGGCACGGACGTGCCGTGGTCCCGACTCCGGCCGGACGGCCCGCCCCGGCGGGTGTCCCTGCCGGGCTATCCCTTCGAACCGGCCCGGCACTGGGCCGAACCTCCGGCAGCCCCCGGGGAGGCCGGTGAGGCCGGTGAGGCCCCGGACGGCTCCGCCGAGCTGCACGAGCTGCTCGAAGCGCTCCTCAGGGGCGAGAAGTCCGTTGACGAAGTCGACCGGTTGCTGGTCCTGGACAGCGAGGACGGTACATGAACCCGAACAGTCCCAGCTCCAAGCGCGACATCCTCGACCGGGTGCGGCGCGGTGATCTGGACGTCACCACCGCCGCGCGGCGGCTCGCGGCGCTGCGCGGCCAGAACGGCCAGAACGGCCACGGACCGGACGGCCACGGACCGGACGGCCACGGACCGGACGGCGACCGGCAGCCCGTCGTCAACTACGCGCCGACGTGGGTGGAGTCCGCCCTCCCCGAGCCGCCGGGGGACGAGGCCCGCGGCCCCGCCGTCGCGGTGGTCGCGGACGGCCCCGAGCCCGAGGTCGACCCGCGCTGGTGCCCGCCGGGCGCGACCCTGATCCGGCCGCGCGAGGACGCCGCCGAGCCCCGGCGCACCGGGGACGGCGGCTACGAGGTGGACCCCTGCGACGCCGAGTCCTGGCGGCGGCTGTGGGACACCCTGCGCGAGGCGGGCCGTACGCCCTCCCGCCTCGTCGTCGTCACCTCCGTACGGGCGCGGCCCACCGCGCGCCGCCTCGACCTGCTGCTGCCGCTCGTACAGGCGCTGATCCGGGACCGCTCCGGCGGGCCCGTCGGCCTGGCGCAGGTCGTCGTCGGCGGCGGCCCCGCGGAGGCCGCAGAGGCGGCCGCGGCCTTCGGCGGCTTCTGCCAGATCGCCGGGCTGGAGGACCGGCGGATCCGCGCGGTGGCGCTGCACGCCGACGCGCTGCCCGCGAGCTTCGCCGACCCGGTGCGGCTGGCCCTGGCCGAGCTGGGCCTCCCCTCGCCGGGCACCGCGCAGGTCCGGTACGGCGCGGCACGGCGGCTCCGCCGGGAGCTGCGCCCCAGCCCGCTGCCCGCCACCGGGGCCCCCGTGCTGCGGGAGCGCGGCGTGTACCTCGTGACCGGCGGCGCGGGCGGACTCGCGCTGCGCCTGGCCGAGTTGCTGGCCGAGCGGGTCTCGGCCCGCTTCGTGCTGCTGGGCCGCTCCGCGCTGACCGGCGAGGAGCGGCGGGCGCTGCGCCGGGTCGAGGAGCTGGGCGGCGAGGTGAGCTACCGGGTCGGCGACGTGACGCGGCGCGACGACGTGGAGGCGGCGGCGGAGCACGCCAGGACGGCCTTCGGCCCGCTCGCCGGGGTGCTGCACTCGGCGGGCGTCAACGAGGACGCCTACCTCGTCAACAAGGACGCCGCCGGCGTGGCCCGGGTACTCGCCCCCAAGGGCGTGGGCGCCCACCATCTCGACGCCGTCACCCGCGACGACACGCTGGACTTCTTCGTGCTGTTCTCCTCGGTGGCCGCCTATCTCGGCGGCGCCGGGCAGGGCGACTACGCCGCCGCCAACCGGGCGCTCGGCGCCTTCGCGGCGGCCCGCGCCGCCGAGGTGCGTGCCGGGCGCCGCTCGGGCACCACCGTGTCGGTGGCGTGGCCGCTGTGGATCGGCGGCGGCATGGACCTCGCCGAGGACGACAAGCGGGCCGGCGAGATCCTGCGCGGGATGGTCGCGATGCCCCCCGCGGTCGGGCTCGACGTCCTGGAGGGCACAGTGCTGGCCGGGGCTGCGGAGGCGCTGCCGGTCCACGGACGGACCGAGCGGATCGCGTCCTTCGTCCGCCGCCACCTCGCCGACCGCGCGCCCGCCGAGACGGTGACGGCGCACGACGCCGAGCCCGCGCTCGACGGACCCGGGCTGCACACCGCCGCCGAGGCGTACCTGCTCGACCTGCTGTGCGACATCACCCGGCTGCCGCGCGGCGGACTCCGGGCGGACCAGGAGTTCTCCACGATCGGCGTCGACTCGATCCTCATCCGGCGGCTCAGCAGCACCCTGGAGGACCGGCTCGGCCCGCTGCCCGTCACCCTGATGTTCGAGCACCGCACGGTGCGGGACGTGGCGCGCGCCCTGGTCGCGAGCCACCCGGACGGCATCCGGACCCTGGTCGCCCCGGAGCCCGCGGAACCCCCCGTACCCGACGACCGCACCGACGACACCGAACCCACCGGAACCGCCGCAGCCACCGCAACCACCGCAACCACCGCAACCACCGAAGCCGCCGGAACCACCGGAGGCGCCAGCGACACCGGAGGCGCCGACAGCGGCGGCGACATCGCGATCGTCGGCATCGCGGGCCGCTATCCCGGAGGCCGCGACCTCGACCAGTTCTGGCGGCTGCTCGTCGAGGGCCGCTCCGCCGTCACCGAGGTCCCGCGCACCCGCTGGGACAACGACCGCTGGTACGCGCCGCACGAGCGCGGGCCGGGCCGGATCAGCGCCAAGTGGGGCGGCTTTCTGGACGATGTCACCCGATTCGACCCGCTGTTCTTCGCCATCTCCCCCGGCGAGGCGGAGCGGATGGACCCCGCAGAGCGGCAGTTTCTGGAGGTGGCGTGGTCCGCGCTGGAGGACGCGGGCTACTCGCGGCGGCTCCTGCACCAGCGCACCCGGCGCGCGGACGGCCACGCCGGGGGCGTGTTCGTCGGTGCGAACGGGCTGTCGTACGAGCTGATCGGCGCCGAGGCGTGGGGCCAGGGGCGCCCGGTATCCGCCTACTCGATGGACTTCTCCCTCGCCAACCGGCTCTCCTATCTGCTGGACCTGCACGGCCCGAGCGTCACCGTGGACACCGCCTGCTCGTCCTCGCTGACCGCCCTGCATCTGGCGTGCGAGAGCCTGCGCAGGGACGAGTGCCGGATGGCCGTCGCGGGCGGCGTCTATCTGAGCCTCCACCCGCTGAAGTACGCCGCGCTCTCCGAGCTGCGGATGCTCTCGCCGGACGGCGTGACCCGCGCCTTCGGGGACGGCGCGGCCGGATTCGTGCCCGGCGAGGGCGTCGGCGCCGTGGTGCTCAAGCCGCTGCGGGCGGCGCTCGCCGAGGGCGACCACATCCACGCGGTGATCAAGGCAACCGCCGTCAACCACGGCGGGCGCAGCAACGGCTACACCGTCCCCTCCCCCCGCGCGCAGGCCACCGTGATCGGCACCGCGCTGCGGCGCGCGGGCGTCGCGCCCCGCACCCTCGGCTATGTCGAAGCGCACGGCACCGGCACAGCGCTCGGCGACCCGGTCGAAGTCGACGGCCTGTGCCGGGCCTTCGCGGAGCTCGCGCCGGAGGGGCCGGAGGGAGAAGAGGGAGAGGACCGCGGCGCGGGTGCGGCGCCGTGCGCCATCGGTTCGGTCAAGACCAACATCGGCCACGCCGAGTCGGCGGCCGGGATCGCCGGAGTCACCAAGGTCGTCCTGCAGTTCGCGCACCGG
Source organism: Streptomyces boncukensis (assembly GCF_011045075.1). GTDB lineage: Bacteria > Actinomycetota > Actinomycetes > Streptomycetales > Streptomycetaceae > Streptomyces > Streptomyces boncukensis. The sequence continues at coordinate 10,500 of NZ_JAAKZZ010000148.1, forward strand.
ACGCTGGCCCCGACGCTGCACAGCGCTCCCCCGAACCCGAAGATCGACTTCCCCGGCACGCCCTTCGCGCCGCAGCGCGCCGCGGCGCCGTGGCCGCTCCGCGAGGAGGAGCGCGACGGCCACCGCACCGCCCTGCCGCGCCGGGCCGCCGTCAGCTCCTTCGGGGCCGGGGGAGCGAACGCGCACGTGGTGCTGGAGGAGTATCCGCGCGAGCACACCGCCGGAGACGGCGAGCGGGGCGCCGAGCGGCTGTTCGTCCTGTCCGCGCGGACCGCGGACCGGCTGCCCGAGATGGCCCGGCGGCTCGCCGCCCGCCTCGACGGCGCCCCGGCCGGCGCGCCTCCCGCGCTGGACGCCGTCGCGTACACCCTCATGGTGGGACGGGAGGCGCTGGCCGAGCGGCTGGCCGTCCTCGCCCGGTCGCGGGGCGAACTGGTGGACCGGCTGCGCCGGTTCGCCGACAGCGCCCCGGACGGCACAGGCGGCGCGGACGGCACAGGCGGCGCAGACGGCGCAAGCGGCACGGACGCCCCGGACATCCCGGGGGTGACCACCGGGCGGGTGGACCCGGCCGCCCCGCGGCCCACCGGAGCGGACGCGGTGGCCGAGCTGCTGGCGGACCGCCAGTGGCCGGGGCTGGCCCGCCTCTGGGCCCGCGGTGCGGACGTGCCCTGGGAGGCGGCGTTCCCCGACGGCGGGCCCGCGCTCGTCCCGCTGCCGACCTACCCGTTCGCGGGCCGCCGCTACTGGGCGGGCCCCGCGGCAGACGGTGCGGCGGCGACGGCCGCGGACGGCGGCGGGTCCGGCCGGATCGCCGACCCGCAGCGGGAGTTCGTCACGACGCTGTCCCGGGACGACCCGGCTGTGGCGGGGCACCTCGTCTCCGGCCGGGCCCTCCTCGCCGGGGTCCTGCACCTCGGCCTGGTGCGTACGGCCGCCCGCGAGCTGGGGCACGGCACGGTCGGCGCGCTGTCGGACGTCGCCTGGCGCACACCGCTGGACGTGGCCGAGGAGGGCACGGAGTGCAGGGTCCGGTTCGCCGCATCCGCCGACCCCTCCGAGGGCTTGGCGTTCCGCGTCGTCAGCGTCCAGGACGGTGCGGAGACGCTGCACTCCACCGGGACCGCCCACCTCGGACCGCCACCGGAGGCGGCCCCCCGGACCGGTCCTGACGGCGTACGGGACCGCTGCCCCACCCGCCTCGACGGGGCCCGGCTCTACGCGCGCGCCGAGGCCGTCGGCATCCGCTACGGCGCCGGCTACCGCGGACTGCGCACCCTGTGGTGCGGGGACGGCGAAGCCGTGGCCGACCTGACCCCCGAGGGCTCCGACCCGGCCGCCGACGAGCGGCGCTGGGGGCTCGCGCCGGGCCTGGTCGACTCGGCGCTGCAGGCCGCGCACGGCCTGGTGGCGTCCTCCCCGCTCGGCACCGAGCAGCTGATGCCCGCCGGGGTCGCCGGAGTCAAGTGGCACGGACCCACCAGGACCGCGCGCCGCGCCTACGCCGCGCTGCGCTCCGCCGACGCCCGCAACGGGGTGCTGCACTGCGACATCACCCTCACCGACGACTCCGGAAGGCCCGTCATGACGCTGCGCGACATGGCCTCGGCGCGCCCACTCGGCGGCACCCCCGCCGTGCCGTACTACCGCCCCGTCTGGCGGCTGCGCGCACGGCCCGGCCCGGCACCGGACACCCCGGACACCCCGGACGCCCCGGACGCCCCGGACGCCCCGGGGGGCGCGCTGATCCTCACCACCCCGCACGACTACGGGCTCGGGGAGGAGCTGGCGGCGCGGCACGGCGGCGCCCGCCTCCTCGACCTCACCCGCGACCACACCGCCGAGGCGCTGCGCCGCGCCCTCGAACCGGCGCCCGGCCGGATCTGGTTCCTGGGCGGCGTCGAGGACCGCGGCTACGGCGCGGACGACCTCGACCACCTCGACACCGCCCAGGAGGAGGGCTGCCTCGCTCTCCTGCGCCTCGCCCGGGAGCTCGCCGAGCGGCGCTCGCGCGGCACCCGGCTGACCGTGGTGACCAGCGATGTGCACCAGACCGACGACAAGCGCGCGGCCCGCAACCCGTTCGCGGCCACCCTCCCCGGACTCGCCAAGAGCGTCGCCCGCGAACTCGGCTTCCTGGGCGTCGTCTCCGTGGACCTGGCCGGGAGCGATCTGGAGCGGGCCCGCGCCGCAGGCGACTGGGACCGGCTGCTGGCCGGGCTCCTCGCCGAGCGGCCCGAGGAGCCTATGCCGGAGGTGGCGCTGCGCGGCGGCTGCCGTATGGTCCGGGTGCTCGAACCCGCCGTCCTGTCCGACCCGTCGCCCGAGGAGCTTCCGGTGCGGCCGGGCGGCCGGTATCTCATCGTGGGCGGCGCCGGCGGGCTCGGCCGCGCCGTCGGCGACCACCTCGCCCGGTCCTGCGGCGCGCGCCTCGTCCTGGTCGGCCGGCGCGCCGCGGCCGATCTGCCGGACGAGACCCGCGCCTGGCTCGACGAGCTGGGCGACCGCGCTGTCTACCGGTCCGCCGATATCGCGGACCCCGCCGCCATGGCGGACGTGGTCGCCACGGCGCGCGCCCGCTTCGGCGGCCTGGACGGCGCCGTCCACACCGCCTTCACCCTCGCCGACCGGTCGCTGAGCGCGATGGACGACGCCGCCTTCCGCGCCGCTCTCGACGCGAAGGTGCGCGGCACCGTGGTGCTCCACCGGGCGCTGGAGAGCGAACCGGTCGCGTTCGTCGCGCTGTTCTCGTCGGGGATCTCCCACACCTGCAATCCGGGGCAGTCCAACTACGCGGCGGCGTCCACCTTCCAGGACGCGTACGGCCGCTTCGCCGCGGCCCGGCTGTGCCGGCCCGTCACGGTGTTCAACTGGGGCTACTGGGGCGACAGCGGGTCGGTGGCCACCGAGGAGCACCGGCGGCGCGCCGCGCGGTGGGGCGTGGAGCCGCTGTCGGACGCCGAGGGGGTACGGGCCTTCCGGCAGGTGCTCGCCGCCCCCGCGCAGCAGCTCGCTCCGCTGAAGGTGGGCGGCGGACTCGGCGAGGCTACCGTGCTCGACACCTCGGTCACCCACCGCGCCGACCCGGGTGCGCGGCTCGCGGCCCTGGACGGCGTGGCCGCGGCCACCGGCGCGGCCCACCGCGCCGCGCCGCCGATCCTGGAGCCCGGCTACCTCGACGCCGTCGAGTCCCTGGCCCGGCGGCTGATCCTGGACGCCCTGCGCGACCTGGGCGTACTCCGGGGCGCGGAGCGCTGCGACGTGGCCGGGCTGCGCCGCCGCGCCGAGGTGACGGGCAGCCAGGAACGGCTGTTCGACGCGCTGCTGCACGCCCTGGCCCAGGACGGACACCTCGCCCGGGACGGCGACACGGTCACGGTCGCGCCGTCCGCCGGCGCCCCGCCGGACCCGGGCGGCAGCGCCGCCGAGCTCACCGGCGCGCTGCTGCGCCGGTTCCCCCATCTGGAGCCGACCACGGAGCTGATGGCGGACTGCGCCGCCGCGCTGCGCGACGTGCTGCCCGGCCGCCGCCGGGGCCTGGAGGTGCTCTTCCCGGACGGCTCGGACCGCCGGCTGGCGCCGCTCTACCACGACGACCCGCGCGCCGGGTACTTCAACTCCCTCGCCACCCGGGCCGTCACCGCCTGCGCCGAGGCCCGGCTGGCCGACCCCGGGGCGCCGGACCTGGCCGTCCTGGAGGTCGGCGCCGGGACCGGCGGCACCAGCCGCCCCGTCCTCGACGCGCTGGACCCGCACGGCGACCGGCTGCGCTACGACTACACCGACATCTCGCCCGCCCTCGTCTCGGACGCCGAACAGCGGCTGGGCCCGCGCCACCCCTTCGCTGCCTTCCGGGTGCTGGACATCTCCCGGGACCCGGCCGCGCAGGGGTTCCCCGAGGGCGGCTACGACCTGGTGCTCGCGACCAACGTGCTGCACGCGACCCCGGACATGAGGGTCACCCTGGGCCATGTACGGCGGCTGCTGCGGCCGGGCGGGCTGCTGGTGCTGAACGAGTCCACCCGGGTGCTGGACTGCGTCTCGCTGATCTTCGGCCTGACGGACGGCTGGTGGCTGGCCGCCGACACGGAGCTGCGCATGCCGCACTCGCCGCTGCTCGACCTGGGCCAGTGGCAGGCCGTACTGAACGACACGGGGCTGCACGGCATGCGGGAGTTCGGGGTCCGGGGATGGTCCGACGCGCAGTCCGGCCAGCACCTGATCATCGCGGAGCGCGACGCCTGGCACAGCGTCAGGACCCAGGAGCCGGCGTTTCGGGGCACAGAGGCACCGCAAGAGGCAGCCCCCGCACAACCGGAACCGGCGCACACCGCGGTACACGGCACCGCCGTCACCCTGCTCCGCGACGCCTTCGCCGCCGTCCTCAAGGTGGACCACGGCGAGCTGGACCCCGCCGTACCGCTCTCCGCGTACGGCACCGACTCCCTCGTCACCATGGAGGTCGCCGCGCGGCTGGAGAAGCGGCTCGGCCCGGTCCCCCGCGAACTCCTGCTGAGCGGCGACACCCTGGACGGCGTGGCCCGCGCCCTGATAGCCGAGGCCACACCGGGAATCCGCGCCGCCCTCGACGGCGGCGGGGGGCGCCCCGCGCAGACGCGGAGCCCGGACACGGACGCGGCACGCCCCCTCCCGGAC
>NZ_JAAKZZ010000149.1 GCF_011045075.1 Streptomyces boncukensis
ACCCCCGCCGACGAGACCGCCGCCTCCGCTTCCCTGGTGGGGGAGGAGTACGAGGTCGAGGTCGGCCCTGTCGCCCACGGCGGCCACTGCGTGGCCCGTACGAGTGAGCCGCCCGCCGTCGTCACCGGCGAGGCGGACGCCGCACGGCGCCCCTCGGACCCCGAGCACCCCGAGCAGCCCGCGGACCCCGAGCAGCCCTCGGGCCCCGGCGCCCCGGGACGGTCCCGGGTGCTCTTCGTCCGCCACGCGCTCCCCGGCGAGCGCGTCGTGGCCCGCGTCACCGAGGGACGGACGGACTCCCGCTTCCTGCGCGCCGACGCGGTGCGCGTCCTCGAACCGTCCAAGGACCGGATCCCGGCTCCCTGCCCGTACGCCGGACCCGGCCGCTGCGGCGGCTGCGACTGGCAGCACGCCAAGCCGGGCGCGCAGCGCCGGCTGAAGGCCGAGGTGCTCACCGAGCAGCTGCGGCGGCTCGCGGGCATGACCCCGCAGGACGTCACCTGGGACGGCACGGTCGAGCCGGCCCCCGGCGACAAGGTCGCGGCGGGCGAGGTCCCGGCCTGGCGCACCCGCGTCCGCTACGCGGTCGACGCGGAGGGCCGCGCCGGGCTCCGCCGCCACCGCTCCCACGAGGTGGAGCCCGTGGACCACTGCATGATCGCCGCACCGGAGATCACCGAGCTGGGCATCGAGGACCGCGACTGGCCGGGCATCGCCCGGATCGACGCGGCCGCCGCCGCGGGCTCGCACGACCGCCAGGTGGTCCTCACCCCGCGCCCGGAGGCCCGGCTGCCCCTCGTCGAGCTGAACCGCGAGGTCTCGGTCCTCCGCGCCGACGAGGAGACCGGCGCCCTGCACCGGGTGCACGGCCGCGACTTCGTCCGCGAGCGCGCCGACGGCCGCACCTGGCGAGTCGGCGCCGGCGGCTTCTGGCAGGTCCACCCGCGCGCGGCGGACGTGCTGGTCGACGCGGTGATGCGGGGCCTCACCCCGCGCAAGGGCGAGATGGCCCTGGACCTCTACTGCGGCGTCGGCCTCTTCGCGGGCGCCCTCGCCGACCGCGTCGGCGAACAGGGCGCGGTGCTCGGCATCGAGTCGGCCAAGCGCGCCGCCGAGGACGCCCGCCGCAACCTCGCCGACTTCCCCCGCGTCCGGATCGAGCACGGCAAGGTCGACCGCGTCCTGCCCCGCACCGGCATCGCCGAGGCCGACCTCGTCGTCCTCGACCCCCCGCGCACCGGCGCGGGCAAGGCCACGGTCGCCCGCGTCACCTCCCTGTCCCCGCGCCGCGTCGCCTACGTCGCCTGCGACCCGGCGGCCCTGGCCCGGGACCTCCGCTACTTCGCCGACAACGGCTACACGCCCCGCTTCCTGCGCGCCTTCGACCTCTTCCCGATGACGCACCACCTGGAGTGCGTCGCCATCCTGGAGCCGACAGCGAAGGGCTCCTGACCTGCGGTTTTGTACGTGCCTTTGATGTGCGGTGCGAGACGGTGCGCTGAACTGGCTGCACGGCGACGATCTGGTTCGCGTCACGCACCAGTGGCATGTGGCATGCCGGGACCTGGCTCCTCGCCGGACATGGTTCGCGCCGGTGCCAGCAGGGCGTGGGTGTGTACAACAGACGGTGGAACTGGATCATGGAGTGACACCGAATGACTGATGTTGGACCCGAGGTTGAGAACGAGTCGGCGCCGGACGCGGAGGCCGCCGCGACGCCGATGGTGGATGACCAGCTGGTCGGAATGCTGGTCGACCGGGCCCGTGTCGAAGGGGTGCAGCTGGCCGGAGAGGGCGGGTTGCTGCAACAGCTGACGAAGCGGGTGATCGAGTCGGCCTTGGACGGCGAGACTCTGGCTGCAGATCTTCACGGAACTCAAGAACCGCGGTCTGGACGACGCGCTGATACTGGTCTGCGACGGGCTCAAGGGCCTGCCCGACGCGGTGGAAGCGGTCTGGCCCCGCACCATCGTGCGGACCTGCGTCATCCACCTCATCCGCAATAACTTCCGCTACGCCTCCCGCGCCGGCTGGGACAAGCCCGCCAAGGACCTCGAGCCGGTCTGCACCGCACCGAGCGAGGACGCCGCCACCAGCCGGTTCCCGGACTTCTCCGAGACCTGGGTGGCAAGTACCCGGCGATCGTGAAGCTGCGGGAGGACGCCTGGGCGGAGAACGCGGCCGTTCCCGTCCTCCGACGTCGAGATACGCAAGGTCATCTGCTCAACGAACGCGATCGAGAGCGTCAACGCCCGCATACGCAAAGCCGTCCGCGCCCGTGGCCACTTCCCCAACGAACAGGCCGCCCTGAAATGCGTCTACATGGCGCTGATGTCCCTGGATCCCACCGGCAAGGGCCGCCGACGCCGGACGATGCGCTGGAAAGCGCCCCTGAACGCCTTCGAGATCGCCTTCGAAGGACGCCTCGCGGCAGCCCGCCGCTCACCCACGCAACCGCAGATCAACCGTCTACTGGACACACCCGCACCCGGCACCGGTCGGAACAGTAGACCGCCGCCTTCGACCGCTCGACTCCCACCGTCCACGACCGGCCGCACACCGGGCAGCCCCGCCTCCACACACCAGATCGTCCAGCCATACGCACCTCACGGCCAGAGATGAAAGACAGCTACCGGGGAACGGGCGGACGGGGGTTGGGCGTGGCTCCAGTGGGCCTGTGCGAGCAACTGGTGCAGGGGGGAGTCGGGTGTCCGGGGCACAGGTCCTCCTCGGTGCTGTTCTCCGGTGATCAGTCTGCGGGGTGTTCACAAGCGCACGAGGTTGCCGCAAGTGCAGCGTTCCGACGGCCGAGGGGTTCTTGGCGCGGCCCGCCGGCGGTGGTGGGCTGAGAACCACATACCCGTTCGCAGGCAGGTCTCATCGAGGCGGAGAGCCTGAAGCCCCGGGTTCCGGGTCGGCCGGCGCGGCCGGCACGGATGGCGCGGCTTCTTGCCCTGGCACGCGAGGATCACGATGACCGTATCCCTCTCCCGTCCGGCCACGGCCGCGAGCCTGGCCGCGGTGACCTCTCCGGAGGCGGTACGGGCCCTGCCCGCCGAGCGCCTGCCGATGGTGGCCGAGGAGATCCGCTCCTTCCTGGTGGAGAGGGTCTGTGCTGCGGGCGGGCATCTGGGGCCGAACCTGGGGGCGGTGGAGCTGACCCTCGCCCTGCACCGGGTCTTTGACTCCCCGCGGGACGCGCTGGTCTTCGACATCGGGCACCAGGGGTACGTCCACAAGCTGCTGACGGGCCGTGGGGAGGGGTTCGCGCGGCTGCGGCAGGCGGGTGGCCTGTCGGGCTATCCCTCGCGAGCGGAGTCGGGGCACGACCTCGTGGAGAACTCCCATGCCTCCACGGCCCTGTCGTACGCGGACGGGCTGGCCAAGGCCCGGCAACTGTCCGGCCAGTCGGAAAACCGGGCGGTGGTGGCGGTCATCGGGGACGGGGCGCTCACGGGGGGCCTGGCGTGGGAGGCGCTGAACAACCTGGGGGCGGCGCGAGAGCGGCCGGTGGTCGTAGTGGTCAACGACAACGGCCGTTCCTACGCCCCCACCACCGGGTCGCTCGCCGCCCACCTGGACATTCTCAAGCGGGGCGGGGGCGGCCAGGGGTGCCAGAACCTGTTCACCGAGCTGGGATTTGCCTACTTCGGGCCCGTCGACGGGCACAGCATCGGGGAGATGGAGGGAGTGCTGCGGCGGGCCCGGTCCTTGCAACGGCCGGTGGTGGTACACGTGCGCACCATCAAGGGCAAGGGGTACGGTCCGGCCGAGGGGGATGAGGCGGACTGTCTGCACGCGGTGGGCACCGTTGATCCGGCCACCGGGGCGCCGCCCGCCTCCGCGGGAGTGTCGGGGCCGTCGTGGACGTCGGTGTTCGGGGAGGCCCTGAAGGAACAGGCCACGCAGCGTGCGGACCTGGTGGCCGTCACCGCGTCCATGCTGCGGCCGACCGGCCTGCACGCCATGGCGGAGGCGTTCCCGGATCGGGTCTTTGATGTCGGGATCGCCGAGCAGCATGCCGTCACCAGTGCGGCGGGGCTGGCGATGGGCGGCCTTCACCCCGTGGTGGCCATCTACGCCACGTTCTTGAACCGGGCCTTCGACCAGGTGCTGATGGATGTGGCGCTGCACCGGCTACCGGTCACCTTCGTCCTGGACAGGGCCGGGGTCACCGGCCCCGACGGGCCGAGCCATCACGGCATGTGGGACCTGTCCGTGCTCTCGGCGGTGCCGCACCTGCGCTTCGCCGCCCCGCGGGATCCGGCCCGGCTGCGCGACCTGCTGCGCGAGGCTACGGACGTCGGGGACGGGCCCAGCGTGCTGCGCATCCCCAAGGGCCCGGCCGCGGATGGCATCGAGGCCGTGGCGCGGATGGACGGGATGGACATCTTGCACCGCGGCCTCCGTCACGCCCTGGACGTGCTGCTGGTGGCCGTCGGCCCCCTGGCCGCACCCGCCCTTGAGACGGCCCGTGCGCTGGAGCGCCAGGACGTGGGCACCACGGTGGTGGACCCGCGCTGGGTGCTGCCCGTCCATGAGGCGCTGCCCGCGCTGGCGGCCCGCCACCGCCTGGTGGTCACGGTGGAGGACGGTCTGCGCCACGGCGGGGTGGGGGCGGCCCTGGCACAGGCGTGCCGGGAGGCCGCCGTGGGCACCCCGGTGGTCCCCCTCGGCCTGCCCCGCGCTTTCCTCCCCCACGATTCGCGCAGCGCGCTGCTGGCCGGGGCGGGCCTGGACCACCACGGCATCCTGCACGCCGTGCGGCGTGCGCTCGCCCGGCAGCCCGGCACCTCACCCGCTCACCCCGTCTCCACCACACGCACCGGGAGGACGCAGTGACCGTCATCGACCTGGGCCTGTCCGCCCCTCCCGTTCAGACTCCGGTGCGCCGCCGCACCCGCCAACTCCGGGTCGGCGATGTCCCGGTGGGCGGCGGCACACCGGTCTCCGTGCAGACCATGACCACCACCAACACCGCCGACGTGGACGCCACGCTGCAGCAGATCGCCGCCGTGACGGCCGCGGGCTGTGACATCGTCCGCGTCGCCGTCCCCTCGGCCGACGACGCCGCGGCGCTGCCTGCCACCGTGGCCCGCTCGCCGATCCCGGTGATCGCCGACATCCACTTCCAGCCCCGCTACGTCTTTGCCGCCATCGACGCCGGATGCGCCGCCGTGCGGGTCAACCCCGGCAACATCAAGAAGTTCGATGACCGCGTCGGCGAGATCGCCCAGGCCGCCTCCGCTGCCCACGTGCCGATCCGCATCGGCGTCAACGCCGGCTCCCTGGATGCGCGGCTGCTGGCCAAGCACGGCTCGGCCACCCCCGAGGCGCTGGTGGAGTCCGCACTGTGGGAGTGCTCGTTGTTCGAGGAGCACGGCTTCACCGACCTGAAGATCGCCGTCAAGCACCACGACCCGATGACGATGGTCGCCGCCAACCGGCTGCTGGCCGAGCGCTGCGACTATCCCCTGCACCTGGGGGTGACCGAGGCCGGCCCCGCCTTCCAGGGTTCCATCAAGTCCGCGGTCGCCCTTGGCATCCTGCTCTCCGAAGGGATCGGCGACACCATCCGGGTCTCCGTCTCCGCACCCCCGGTGGAGCAGGTCAAGGCCGGCTGCCACATTCTCGCCTCCCTCGGGCTGCGGCCACGGAAGCTGGAGATCGTCTCCTGCCCCGGCTGCGGCCGCCTTCAGGTCGACATCCACCGCCTCGCCGACCGCGTCGAGGCCGCCTTCACCGGCTTCCCCCACCCCCTGCGCATCGCGGTGATGGGCTGCGTCGTCAACGGCCCCGGCGAATCCCGCGAAGCCGACCTCGGTGTTTCCTGCGGCAACGGCAAGGGCCAGATCTTCGCCCGCGGCCAAGTGGTGGCCACCGTCCCCGAATCGCAGATCATCGACCGGCTCCTTGAGGAGGCTCTGCGTCTGGCCGACGATGCCCCGGGGAACGGTGAGGAGGGCAGCGCACCGTGACCGCGTCCACGGCCTCCCAAGCCGCTTCCGCGCTGGATCTTCCGGGCATCCGGCACGCGGTGGACATCGCGCTGGAGGAGTTCCTGGGTCGCAAAGCCGACACGGCCGTCGACGGCCACCTGCCCAGCGAGATCACCGAGCTTCTGCACAACTTCCTGTTCGTCGGCGGCAAACGCCTACGCCCGTTGCTGTGCGTCATCGGATGGTACGCCGCAGAGGGCCGCGGCGACCTGCGTCCGGTGATTCGCGCGGCGGCATCGCTGGAGATGTTCCACGCCTTCGCCCTCATCCATGACGATGTCATGGACCGCTCCGCCACCCGGCGCGGACAGCCCACCGTCCACCGGCAGTTGGCCGCGCTCCACGGCGACGGCCGCAACCACCGGGAGGGCGAGCATCTGGGCGCCAGCGCGGCGGTCCTGGTCGGCGACCTGGCACTGGCCTGGTCCGATGAACTCCTCCATACCGCAGGGCTGAGCCGGGACCAGCTCGCCCGCGTGCGGCCGCTGGTCGACTCCATGCGCACCGAAGTGATGTACGGCCAGTACCTCGATCTGCTCACCACCGGCTTGTTGACCGGCAACGTGGTCTCGGCCCTTGAGGTGATCCGATACAAGACCGCCAAATACACCGTTGAGCGCCCCTTGCACATCGGCGCCGCCCTCGCCGGCGCCGACGCCACGGCCCTGGCCGTCTGCACCGCCTTCGCCCTGCCCCTGGGCGAAGGCTTCCAACTCCGCGACGACCTCCTTGGTGCCTTCGGCAAACCCGAGACAACCGGCAAGTCCCACTCGGACGACCTGCGCGAAGGCAAACACACCGTACTGATCGCCCTCGCCCTCCGGCATGCCGATTCGGACCAACACGCCGCCCTGCGCGCCCTGATCGGCAACCCCGCGCTGACCGACGACGACGCCGCCCGCATCCGCGGCATCCTCACCGCCACCGGCGCCCGCGACAGGGTCGAGCACATGATCCACACCTGCCTCCGCCAGGCCCGCCACACCCTCGACACCGCCCCCTTCCCACGCGCCGCGACCGACGCCCTGCGTTACATCGCCGACGCCGCCGCGACGAGGACCTCATGACCCACCAACGCCAAAGCCCCGACCGGCGCCGCCCCGCAAGCATATTTTTCCTTCCCAGGACTCCAACGCCACCGTAAGCCGACCATCAATTCATCAGGGAGTGAACCATGCGCGTCTATCCCGCCGAGGGCCTAGAATTTCCTGACTGGACTCCTCCCTACCCAGTGGCGATCAACCCGCATGTCGAGCAATGCAAGAAGTACTCAGAAGAATGGGCGCTACGCACCGGGCTCAGCACGACGCAGACCGCTCTAGAGCGGGGAAAAATATGCATGTACACAGAATGTGCTGCCTGGCTGTATCCCACCATCAGCCTCGAAGGGATGAAGATCGCATCGAAGTGGTCCTGGTGGATTTTCACTAATGACGACCTGTTCGATGAAGGAAATTCTGGAGTCTCTCCGACCAAAACCGACACCGTTACCCCCTCTCTCATCTCCGCTCTGTACGGGGACCCGCTACCGGATGACATCGAGCAGATCTACAGCTGTGTCGAGGAATTCATGCAGTGTCTTCGCGGCATGATGGAACCCCACTGGATCCAGCGCTTCGCCTGCGGCATGTCCGACTACGCCTACACCTTGTCCTGGGGTACGGCCAACCGCGTGCACCAGCGGTACCCGACGATAGAGGAGTACAAGAAGAGGCGACTGTACGACGGAGCGATGATACCCACCTACGACCTGGTTGAACTGGACGAGCAAGCGCAAATTCCACAGAGATTCCGGGAATCCCACTGGACAATCGAATTCCTCACCGAAGCAGCCAACCTCATCAACTGGGACAACGACATCCGATCCATCTTCAAAGAAAGCAATCACAACCATGTAAACAACATGGTGTATGTGGTGCAACATGAACGAGGCGGAACTCTCCAGGGCGCCGTGAACGCCACCCATGCCATGGTTCTCGAATGCTGCGACAATATTGCCCGCATGGAGAGTGAACTCCCCGCCGTGTGCCGCTCCTACCACCTCACTCCCGCCGAGACCGACAGGTGTCACTACTGGTTCAACCTCGTCCTAACCGCGATGGGAGGAGGCATCGCCTGGCAAAAAGCCAGCGGACGCTTCTCTCGCGATCAGGTTCAGGAATTCAACGCCGGGAGCGACCCGGCATACCTTGAGGACCATTTCCGAAGAGAGGGGTGCTAAACCTGGTTGTCGATTCTGCACCAGGCGCCCAGTATCTGCGCGAAGAGATGCGACGTGCACTGCAGCCAGACAGAGAAACATGCGAAGGACTCAAGGGGCACCGATGAACGAGGACAGGCACTCATGACCGCACGGCCCACCGCCATGGCGGAGGACTTGCACATACCACTGGCTCCCGGAGCCTGGCCGGTACTCGGCCATCTGGTGCCGGTGCTGCGGGATCCCCTCGCATTCTTGACCCATCTGCCCGAGGCAGGCAGTCTCGTGCGTATCCGCGTTGGCCCTGTAAACGCCATCGAGGTGTGTGATCCGGAACTGACCCGCCAGGTCCTGGTCGGCGACCGCGCCTTCGACAAGGGCGGGCCACTGTGGGATCGGGCCAGGGAGAGCATGGGCAACGGCCTCCCGACGTGCTTGCACGATGAACACCGGTCGCAGCGGCGCCTGATCCAGCCTGTCCTCGCTTCGGCTCGCCTGCCCGGATACGCATGCATCATGACCGGCCCGATCACAGAGATGACCGAATCCTGGACCGAATCCTGGCATGACGGTCAAGTGATCGATGCACGCACCGAAATGCTGACTCTCACGTCCAAGGTCCTGGTAGCGGCCATGTTCTCGGACGTTCTGTCTCCCGCCGGGGTACGGCAGGCAGTCAACGACCTCAACGCCATCGTGTACTGCGTTCACCGGCGCATGCTCATGCCGGACTCGCTGGCCAGGCTGCCCATTCTGGGCAACCGACGCTACCAGCGCGCCCTGGCCCGGTTCCGGTCCAGGTGTGACGCCATCATCGCTGACCGCCGCACCAACAACACAGGAAACTCCGGGGACTTGCTATCCCAGCCTCTCGCTGTACGCGACGACGGTACCCGTGGGCACGGTGCCGGCGGCGACAGCCTGACCGACAGCGAGATCACCGATCAGATCACGACGTTCTTCGCGGCCGGGACCGAGACCGTCGCCACCACCCTGGCGTGGGCCCTGCACCTGCTCATCCAGCACCCTGACATCGCCGACCGGCCGCGCACCGAGGCCGACGCCGTTCTCGGCGGCCGCCCCGCCGCCTACGCCGACCTGCCGTACTTGAAGCTGACCGGCCGCATCGTCACCGAGACCCTCCGTCTCCGGCCGCCAATCTGGTTCTTCACCCAAGTCGTCACCGCCGACACACGGATCGGCGGCCATCGGCTCCCGGCCGGCGCTACGGTCATCCTCAGCCCCTACCTCATCCACCGCCGCAGCGACGTGTATCCCGACCCCGGCCAGAATGCGCGCCCTGCTCCAGCGGGCACCTTGAACCCCCGCGGACTGACCCTGCGCGCAGTCAAGAGGACTCCATCCGGCCAAGCCGTACAGCCCGGCTGGGAGCAGCGCACGAGGGCTCCGAGGTATCTCGAAGGTCCTCACCGGCCGCGTCGGCCGGTGAAGGCGGCGGGTCTGTCATGGACGCGGGTGTTGGCACGCATGTCAGCGCAGGTTCGACACACCGTTCCATCTTCCTCGCACCGCCGAGGCCCTGGCCGCAGAAGCCTTGTGTCTTGCCGCAGGGCCAGGGGAACCGCCCGTGCCCCGGCGCCCGCCCCGTCAGCGCGAGCCACTCCAGGAACAGACCCCGCCCCGGACACCATCGACCGCATGCTGCACACCCTCGACGACAGTCACAGGGAGTGACGATGAAGAGCCCGAGCCCGATCCCCACCGCGCCTGGAGCACTCCCACTGCTGGGCCATGTCGTGCCACTGCTGCGTGACCCTCTCGGGTTCCTTACACGCCTGCCCGAGTACGGCGATGTCGTACAGGTCCGGATCGGCCCAGTGCCAGTGATCGTGGTCTGCGACCCCGCTCTTACACGCCACGTCCTCCTCCACGACCAAACCTTCGACAAGGGCGGCCCAGTTATCGAGCGCGTGCGGGAATTTCTCGGCAACGGTCTAGCCACCTGCCAGTACAGCGAGCACCGGCATCAGCGGCGCCTGCTCCAGCCGGCCTTCCTTCCTGCCCGGATCCCCGGCTACACAAAGATCATCACTGCCCGATCTGCGGAAATGACCAACTCCTGGCAGGACGGACAGGCCCTCAACGTACTCGCCGCAATGCAGGAACTGATGGCCCGGATCACGGCCGACACCCTGTTCTCGGCCACGATGCCCTCTGCCGTGCTCAACCAATGCCTCAACGACCTCAACACCATCTTCAAGGGCCTTACCTTGAGGTTGCTCGCACCACCGCCGCTGGACCGACTGCCAACTCCCGGTAACCGCCACTACCACCAGGCGCGGGCCCGTCTTCGGCACACTCTCAGCCGCGTCATCACGGATTACCGGTCCGCCGGCACCGACCACGGCGATCTGCTGTCGGCGCTGCTGGCGGCCTGCGGCACCGGCACCGCCGGACACGTCCTCACCGACGCCGAGATCAGCGATCAGATCATGACGTTCTTCTTCGGCGGATCGGGGACGACCGGGGCCACCCTGGCGTGGGCACTGTACGTGCTGGGGCACCATCCCGACGTCGAGGCACGGCTGCACGCCGAAGCCGACGCCATCCTCGACGGCCGCCCAGCCACCCACGCCGATCTGCCCCATCTGGAGCTGACCGACCGCATCATCACCGAGACCCTGCGCCTGTGGCCCCCCGGCCTGTGCTTCACCCGCACCTGCACCGCCGATACCCGACTGGGCCCGTACCCGATCCTTGCCGGGTCCACCCTCGCCTACAGCGCCTACCTCCTCCATCGCCGAGGTGACCTGTATCCCGACCCCGAACGCTTCGACCCCGACCGATGGGTGCCCGGCAATCCCAGCCTGCCCCGGCGTGAAGCATTCACCGCCTTCGGAGGCGGAGCCCGCCGATGCATCGGCGACCGGTTAGGCATCGCCGAGGCGGTGCTCGTCCTGGCCACCATCGCCGCCCGCTGGCGACTGGAACCCCTCCCCGGTGCGCGCTTCCGCCCCACCATCGGCGGCAACACCCTGACCGTCGGCGGTTTGCGGATGAGCGTCGTCGCCCGCAAGACCGCGGATGGTCCGGGGCAGGCAGACACCGACCGGAAAGACCCGCTCAGCCACGGTGAAGTGCCCCGAGCCCGCCCGACACGCATCCCCGCTCCCGAGCCGTTGGAGGAGATATGAACCGCACCGCCTGCGGACGCCGTCTGTACACAATCGCTCCGGCACACGTCACCATCCATCCATAGGGGATCAGATGCGTCAGAGGAAAACTAACCTGACCGCCGACAATCAGATGCTCCCGAGGAGGTGAAAGCAGGTGGATTTAACCGTCAAAGCCGGTGAACATCAGGGTTTGAATCGCGAGCAGTGGTATCTGCGATGGACTGCTATATTCGGCCTCGCCCCCTTGCCTCTGCTGGTGCTTCCGCTCTCCCTCGGCAAGTTCCCGTACCCGGCAAACAACGCCGATGGGCAGGAGAAACTGAATTACATCCTGCCTCATTACCGCGGCGAAGTAGGAGTGATCTGCTGGCTGGGCCTCACGGTGGCGCTGATGATGTTCAGCATCCTGCTGGCCTTCGCGTATATCACCCGGGCAAGGAGGGTAACGGCGAGTGGGGTCATCCTCATCGCCAGCGCGTCGACCTTTGCTGCGATGAATTTGATCGTCTCAGCGGCCTACGCGGCACTACCTCTGCTGAGTCGGGGAAAACCAGCCTTCGGCACTGGCCCTGCCGACTACACGCTGGTCACGTTCGGATGGGTCACCTCGAATTTGACCTACCTCATGAGCGCTCCCATGATGGGGATGATGTGGGCCGCCATCGCCGTGGCTAACCGCACCCACCCTCTCCTGCCCCGCGGGCTCGGTGGATGGTGTGCAGTCCTCATTGCCGTGAACGCAAACCTCTGGCTCGCGTCCCTCTTCGTCCGCACCGGAAACTGGTCGCCAGGATCGGCTCTGCAAGTTGTTGCCCAGATGGGCCCAATCCTGGTCTGGACCACGGCAGTATCGGTATTCCTCCTCGCCAGGGGGATTCCCAAGGAATCAACGGAAACCCGCTCAGTTGCGGATATCTGATCGAGGTTCCCCCGAATGACTTTGCTGGCCGATTCACAGGGGCGGGGTGAGGGAATGGTGGAGGCGGGTGAGCCGCACGGTCCACGCTTCCCGCGGGTGCTGTCACGCTGTGCGACTGAAGATCATCGATTACGCCTGGGCGTGGACTGCGTCTTCTACGTGAGGCGTTCGTAGGAGGTCTGGCCGCCGAGGCCGCCGTGAGGACGATGGTAGTTGTAGTAGTCCTCCCACTCGCGCAGTTTGTCGTTGCCCTTGTCGAGCACGTGCCAGTGGAAGGCGGACTGGAACCCGGCGCCGTTGTCCGTCTGAATGACCTCGAACTGGAACGGCAGGCGCTGGATGACGTAGTCGAGGAACTGGATCGCGGTGAACTGGAAGTACTTGCTGCGGCCGCCGCAGCGGCCCTGGGGTATCGAGGCGAGGGGCCCGATGAACTTCACGTCGATCTGCACCCGGTGGCCGGGCAGTTGCTTCTCGTACCGCTTCCAGCGGCGGTCGTGGCGCTGGTACCGCTTGAGGCGCATCGCGATCTTCTCGGGCCCGAGGTGGTCGTTCTGCCGCAGATAGATGATCTTCCCCACTACCTCGACGCGGGTGGCGTTGGGGCTGTGCTTCGGTGCCCTCGATCGAGCGGGTCCGCAGACCCTCGACGCCCTCGGCCTGATAGCGGCGGTACCAGCCGTAGTACGCCTGCCGGCTGATCCCGAAGTACACGGTCCAGAGGGAGTGTCTTCGGCATGTGGATCTCCTGGTGATCAGAGACCCAGGTGTCAACGATGAACGTCAGCTCTAGAGTCAGGCGATGTCCGCGGTTGAGTCGCTCCACTGGGGCAACAGGTCGGGAAGGTCAGTGAAGCCGCTGCTCGGGAGGGGGATGACGCACAGGGGCAGGAAGGAGATTCCCGCCCAGGCGGCGGACCGCAGGTGTGGTTGACGGGTCATGCCGTGTCTTCTGCTCGCCGCAAGGCGATGGGGCGAGAGCTCAGGTGGCGGAGGTGTCCGGGACCGGTTCGGGACGCAGGGGTGCGGAGCCTGGGGGGTAGAACTGGCGTGCCCAGTGCCGGTATTCGCCGATAGGGCCGTCCCCACCGTTGAGCTTGGGGTGGGGAAGGTACTGCTTGTGGTGCCACATAGCGAAGTCTGACTGCAAGTCCTTGGCGGCCCAGGGGACCATGAGGGCGCTGACACCGTGCGCGAGACGCCGGTCGAGGGCCGCTGGCAGCCGTGTGCCGCCGCACCGGACTGAGGTTGCTGCGGTCCACAGGCGGAACCGCCAGGGACCGGTAGGGGTGGCCAGGACCCAGTAGGTGGTGCGGAAGCCGAAACGGGAAAGGTCGAAGAGCGCGTGGAAGCCCCCCAGACCGATATGGGTCATCTCGAAGGGATGAACGACAGTGGTGCCGAGGAGCGGCAGCTTGCGGCCGGCGCGCGCGGAGACGGATGCCAGGGAGCCGTCGGTGGTGAACGGGACGAGTACCTCGAACGGGGTGAAGCCGTGGAGCTGAGGACCGTGCCCGTAGTCGATGACGTTCTCGGTGACCTCCTGGGGATGGCCGGCGAGGTCGATGGCCCAGCACACCGGTGGGTGGCTGCCGACAGTGGACAGCTGGGGAAGCTCCCATGTGGGTGGGGCGTTGTCGTGGTGGTGCCAGGCCCAGACGATGCCGTATTTCTCCTGGACGGGCAGGAGGGCGAGGGAAGCGGTTCTGGGGGGCGTGCCGTAGGGGGTGTGGATGCAGGTGCCGTCGGGGCCGAAGGCGAAGCCGTGGAAGGGGCAGACGAGGTTCTCCCCGTCCACAGTGCCGCCGACGCCGAGGTGGGCACCCAGGTGGGGACAGTAGGGGCGGGTGGCGCGCAGGGTGCCGCGTCGGGTGCGGTACACCACGATCTCCTGGTCCATGAGGGGCCGGGTCCGGACCCGGCCCAGGGCCCATTCGCGGGAGAAGCCCACGCAGAACCAGCCGTTGGGGTAGGGCAGCGCAGGTGGCAGGGCCTGGTCAGCGGAGCGGGCCGAATCGGCGGTGCGCGGCCCGGTGTACGTGCGGAAACGCATCGCGGCCTCCTAGGAGCGGCGGTGGGTGTGGCCGGTGGCAGTGTGGCTCTTCCGGCCGGGAACCCGGGGCTTCAGGCTCTCCGCCTCGATGAGACCTGCCTGCGAACGGGTATGTGGTTCTCAGCCCACCACCGCCGGCGGGCCGCGCCAAGAACCCCTCGGCCGTCGGCGCGCTGCACTTGCGGCAATCTCGTGCGCTTGTGAACACCCCGCAGGCTGATCACCGGAGAACAGCACCGAGGAGGACCTGTGCCCCGGACACCCGACTCCCCCCTGCACCAGTTGCTCGCACAGGCCCACTGGAGCCACGCCCAACTCGCCGCCGCCATCCGGGCCGTGGCCGCGGAAAACGGGCAGGACCTGGCCTGCGACCGCTCGGCGGTGGCGCGCTGGGTCCACGGCACCCGCCCCCGTCCGCCCGTTCCCCAGTACCTGCTCGAAGCCCTCGGACGGCGACTGGGACGGCCCGTCACCGCACAGGAGGCCGGACTGAGCCAAGCCCCCGCGACCGCCCTGGACGCCTCCTGGGACGCCGACCCGCTGCGCAATCTCACCCGCCTTGCCCGCAGCGAACTCACCCCCCACCAAGGAGCGTTAGCCGCTGCGGGCGCCTACCACC
>NZ_JAAKZZ010000014.1 GCF_011045075.1 Streptomyces boncukensis
CCCCCGGCCCCCGCATCCGATGGTGCGCCGTACCCCTCGGTGCGCTCGGGGCGCTGGTCGTCGGGCTGGTCGCCGCCGGGTGGCGCCCCCTGCTGGACCTCGACAGCCGACTCGCCGCTCGGCTGCACACCGCCGCGCTGCGGCACCCCGCCTGGACGGACGCGAACCGGATCCTCACCGACTGGGTGTGGGACCCGTGGACGATGCGGCTGGTGCTCGCCGCGGCCGTCGGATGGCTGCTGTGGCACCGCGCCTGGCCCGCGGCGCTCTGGTGCGCGGGAACGGCCGCCGTTGCCGCGGGCGTCCAGCAGGTGCTCAAGGCCGCGATCGGGCGGGACCGCCCCGGGTGGGAGCGCCCGGTGGACTCCGCGGAGTACGCGGCCATGCCGTCCGGGCACGCGATGACGGCCGCGGTCACCTGTGTGCTGCTGCTGTGGCTGCTGCGCGGGCACGGGGTCCGCGGCGCCGTGTGGGGCGCCGCGGTCGCGGTGGCCGGGGTGTCGGCGCTGGGAGTGGGCTTCACCCGCGTCTGGCTGGGCGTGCACTGGCCGACCGACGTCGCCGCGGGCACGCTGCTCGGGGCGGCCCTGGCGCTGGGCGCGCTCGCGCTGTGGCCGCGCTACGCCTTGCGCGCCAGACCGCCGAAGACCGCCACCTCGTCCGGTTCGTCGAAGGGCAGGTTCTCCAGCCGCCACCGGGAGCAGGACACGACGCCGGGCTCCACCAGCTCCAGCCCTTCGAAGTAGCCCGCTATCGCCTCCGGGCTGCGCGGCGTGTACGGCACGGCGCCGGACTTGGCGTTGAAGCGGGCGATGGCCTCGACGTACGCCGGGTCGGTGTCGGCCCCGTCGTTGAGCCCCAGCCAGCTGCCGGGCGGCAGCGCGTCGAGGAGGCGGCGGACGATGGCGCGAGGCTCCTCGTCGTCGCCGACCAGGCCCAGGATGCCCATCAGCATCAGCCCGACGGGCCGGTCGAAGTCCAGCGTGCCGGCGGCCTGCCGCAGGATGCGGTCGGGGTCGCGCACATCGGCGTCGATATACGCGGTGGACCCCTGCGGGGTGCTGGTGAGCAGGGCGTGCGCGTGCGCGAGGACCAGCGGGTCGTTGTCGACGTAGACGACCCGGGACTCCGGGGCGACGCGCTGGGCGATCTCGTGGGTGTTGTCCACGGTGGGCAGGCCGGTGCCGATGTCCAGGAACTGCCGGATCCCGTCCTCCTGCGCGAGGTGCCGCACGACCCGGCCGATGAAGGCGCGGGAGTGGCGGGTGATGTCGACCATACCGGGAAAGACCGCGCAGACGCCGTCGCCGGCCGCCCGGTCGACGGCGTAGTTGTCCTTCCCGCCCAGCAGGTAGTTCCAGATGCGTGCCGAGTGCGGCACGGTGGTGTCGATCCCGGGCGGCGCCTTCTCCTGGAGGGCCGGTCGGTCCGGCCGGTCGTCCGTCATCGGTCCCCCTGCCGTCTGTCTGCCATGGTTCGCCCTTCGCCCTTCGTCCTTCGCACCGCCGTCGCGGTCGGCTCCTCGGCCCTCAACGTATCCCCTGCCGGGCGCCGTACGGGATGCCGGTGCGGAGGTCGGGCACGGAAGTCCGGTTCCGGCCGCCGCTGCCGAACTCCCGGTTCCGGGGACGGCCTTCGGGCGTGGAATACTTTGATCATGAACAGTACGGCAGACGGCTCCGGCGGGTGCGCGGGCGTCATGTTCGACTTCTCGGGAACCCTGTTCCGCGTCGAGCCCGCGACGAGCTGGCTGGGCGCCGTGCTGGACGCCGCGGGGATCGCGCTGCCCGGTGCGGAGTTCGCGCGCTGCGCCGAGCGGCTGGAGGCAGCCGGTGCCCTGCCCGGCGGGCCCCCGCCGCGGACCGTCCCGGAGGAGCTGCGCGAGCTGTGGGCCGTACGCGACCGCAGCGCGGCGGAGCACCGCGCCGCGTACACCGGCGCCGCCCGCCAGGTCCCCCTTCCGCACCCGGACCTCTACGACGCGCTGTACGAGCGCCATATGGCGCCGGGGGCCTGGCAGCCGTACCCGGACGCGTCCGAGGTGCTGCGGGAGCTCGGTGAGCGCGGCGTACCGGTGGCGGTGGTGAGCAACATCGGGTGGGACCTGCGGCCGGTGTTCCGCGCGCACGGTCTGGACGCGGCGGTGCACACCTACGTGCTGTCGTACGAGCACGGGGTGCAGAAGCCGGACGCCCGGCTGTTCCGCATCGCCTGCGACAAGCTGGGGCTGGCCCCGGAGCGCGTGCTGATGGTCGGTGACGACGAGCGGGCGGACGGCGGGGCCGCCCGGCTCGGCTGCGCGTTCCACGCGGTGCGCCATCTGCCCGTCGCCGAGCGGCCCAACGGGCTGCGGCCGGTGCTCGGCCGCGTGGGATAGCCTGACCGGAGTATGCGGTGCCGGTACCGGGGCGATCCCCCGCGTCACCCCGGTACCGGCCGTTGCGCCGGGCGCACTCCGCACATCGGCGGAACGGCACCCGAAGTCGTGCTGAGTATATTGGCTGCGGGCCAGTCAACGCAGGAGTTACAGCATGTCCCCCCGGAGCGCATCGGTCAATGAAGAGTTGCGCCGACGCTCGCGCGAACGTCTCCTCCAAGCGACCGTCGAGCTGGTGGCAGAACGCGGCTACGACGCGACGACGCTCGGGGACATCGCGGATCGCGCGGGGTCGGCGCGCGGCCTGATCTCGTACTACTTCCCGGGCAAGCGGCAGCTCTTCCAGTCGGCGGTGCACCGTCTGATGCATCTGACGGTGGCCGAGTCGCTGGCGAGGGGGCCGGTGCCGGAAGGAACGGACGAAGGGCAGGAGTTGCTCGCCCGCGTCATCGACGCGATTCTGGGCCTGGCGCGCGACCAGCCCGTTCTCATGCGCGCCCACATGGCGGGGATCCTCCAGCAGGAGGGTTTCGTCCAGTGCGACCAGCAGCAGCGGCTGGCGGCGCTGCTGCACGCGACGGTGCGGCGCTACGGCTCGCCGGACCCGGACACCGACTACCCGCTGCTGCGCGCCCTGCTGATGGGGGCCGTCGTCGCGGTGCTGCTGCCGGGCGCCCCCATGCCGCTGGAGCGGCTGCGCGCCGAGCTGTTCACGCGCTACGGGCTGAAGTGGGAGATGGGCGCGCCGCCGGGCGAACCTCCGTGCGACGGGACGCCGGCGCCGGTGCTGGGGCGCCTCACCGGCGGGCGTGCCGCGGGGCCAGATAGCCCTCGTCACGGGCGCTCGCGATGATCCTGAGGGACTTCCGGCGGCTCCGCCCCGTCGCGCACATCACGGCGAGCACCGGGTCGCGTCCCTCCTCCTGAGCGGCCAGGTATGCCTCGGCCGCCACCCGCCGGCCCGCGACACCACGCGGCCAGGCGGGCCGGGCCCGGCGCTTGCCGGGCTGCTCCGGCACGGCGGCGCACCCTTCGGGAGAGGAGCGCAACCCGGCGGGCTTCCCCGTGAACCCGGCGGCGTGCCGTTCGAGGACGACCCGGCAGGCGTCCTCCAGGGGCTCGTCGATCCAGGTCGCCAGGGTGGCGAAGCCGTGCAGGGGCAGCGGGGGGTCGGCGCGCATCTCCTCGATGACGATGCGGCCGTCCGCGACCGCCGCCAGGACGTCGATCCGGGCGCCGTCCGCGAAGGTCAGCCGCACGTTGAACCAGGGCGGCAGCAGCTCGGTGACGGACTCCCCGCGGCTCTCCCCGGCCGGGTCCGGGGCGCCGGTGCCGTATCCCTGGAGCTCCCACAGCGGCCACACCGACACGGAGCCGTGCGGCCCGTACCGGCCGTTCGAGGAGAAAACGGAACTTTCCGACACGGGCCGAACGGTACCCCCCGCCGCCCCGCGCGCACCGCGCGGCACGCGCCGGGAAGGGTGCGCGCACCCCCGAATGCCCGGCCGTGCGCGCATCTCCCGCGCGGCCGCCTCCGGTGCGATCCTGGAACTCCCGGTGGGAAGGAGCACTGCCGTGCCGTCCGTACCGTCTGCCACAGCCTCCCAGTCGCCGCCCCGACTCCGCGTCGCGGTCGTCGGCGCAGGCCCCAGCGGGGTGTACGCCGCCCAGGGGCTGGTGCGGGACGAGGCGGGGCCGGTGGCCGCCGTCGACGTGCTCGACCGCCTGCCCTGCCCGTACGGCCTGGTGCGGTACGGCGTCGCCCCGGACCACGAGAAGATCAAGTCGCTGCAGAACAATCTGCGCTCGGTGCTGGAGCACCCCCGGATCAGGTTCCTGGGGAACGTCACGGTGGGCGCGGACGGGGTGCGGCCACCCGCGCTGCTGCGCGCCTACCACGCGGTCGTCTACTGCGTCGGCGCCGCCACCGACCGGCGGCTCGGCATCCCCGGCGAGGACCTGCGGGGCAGCCACTCGGCAACCGACTTCGTCTCCTGGTACAGCGCCCACCCGGACGCCGCCACGGACGGCTTCACGCTGGGCGCGCGGTCCGCCGTCGTCATCGGGGTCGGCAATGTGGCGGTGGACGTCGCCCGGGTGCTGGCGCGCCGGAGCGACGAGCTGCGCCCGACCGACATGCCGCAGGGCGCGCTGGAGAGCCTGGCCCGCAGCGGCATCGGCGAGATCTCCATGGTCGGCCGGCGCGGCCCCTCGCAGGCCAAGTTCACCACCAAGGAGCTGCGCGAGCTGGGCACCCTCCCGGACGCCGGGGTGCGGCTGCGGGAGGACGAGCTGTCCCTCGACCCCGGGTACCGGGACCCGGAGGGACTGCCGTCGGCGGTGCGGCGCAATCTGACGGTGCTCCGCGGATGGGCCCGGGAGGCCGGGGAGCGGACCGGGCCGCCCCCGTCCCGCTCGCTGGAGCTGCGCTTCTACCTGCGCCCCGTGGAGGTCCTGGACGACGGCGCGGGCGCTGTGCGCGGCGTGCGCTTCGAGCGGACCGAGCCCGATGGCCGGGGCGGGGTCACCGGGACGGGCGTCTACGAGGACATCGAGGCGCAGCTCGCCCTGCGCTCGGTCGGCTACCACGGAGTGCCGCTCACCGGGCTGCCGTTCGACGAGCGCTCGGGCACGGTGCCGCACGAGGCGGGGCGGGTGCTGCGGGACGGCGCGGCTTCCCCGGGGGAGTACGTCGCGGGCTGGATCAAGCGCGGCCCCACCGGAGTGATCGGCACCAACCGCCCCTGCGCCAAGGAGACGGTGACCTCGCTGCTGGCGGACGCCGACGCGCTGTCCGAGGCGCGCGGGCCGCTCGCCGCCGACCCGCTGGAGGTCCTGCGGGAGGCGGGCCAGGAGCCGGTCGGCTGGCAGGGCTGGCTGGGCATCGAGACGGCCGAGGCCGAGCTGGGACGCCACCTCGCGCGCAGCACGGTGAAGATCCCGGACTGGGAGGGGCTGCTCGCCGCGGCGCGGGCGGGCGCCTGACCTCGCCGCCGCACCCCGACAGGCCGTATGACCTGCGGTAACGCCTGCCATATGGGCCCGTTGTCAGTGCCGGAGTGCAGACTGATCGCCACCTCACGACAACGACGTCCGCAAGGCGGTGGCACATATGCCCGAGGTATTGCTGGCGGTCGGCACGCGCAAGGGGCTCTTCCTCGCGCGGCGGCCGGTCGGAGAGCGGCAGAGGCCGGGCTGGGAGTTCACAGGCCCGCACTTCACGGCCCAGGCGGTGTACTCGGTGGGGATCGACAGGAGGCGCCCCGGCACTCCCCGGCTGCTGGCGGGCGGGGACAGCACGCACTGGGGCCCGTCGGTCTTCCACTCGGACGACCTGGGCGCGACCTGGACGGAGCCGAAGCAGCCGCCGGTCAGATATCCGGAGGACACCGGCACGTCCCTGGAGCGGGTCTGGCAGCTGCAGCCGGGCGGCGCCTCCGAGCCCGGCGTGGTGTACGCCGGCACGGAGCCGGGCGGGCTGTTCCGGTCGGAGGACGGCGGGGAGTCCTTCGCGCTGGTGCGCGCGCTGTGGGAGCACCCCACGCGCGCCGGGTGGGAGCCGGGCTTCGGCGGCCTGGGGCTGCACAGCGTCCTGGTGGACCCGCGGGACGCGCGGTCGGTGACGATCGCCGTGTCCACCGGCGGCGTGTACCGCACGGCGGACGGGGGAGCGAGCTGGGAGCCGTCCAACCGGGGCGTCTCGGCCGTCTTCCTGCCGGAGAGCCAGCGCTATCCGGAGTACGGCCAGTGCGTGCACAAGATCGCCCGGGACGCGGCAGACCCGGACCGGCTCTACCTGCAAAACCACTGGGGCGTCTTCCGCAGCGACGACAACGCGGCGAGCTGGGCCTCCATCGGGGACAGCCTGCCCTCGGACTTCGGCTTCCCCGTCGCGGCCCACCCCCGGCGCGGCGGCGTCGCGTACGTCTTCCCGCTCAACGCGGACTCCGACCGGGTGCCGGCCGGGCGCCGCTGCCGGGTGCACCGCACCGAGGACGCGGGCGCGAGCTGGCAGGCGCTGAGCGCGGGGCTGCCCGAGGACGCGCACTACGGGCCGGTGCTGCGGGACGCCCTGTGGACCGACGACGCCGATCCCGCGGGCATCTACTTCGGCAACCGCAACGGAGAGGTGTTCGCCAGCGCCGACGAGGGCGAGACGTGGCAGCAGCTCGCCGCGCACCTGCCGGACGTGCTGTGCGTGCGGGCCGCGGTGATCGACTGACGGGGCTCGGCTGAGCCAGTAGAGTGACGGCTCGTGGCTGCACGACCGTTGAACGAAATCGTCGAATCAGGCTGGGCCGAAGCACTGGAGCCGGTCGCTGAACGCGTCGCCGCGATGGGCGACTTCCTCCGCGCCGAGATCGCGGCAGGCAGAACGTACCTACCCGCCGGGGCGAATGTGCTGCGCGCGTTCCAGCAGCCCTTCGACGAGGTGCGGGTGCTGATCGTCGGGCAGGATCCGTATCCGACTCCCGGCCACGCGGTGGGGCTGTCGTTCTCCGTCGCGCCCGAGGTGCGCCCGCTGCCCGGAAGTCTGGAGAACATCTTCCGCGAGATGCACGACGACCTCGGGCTGCCCCGCCCCTCCAACGGCGATCTGACCCCGTGGACCCGGCAGGGCGTCCTGCTGCTCAACAGGGCGCTCACCACGGCTCCCCGCAAGCCGGCCGCGCACCGGGGCAAGGGCTGGGAGGAGGTCACCGAGCAGGCGATCCGGGCGCTCGCGGCGCGCGGCAAGCCGCTGGTGTCCGTGCTGTGGGGCCGGGACGCGCGCAATCTGCGCCCGATGCTGGGCGCCCTGCCCTCGGTGGAGTCCTCGCACCCCTCCCCGATGTCGGCGGACCGCGGCTTCTTCGGCTCCCGCCCGTTCAGCCGCGTCAACGACCTGCTGGCGCAGCAGGGCGCGGGCCCCGTGGACTGGCGCCTGCCGTGAGGACCGGATCCTGGGTGCTCGGAGTCGACTCCGGAGGATCCGGGATCCGGGCCGCCCTCGCGCCCGCGGACGCGCCCGGCGGCGGGCCCGCCGCGTCCGTGGCGGCGGAGCCGGTGCGAACGGGCCCCAGCGGCATCGACCCGGAGCACATGGCGGAGCGGCTGGCGCCCGCCGTGCGCACCCTGCTCGCCGAGACCGGCGCTTCCGGGGTCGACGCCGCCTGTGTCGGGGCCGCCGGGATGGCGACGCTGGGCGACGGGCTGCGCGCCGAGCTGCCCGGGTTTCTGCGGGAGACGTTCGGTGTGCGCCGGCTGGCGCTGGCCGCCGACGGGGTCACGGCGTACGCGGGCGCGCTGGGTGAACGGCCGGGCGCCGTTGTCGTGGCGGGCACCGGGGCGATCGCCCTGGGCACGGATCTGCGGGCCTGGCGGCGCGCGGACGGCTGGGGCCATCTGCTGGGCGACTGCGGCAGCGGCGCGTGGATCGGACAGGCCGGGCTGGAGGCCGCGATGCGCGCGTACGACGGCCGCGACGGAGGGTCGCAGCCGCTGCGGACCCGCGCCGAGCAGGTCTTCGGTACGCCGCTGCACGCCCTCCCCGGGAAGCTCTATCCGCGCCCGGACCGCCCCGCCGTGCTGGCCTCCTTCGCGCCGGAGGTGGGCCGGTGCGCACCCCGGGACCCGGTGGCTGCGGGCATTCTGCGCAGCGCGGCGCGGGAGATCGCACGGAGCGCCGCAGCGGTGTGCCCGGAGCCGTCGGCGGACGGCACGGAACCGGCCCTGGCGCTCACCGGCGGGCTGTTCCGCATGGGCGCGACGCTCACCGGCCCGGTGGGCGAGGAGTTGGCCGCGCGGCTGCCGCGGGCGCGCCTCGTCGATGCGGCGGGGGACCCGCTCCAGGGAGCGGTGGCCGTCGCCGCGCGGCTGGCCGCCGGAAGCCTCGCGCTGCCCGCGGACCCGGCGCTGCTCCGCCTGGTGGGAGCCTGACGCCCCGCCGGGCGCGGACGGGGCGAAAGGATCGCGGCCGTCCCGGGCAGCGTTTAACAGAGTCCGACAAAAGCGTTCAGGCTATCCGCTGGGCGAATCGGGACATTTACGTCTGGTCTCCCCCACCCGAACAGCCGGGCTCCTCAAGGCATTAACATGCGGGCGCATGAGCTCCCCCACAGGGCCTGACAAGGGTCTGCCCGTACGAATGCCGCGTCCACGCCAGCCCGGACGGCACCGCCGACCGGAGCCCGTCGTCGCGCCCGAGAACGCGCCCGCGCTGGTGCTGGCCGTTCCCGGCACGCCGTCCACCACCACGCGCAGCGTCGCCGAGGAGACGCTGAGCATCGCCCGCTCCGAGCTCCCCGGGCTCGACGCGCGGGTGGGTTTCCTGGACGGTGACGACGAGGAGTTCCCGTCGATCGGTGCGGCGCTCACACAGGCGGTGGAAGAGCGCGCCACCCGGCAGCAGCCGGCCGGCGAGGTGAACGGCCGGGGGGCGCCGGGCGCGGGCGGGGACGAGGAGCTGCCCGCCGTCGTGATCCCGCTGCTCGCCGGTCCCGACGCCGCACTGATGCGGCGCATCCGCCAGGAGGTGCTGAACAGCGCCACCGGCGCCGAAGTGACGGATGTGCTCGGCCCGCACCCGCTGCTCGCCGAGGCGGTGCATGTGCGGCTGTCCGAGGCCGGGCTCGCGCGCGCCGACCGGGCGCGGCTGTTCACCGTCGCGACGGCGGCCGACGGCATCATCCTGGCCACCATCGGCGGTGAGGAGGCGGTCCAGGCCGCCGGTATCACCGGGATGCTCCTGGCCGCCCGGCTGGCCGTGCCGGTGCTCGCCACCGGTCTCGACGAGGAGGGCGCCGTCGCGCGCACGGCCGAACAGCTGCACGGCTCGGGCTCGCAGCAGCTCGCGGTGGCGCCGTGCCTGATCGGCCCGGAGATCGCGGACGGGCTGCTTCAGGCCGCAGCACGGGAGGCGGGCTGCTCGGCGGCCGAACCGCTCGGCGCGTACCCGGCGGTGGGGAAGCTGGTGGCCTCGACCTTCGCCGCGAAGATCGGCCTCGGACAGCAGCAGGCGCAGCAGGGCACGCCCGCGCGCTGAGCTGAGCTGCCGCTCCGGCACGGTGCACAGCTCCTGCCCCCGGCCCGGCACCGGTCCCCCTCAGGGGCCGCACCGTCCGCTCAGCCGAACACCACGCTGCTCACCGCCGGCAGGCCGAGCGCACCCGTGCGGTGCGGTACGCCGGTCTCCTGGTCCACGGCGAACCAGGTGATGTCTCCGGAGCGCTCATTGGCCGCGTACAGCCACCGTCCGGACGGGTGCACGGCCAGATCGCGCGGCCAGTGTCCCCCGCACGGCACGGTGGTGACGAGAGCGGGCAGCCCGCCCTCGCCGTCCAGCCGGAACAGCGCGACGCTGTCGTCGCCCCGGTTGGCGGCCCAGGCGAAGCGGCCGTCGGGCGACAGGGCGAGCGCCGACGGGTAGTTGCCCTCCCCGCCGTGGCCGTCCGGCAGGGTGCGCGTCACGCCCAGCAGCTCCAGCGCCCCGCCCTCCGCGTCCCAGCGGCACGCCGTGAGGGTCGAGTCCAGCTCGTTGACGACATAGACGACAGAGGCGCGGTCCGGTGCGCCCGGACGGAACGCCAGATGGCGCGGTCCGCTGCCGGTGCGGAGCCGGGTCTCGCGGTGCAGACGCACGCCGGGCCCGGCGGCCCGCAGATCGTAGACCCACACCGAGTCGGTGCCCAGGTCCGCGGAGAGCAGCCACTGCCCCGACGGATCGGGGACGACCGCGTGGGCGTGCGGCCCCCGCTGCTCCGGGCGCGGCCCGCTGCCCTGGTGGGGGTGTACGCGCAGGGGGCCGCCCAGCGTGCCGTCGGCCCGCACCCCGAGGGCGCTGACGCTGCCGGAGCCGTAGTTGGCGGTGAACAGCCGCCCCGCGGCGAGCGCGAGATGGGTGGGCGCGTCCCCGCCGACGGGGACGGGAGCGCGGGCGGAGAGCGCCGCCGGTTCCCGGGCGCCGTCCAGGGAGAGCGCGGCCACGGCTCCCGCGGTGGTCTCGCTGACCGCGTAGAGCATCCCGACGCGGGGCGCGAGGGCGAGGTACGAGGGGTCGGCCACCACGTCCGTGTGGCGGGGCCCGCTCAGTGCTCCGCTGTCCTGGTCGACGTCGACCACGGTGATGCCGTGGCCCCCCGCGGACGTGAAGGAGCCGAGATACGCCCGCAGTCCGCTCACCGTGCCGCTCACCGCACCGTCCTTTCACCACGCTGGTCGGCATCGACCGTAACAGCAGGTCTGGACCTGCCGGGCCGGACCAGCGCGGGCGACGAGCCGTCCCGCACCCGCAGCCGCGGCGCTCCGCTGCCGTCGGCGCGCACGCTCCAGATGTCCGAGGTGCGGCCGTCCTCGCCGGGCAGCGCGTAGGCCACCTGCCGCGCGTCCAGCCACAGCGCCTGGTCGTCCACCCCGCGCCGCTCGGCGAGCGGCCGCTCCCGCATACTGCGCAGGTCCAGCACATACAGCCGCCAGGGGGCGCGGCCGCCGTCGCGCACCTTCTTCTTGAACGCCAGGCGGTGCCCGTCCGGCGAGAGCGAGGGACACTCCGCGTTCTCCCGCAGGGCGCGCGCCGCCCACTTCGCCCTGTCGCCCTCGACCAGGTGGGTCGCGCCCTTGGTGGAAACGGTGGCGTAGAAGCGGTTGTCGTCAGCGGCGAAGGTGACACCCCAGTAGTTGACGTCCGGGGAGTGGTAGCGGCGGCCGCCGAGGGTGAGCGGGATGCTCTCGATGTTCTTGACGAGGTGGCCGGTGCGGGCGTCGAGGATGCCGGTACGGGTGGAGAAGGACGACTGGTTGTAGGAGTCGCCTGCGGCGAACAGGGTCCACGACAGCATCCGCCCGGAGGCCGAGACGCGGGCGCGGCTGGGAATGCCGTCCAGGGGGATGCGACGCGTCTCCCGCAGCCGCTCGTCCAGCACCACCGCGTACGAGCGCAGGGGCAGTCCGGGGCGGCGCTGGAGGCACAGCGCGGTGCCGCCGGCGGCGTGGAACCGGTCGCAGGCGGGCCCTCCGGTGGTGCGCCGGGCGCCGCCCCGCCCCGGCATCCAGGCGACGCGGCCCTCGCCGGTTCCGTCCCGCGTGCTGCGGAACAGCAGCCGGGGCTGCGCGCCGTGCAGCCCGAACGCGGAGGAGGCGGTCGCCGTGCGCGCGCGGCTGTCGGCCGCCCGGACCGTGTAGACCACGGCGACGGTGGCCAGCACCGCGGTCGCGGCACCCAGTGCGGCGATGCGGACGCGCAGACTCAGCATGGGCGCTCCTCCGGTTCGTCGGGGACGGGAGCCCGCCCTCCGGTGCGGGCGTGCGGACGCAGCAGCAGCGCGGCCGGCACCAGGACGGCCGCGAGATGGGCGGAGGCCAGGACGAGCGCGGTGTGCGCGCCCCACAGCGTCCAGGCGGCGCCGAAGCCCACGGCGGCGAGCAGCCGCCCGAGGGCCTGTCCGGTCTGCAGCAGGGCCATGCCGCCGGCCTGTTGGCCAACGGGCAGCGCGGGTGCGGCGAGTGCCATCAGCACGCCGTCCGTCGCCGCGTAGAAGGCGCCGTGCAGCAGCAGCGCCCCGCACAGCAGCGGCCACCCTCCCACCGGCCCGAGCAGCAGCAGATAGACGGCCAGCAGTGCGCCGTGTCCGTACAGGTACGGGATCCGGCGCCCCGTGCGGTCGGCGAGGCGGCCGAGGGGGACGGCCAGCAGCAGGAAGACGGCCGCCGTGCCCAGCGGCAGCAGCGGGAACCAGCTCGTGGCGAACCCCAGCCTCCGCTGAAGCAGCAGATAGACGAACGCGTCCCCGACGGTCACGGCGCCGAGCACCGAGGCGGCGCACAGGAGGCGCGCGAACCGGCGGTTGCCCAGCAGGCAGAGCACCGCGCGCAGGGGCGGCGGCCCCGGCCCGGCGGCAGTGCGGCCCAGCTCCGGGCTGCCGCGTCCCGGGACGAGTGCCCAGAACAGCAGCACGCCCAGCAGGCCGACACAGAAGCTCACGACGAAGACCGCGTCGTACGCCTCGGCGGTGGCCCACAGCAGCGCGAACGCGGCGAGCGGTCCGAGCAGGGCCCCGGTGGTGTCCATCGCGCGGTGGACGCCGAAGGAGCGGCCCAGGGCCTCGGGCGGGCTGCTGAGCGAGATGAGGGCGTCCCGGGGCGCCGTGCGGACGCCCTTGCCGACCCGGTCGGCCGTGAGGGCCGCGCCGATGCCGCCCGTGGAGCTCCCGGCGAGCAGCAGGCCGAGCCGGGAGAGCGCGGAGAGGGCGTAGCCGCCTCCCGCGACGAGCTTGTGGCACTGCCGCCGGTCGGCGGCGTGGCCGCCCGCCAGCCTCACCAGCGCGGTGACGCCGTTGTGGAGGCCGTCCAGGAATCCGAACTGGAGCGGGTTGAGGCCGAGTCCGACGACGAAGTAGAGCGGCAGCACCGCGGTGACCATCTCGGACGAGATGTCCGTGACCAGGCTGACGGCGCCGAGGGCGAAGACGGGGCCCGCGACGCGGCTGCGCGCGGCGGGGGTTCCGCCGGAGCGCGCGGCCGTGCCGTCGGGCCGCCTCCCCGTCTCCCGGCTGGAGGCGAGGTACATCCGGGCTCCTCCGCTACCGGGCGGGCTGTTGCGGGTTCGGCGCGGCCGGCAGCGGCGTCAGTGGCACCGGTACTCCGGGCTGCTGTCCTCCGTCTCGCCGTCCGCGTTGACGAACTCCCAGGAGAAGCCGCGGTCCTCGAAGGAGAGTTCCAGGACGCCGAAGCTGCCGCTGATCCGCTTCTCGCTGTTGGGCTGCTCGTCCTCGATGTCGTAGGGATGGGCGCCGCCCACCCCGCCGACGATCTGCACGATGCCCCTGTCGTCGTCAGCCTCGGCGTCCGGCGTCTGCGGCGCGAAGCGCTCGTAGTGGTGATCGTGGCCGTTCAGGACCAGCTCCGCGCCGTTCTCGTACAGCAGGTCCCAGAAGGGCTTGCCGACCGGGTCGTTGCCGTGCCCTCCGGACGAGAAGAGCGGGTGGTGGAAGTAGGCGGCGACGCACTGCTTGCCGGTGGCGGCCAGGTCGTCCCGCAGCCAGTCGAGCTGCTCGTCGCCGACGTCGTTGGAGTCGAGGGCGACGAAGTGCCAGTCGCCCTTGTCGAAGCTGTAGTACGGCTTGCCCCGGGGGTAGGCGATGTCGCCGAAGTAGTTGCGGTAGCCGGTGAGGGCGCCGTCGGGGTCGTAGGTCTCGTGGTTTCCCGCCGTGGGACGGGTGCGGTCCTTGAAGCGGCCCCAGGTCCGCGCGTAGTACCGCTCGAAGTCCTCGGTGCGCGCGTCGTCGTACTGGTTGTCGCCCATCGTCAGAACGAGCGAGGGGTCGATCTTCTCGGTGAGGGCCGCGGTACGGGGGTGCTCGCAGCCGCTGTCGCTCTCGGTGCACTGTTCGGCGATGTCGCCTGCCGCGACAACGGTGAAGGCGCCGGCGCCGCGGTCGCCTCCGCTGCTCCGACCGGCGTCCGCGCGGCCGGCCGGGGGCCAGACCAGCAGGGCCGCGACGAGCGCCGCGGCGCCCGCGCCGGCCACCGGCAGGACGTAGCGGCGATTGCTCCAGGTGGGGATGGCTGACACGTCCGTCTCTCCTCCGTGGGCCGAGGCGTAGTGCGCTGTCGCACGGCATCCTGACCACTGGACATGACCGCGTCAATGCGTAGAACCAAAAATCGTTAGGAAAGTTTCCTTCCGGCTTGAAGTGCGTACGACTCCGGGGCCCGGGCCCGGTTCCTGGGACCGGCCGGCGGATCAGGCCGCGGCGGAGAGCGGGGCGCGCGGGGCGCTGTGCAACGGCGTGGCGAGCTGCTCCAGCGCTTCCTCCAGCCCGTGCAGATGGGCCAGGGCCCGCTCGGCCGCCGGGTGCGGCTCCGCCGCCTGCGGGGAGGCCAGGAGCGGCGCCGGCCGCGCCTCCGCGGCGGCGCGCTCTCCCGCGGACCGCTCCCGCGCGACCGCCGCCGCACCGGCGCGGCCGGCCCGGCCGGGGGCGCGGCACACGAGCGTGTGGACGGCCGCCTCGACCCGCTCGCAGGCGGCGGTGAGCCGGGCGTCGTGCGAGGCGTACGGATCGGCGGCGACCTCGGCCAGACCGCGCGCCTGCCGCGCGCAGTCGTCGAGCAGCGCGAGGATCCGGCGGGCCCGCACCTTGCGGGCCCGCAGCGGGCTCAGCGGGTGCACGAGCGGGGCGACGGCCATCCGCACCCGCCCCAGCAGCAGCTCGAACTCGGCGATGTGCGGCGAGGGGTCGGCCGCCTCGTCCCCGGCCAGCCTGCGCGCCGCCTGCCGGGTGGAGGCGTGCACGCTGTGCACGGCCCGCCGGATCCAGGCGTCGGTCGCCGCGTGCGTGGTGACCGGCAGGACGAGCGCCACGGCCACGGCCGCGGCGAGCGCCCCGACGGCGGTCTCCTGCAGCCGCAGCCCGAGCAGCCCGGGGTGCAGCACGCCGAGCAGGCCGTAGAGCATGCCCACCATGAGCGTCACCCAGAACATCATCCAGGAGTACGACAGCGGAGCCGTGTAGAAGATGCCGAACACGCAGACGGCGACGACCAGCGCCGTGGGCACCGCCGCGCCGTCCGCGGGCACCGCGACCAGGATCCCGGCGGCCAGCCCGGTGACCGTGCCCAGCAGGCGGCGGAAGCCGCGTACCAGGGTCTCGCCCCGCGAGGCCGTGTTGACGAAGATCCACCAGGCGGCGCCCACCGCCCAGTACCAGCGGTCCAGGGACAGCATCTGCCCGGCGGTCAGCGCGAGGCCGCAGGCGAGGAGCGCCTGGAACGCCTGCCGGGTGGTGGGGCGGCGTACGCCGTTCGAGGGGCCACAGGGCGAAGCGGGTCAGTGCGGAGGCCGCGAGTGCGAGAAGCCCGGCGGCGACGGTGAGCGGCAGCTCGTGCGGCCCGGTGTGCAGGAACTGCGCGGCGAAGAACATCATGAACGCGAAGATGCCGAGCGCGTGCCCCCGCGGCCCCCAGCGGCGCGCGTACACGCCGGCGAACACCACCGCCAGGAACACGGCGTCCCGCGCCGCCGGCGTCCCGTGCAGCCACGCCGCCAGCGCGAGGGCGGGAAACCCTGCGGCGGGCAGCAGCGCGGTGGTGACGGCCTGGCCGCGTACGGTCGGGTCGGTGACGGTGAACAGCGCCAGCAGCGCCACCAGGCCGCCCGTCACCATGGCCTCCAGCGGGAGGCCGCAGAGCCCCGGCGCGGCGACGGCCAGCCCGATGCCCAGCACCGCGCGGGCGGAGACACGCGCCCGGTGCCGGTCTGGATCCGGTGCCACGAACATCTGCCGGAGGAAAGAGAGCTGCCTCTCCTCGGGCCGTCGCAGCGCCTTCTCCAAAACCCCTCCCGGTGTCCGCATGGTGAAACATCACGAGGAAAGCATCTGTTCCCGGCCGAGGCCAAATCGGACGGCTTTGGCATCCTGGAACGCATGAGCCCGTCCCCCGCCCTCCCCGCCGTGA
Organism: Streptomyces boncukensis; assembly: GCF_011045075.1. Classification (GTDB taxonomy): domain Bacteria; phylum Actinomycetota; class Actinomycetes; order Streptomycetales; family Streptomycetaceae; genus Streptomyces; species Streptomyces boncukensis. Next base: position 15,809 of record NZ_JAAKZZ010000014.1, read on the forward strand.
TCTTCGACCTCGACGGCACCCTGGTCGACAGCGAACCCAACTACTACGAGGCGGGCAGGAGGCTGCTGGAGGCACACGGCGTGCACGGCTTCACCTGGGAGGAGCACGGCAGCTTCATCGGGATCGGCACCCGCGAGACGCTGGAGACCCTCCGGGCGCGCTACGGCATCGCCGCACCCCTGGAGGAACTCCTCGCCGAGAAGGACCGGCACTACCTCGCCCTGGCCACCGCGCACACCGAGGCGTTCCCGCAGATGCGGAAGCTCGTGGAGCGGCTGCACACGGCGGGCCACCCGATGGCGGTCGCCTCCGGCTCGTCCCGCGCCGCCATCGCCGCCGTGCTGTCCACCACCGGCCTGGACGCACTCCTCCCCCGCTATGTCTCGGCCGAGGAGGTTCCGCACGGCAAGCCCGAGCCGGACGTCTTCCTGGAGGCCGCGCGCCGGCTCGGTGCCGACCCCGCCGGCTGCGTCGTGCTGGAGGACGCCCCGCCGGGCGCGGAAGCCGCGCGCCGGGCGGGCATGCGCTGCGTCGCCGTGCCCTATCTGCCGCGCACGGCGGACGACCCGTCGTTCGCGTCGGCGGGCCTGCTGTTCGAAGGCGGCCAGGCCGCCTTCGACGCCCAGCGCGTGTACGACTGGATCAGCGGTACCGCCTGAACCGGCGCGTGCCGCCCGTCGCCCGACCCGTCACTCGTCGCTGTCGGACTCGGGCTGCACGACGGCGTCGGGGCCGGGGCTCATCACCGTCTCGTGCCCGTCCTCGAACCGGACGCGGTAGGGAGGGCCGCCGTCCACCCCCAGGACCTGAATGATCTCCGCCGTCCGGTCGTGCTGACCCACGATCCGGCCGTGCACGAGAAGCCGGTCACCCACGCTCGCCTGCATGCGTCCTCCTGCGCTGACCTGCCCCGCCGCCGGGCGCCGTCCGCTCAGTCGAGGAACGGCAGCCGCACACGGCGGCGCGGACTGTCCCTGTTCGTATCCGCCAGCCTCCGCCTGGACAACCGTCACGTTACCGCCTGAGGAACGGCCACGCAGGGCGTGGACTCGCTGGAGCCCGCCGTACGGGGCGACACCGGCCGCTGCCGTTCCGTCCGGGAAGAAGGCCGGCCCGCCCTCGAAGTACCGGGGGTTTGGTGCCCGGGGGCGCGGGTACCTGCGGCGCCGTGCTCCGGTCTGACGACCCGGCCCCCGGAGGGAGGGAGAGGGATGAACCGCGTCGGCGCGTGGTGCGCGCCCGGACGCCGACGGTACGGCGGCTCGCACGGAACCCCCGCGGCCGCGGGGACGGGCTGGAGGGTCTGGAGCAGAGCGCGGCGCTGGGCCCGGTCAGGGCTGTCGCACACGGCACATCCTCTGCCTGCGCCTCGTCCGCGATACGACACGGCGCCCTATCCGCACCGACCTGATCTGCGCCCACCCGAGCAACGAGGTCGAGGAAGCAGGCCGGGCGGACGCATGCCGGAGGCGGCGGGGCGCGAGAGCGCCCGGGGACGATACCGGTGATCAGGTTCGCGCTGCTGTTCGTGTCCGCGCTGCTGGGCGCCGGACTCACGGTGCCCGCCGTCACGGTGTCGCCGCGGTGGTGGGCAGCTGCCGCGCTCGCGTGGGCCCTGGCCGCCCTCGGCGGGTACGACCTGCTGCAGCGCAGGCACTCCGTGCTGCGCAACTATCCTGTACTCGGCCATCTGCGCTATCTGCTGGAGCGCCTCCGTCCGGAGCTGCAGCAGTACTTCATCGAGCGCGACTACGACGGGCGCCCCTTCGACCGGGTGGTGCGCAGCATCGTCTACGAGCGGGCGAAGGGCACCGCGGCGGAGGAGGCGTTCGGCACCGAACGCGACGTCCGCACTCCGGGACACGAGTTCCTGGTGCACTCCATCGCCCCCGTACCCGTGCCCGAGACTCCGCCCACGGTGCGTGTCGGCGGCCCCGACTGCACTCGGCCGTACGAGATGTCGCTGCTCAACGTCTCGGCGATGAGCTTCGGCGCGCTGTCCTCCCACGCCGTGCTCGCGCTGAACCGCGGAGCCGCGCGCGGTGGCTTCGCACACGACACCGGTGAAGGGGGCATCTCCGCACACCACCTGCGGCACGGGGGCGACCTGGTCTGGGAGATCGGCACGGGATACTTCGGCTGCCGGACGAAGGACGGGGACTTCGACCCGCGGCAGTTCGCCGACCAGGCGGCGCGCGAACAGGTCGTATGCGTGTCGCTGAAGCTCTCGCAGGGCGCGAAGCCCGGCAGCGGCGGACTGCTGCCCGGCGGCAAGGTCAACGAGGAGATCGCCCGGGCCCGGGGCGTGCCCCAGGGCAGGACCGTGGTCTCGCCTCCGTACCACAGCGTCTTCACCACCCCGCGTGACCTGGTCCACTTCCTGGCGTACCTGCGGGAACTGGCCGGCGGGAAGCCCGTGGGGCTCAAGCTGTGCGTCGGGTCCCGCCGGGAGTTCCTGGCGCTGTGCAAGGCCATGCGGGCGGAGGGCAGCACTCCGGACTTCGTCGTCGTCGACGGTTCGGAGGGGGGCACCGGCGCGGCGCCGCTGGAGTTCGCCGACCACCTCGGCCAGCCGCTCACCGAGGGCCTGCTCACCGTCCACAACGCGCTGACGGGCGCGGGGCTGCGCGAGAGGATCCGCATCGGCGCCAGCGGCAAGGTCGCCACCGGCGCCGACATCGTCAAACGCCTCATCCAGGGCGCCGACTACACCAACGCGGCCCGCGCCATGATGTTCGCCGTCGGCTGCATCCAGGCGCAGCGCTGCCACACCAATACCTGTCCCGTCGGCGTCACCACCCAGGACCCGCGGCGCGTCCGCGCCCTCGACGTGGCCGACAAGGCCCTGCGCGTCCAGCGCTTCCAGGCCGAGACCGTCGCCAGCGCCATGAAGATCATGGCCGCCGCCGGCGTGTCCGCCCCCGGTGAGCTCCGCCCGTCCATGCTGCGCCGGCGCATCGATCCGGCCACCATCCGCGCCAGCGACGAACTCTACGAGCGCCTGGCCCCGGAGAGTCTGCTGGGCGATGCGCCGGCGCAGTGGGCCCAGGACTGGTCGGCGGCCGACCCGGACCGCTTCTTCTAGCCGGGCGCGGCAGGCGTCATCCCGAGGTGCCGGGTGACTTCCCGCGGCCCCGGGGCGCCGGCGAGGAGGTCCTAGTCCTGGGTCTGGCCTGGGCCTTGACGCCCTGCCGGAGTACGGCCGCACGGCCGCTGTCACCGCGCAGGATCGCGGCCGAGGCGGCCTCTCGGCCGTACTGCGCCCCGATGAGAACCCGCGCCGAGGGGCTTCCCGGGGGCGCGCCCGGCCGCCGGGCGGCGTCCCCGCCACTTCGGCCGGGGGTCAGCCCGCAGGGGTGTTGTAGTTGACGATTCCCTCCACCATGAGGGCGGACGCACCGGCCAGCGGGCTGGCAGTCCCTTCCGCCACGACGTCGGGCAGCCTGTGCGCCTCGTCCTCGGTGACTGCCACCATGCCCCAGAACGCGTTGAAGCCCGAAGGGTCGCTCGGCTTGTCGACAGCCGCCCCCACCGTCCTGGTCCCGCCCGCCTCGGCCAAGGCCAGCGCGCCCATCTGCTGCAGCGTGCCGGGATCCCGCTCCTCGGCAGCCACGACGCTCCAGCCCGTCGCCGCTGTCCGCCGCAGTGCGGCGAGGAGCTTGCCAGCCGCGTCCGAGTCGCTGACAACGATGTCGGGCAGAACGAGAGCAACCGGCCCCTGCGTCATCGGCAGGGCAGACCGGATCGCCCCGTCGAGACCCGGGCCAAGCGACTCGTCCTGGTAGACAAAGACCATCTGAAAGGTCTCCGCATAGCGCGCGAGATAGCTCACCGTGTCCAGCTTGCGTGTCCCGAACACGACAACCAAGCGCACGGTGAGCCCGCTCTTGGTCAATTCGACAACGGGTTCCAGGCTGCGGTCCAGCACGGTGACCCCAGGAGCCAGACAGTGCAGCTCCTTCGGATAGGCCGCCCCGAAGCGGGTGCCGAGGCCGGCACAGGGCAGGATGACCGAAACATCAGGGCCCGGCGTGGGCGAACTATGCATCGAGCAGCTCTCCGGTGATGTTGACGATCGGGACCTCGCACACCTCGCCGGGCACTCCCGGATACACAAGTCTCTGCCGGAACCGCCGAATTGGTCAACGACAAGGACGAGACCGGCCGTCTACTGTCACCAGGGGCGACCTGCACTGCTGCCCGCACACGCTCGATATCCGGGCAGAAACGAACAGAAGCACAGGTAAGACATAACGAAAGAGGACGCGGAATGCGGGTGCTGTTGTCTACCTACGGGACACGAGGCGATGTCGAGCCGCTGGTTGCACTCGCGGTGCAGTTGCGGGCGCTCGGTGTGGGGGTGCGGATGTGCGCCCCGCCGGACGAGGAGTTCGCCGAGCGGCTTGCCGGGATCGGGGTGCAACCGGTGCCGGTCGGGCCACCGGTGCGTGAGGTGATGCGCGGGACGGCTCTGCCGTCGGCGGCGGACCTTGCCAGGTACCGGAACCAGTTGGTCGAGACGCAGTTCGACGTCTTCCCTGCGGCGCTCGACGGATGTGACGCGCTGGTGGCGGCCGGCCTGGCGCAGGTTGCCGCGCGGTCCGCGGCCGAGGCCGCGGGCATCCGCTACGTGTACACGAGCTACTCGGCGGTCCATCTGCCGTCGCCGCACCATGCCCCGCCGCCGCGGCCCGGCTGGCCGGAGCCGGACCCGGAGGTGAAGGACAACCGGACGCTGTGGAAGCTGGACGCGCACCACATGAACGCTCAGTTCAGCGAGACGCTCAACGGCCACCGGGCAGCGATCGGCCTGCCGGCGGTGGACAACGTGCGCGACCACATCCTCACCGACCGTCCGTGGCTGGCGGCCGACCCGGTCCTGGGGCCGTGGCGGGAGGTCCCGGGGCTCGACGTCACCCAGACAGGCGCCTGGACGCTGCCGGACGAACGCCCGCTCCCGGCCGACCTGGTGGCGTTCCTGGACGCGGGCGCACCACCGGTCTACGTGGGCTTCGGCAGCCTGCGCCCGTCGCCGGACATCGGCCGCATGGCCGTCGAGGCGATCCGCGCGCAGGGGCACCGCGTGCTCGTGTCCCGCGGCTGGGCGGACCTGGACCTGGCCGACGGGCGAGACGACTGCCTCGCCATCGGGGAGGTCAACCATCAGCGCCTGTTCGGCAGGGTGGCGGCCGTGGTGCACCACGGCGGCGCGGGCACGACGCTGACAGCCGCCGCGGCGGGCGCGCCGCAAGTGGTGATACCCCTCCAGCTGTCCGACAACACGTACTGGGCCGGCCGGGTGGCAGACCTGGCCATCGGGGCGGCACTCGATGATCCGCCGCCGACCGCCGAATCCCTGAGCACCGTGGTCAAGACCGCGCTGGCGCCCGAGACCCGGGCGCGAGCGAAGGCTCTGGGCAGCCGGATCGGCACCGACGGAGCGGAGGCGGCCGGGCGTCTGCTGGTCGAGGCGCTCCGGTGAGCGGGGCTCTCCCGGGGACGGATGGCTCGCATGACGGATCGTTCGCCGGGCCACCGACGGCGTTTCAGGGAGAGTTCTCGGCCACCCTCGGTCGACAGAGCCCTGATGTCAGTGAGGATGCGTAGCCTCATCGTCATGGCGGAAGAAGGGCTCGGGCCGGCTCAGCAACCCGGTGACGCAGACACATGGCAGCGGCTGAGCGCGTACTCCTATCTCAGCGCTCGCGAACGCCTCGAACACGTCGAGATCATGCGTGTGTTCTGCTCCACTCTGCTGACAGATCTGTCGGTCCCGGACGTTCTGACGAGGCTGGAGAACAGCGAGGGTGCAGCATCCGGTCTGGATGCCGACCAGCTCACCACTCGGCTGGAACAGTTGACCGCCTGGGGGAATCTCCTCCGCAGCAGCCACACGGTTGCAGCTTCCAGTATCCGCGAGTACCAACGTTCCCGGTCCCGCTATCAGCTGTCCAAACTCGGAGAGCGGATCCAGCGCGACGTCGATGACGTGCTGGCGGGTGCGGATGCGGCGCGCGAGGTCAGCAGCGAGCTGCTGGCCCTCGTCGAACGGGGGCTGCGTGAGCTGGCCTCGCTGGTTCACCAGCCGGGTGGTGCGAACCCCCAGGAGGCGCTGGAGCGGATCAGCACGCTGTTCGTGCAGTTCGTCGAGTTCGCGGATTCCATCCGGGACTTCTACGCCTACCTGGGACAGGTGCTCTCCCGGTACGACCTGGACGGCGGCGAGTACCAGGGCTTCAAGGACCTTCTCCTGGACTACGTGGAAGCGATAACCGAGGAGGTGTCCTTCCGAGCTCCCCGGATCGCGTCCGCTCTCGATGTTCTGTGGCCCGAACTCCCCGGTCTTCTGGAACGCATCGACGCAGTCGCAGGCGGCCTGTCCGGCATCACCGGGGGAATGCCGGAGAACCGGGTGCAGCGCAGCCGGGGCCGTGAGCTCACGGACTGGGAAGGGCTGCGAGGCTGGTTCACCGATAGTGACGGCCAGGGCAGCCAGGTGGACCAGCTCCGGGACGCCACGATGCGCGCCCTGCAGTCGCTTCTGGCGAACGCGAAGCGCATGCTGCGTTCGGCTTCAGGTGAGATGTCGCGGCGCAAGGACCTGCTCAAGCTGGCCCGCTGGTTCGATGAGGCGGCTCCGGAGGACGCCCACGACATCGCGACCGCGGCCTTCGGCATGTACAGCGCCCGGCACCTGGGCGTGCCGCCTGATTCCGACACGGCAGTGCCCGCGTACACCAGCTGGTGGACGGGTCCCGTGGTGGAGGTCCCGGTGGCCCTGCGCGAACGCGGGAGCCGTGCCCAGCGTGGCCGCACGTCCTCGGTGGAAGACCATGCCAAGCAGAAGCAACAGCTGCAGCAGGAAGCCCGAGAGCGGGCGGCGGCTCGACAAGCGGCTGCGGACGAGCTGCGCAGTGCCGCAGGAGACTTCGCACGCGTCCGGCTGACCTCCCCGGCCCTGTCGCTACTGCTGGAGCTGCTGGCCGGCGCATTGGGGAACGCGCAACTGTTGCGAGGCGGAGAAGACGCCAACGGCAGGGGCAGCGACCGGGGCAGCGGCTTCGGCATCGAAGCAGCTCGGACAGCGGACGCGGAACTCGGGATCCGACTCACGGTCGAGCGCGTGCCGGACAGCAGCACGGTTCTCCACTCCGTGGACGGCGACCTCGTTCTGGACGAACTGATCCTGAGTATCGAAGGGCTCCGGGAAGCCGAACGAGGCGAAGCACAGGCAGGGGTGAGCGCATCATGACGGTTCCCTCTGCCATGGATGTCCAGCTCGCCGCCGAGCGCCAGGCCGCAGCTCGCCTGCTGCTGGCCCACCCCTTGGTGACGGCAAAGGGACAGCACGCGGATGTGTTCCCGCTCGTCCGCAGGCATGCAGAATGGCTGACACAACGATTCCAGCGGGTTCTCGGCTACCAGCTGCTGGTGGAATCGGCGTACGCGCGGCTGTTCAAGGCAGGGCTCGGACACCGGTCGGGGCACCGGCTCGTGCGGTCCACAGGGACTCCCTTCACGCCTCGCACCTATGCGTGCCTCGCGCTGGCGCTGTCCGTGCTCGTCACCGCCCCGGAGCAGATGCTGCTCTCCCGGCTGGTCGCGGACCTGAAGGCTGCCGCGGCGGACGCCGGTGTCGAGCTGGAGGGGACGGGCAGGCAGGCGGAGAAGCGAACTCTCGCCGCGGCCCTGACGCAGCTGGTCGAGTGGGGCGCGCTGGTCGAGATCGAAGGCAGCGTCTCCGCCGTCACCCACGAGGACAGCGGTGAGGCGCTGCTGACCGTGGACCGGGAGATCACCCGTGCCCTCGTCGCCGGCCCCCTCACGCAGAGCAGAGACGGGGCCGAGTTCATACGGCGCGGCGCCGACCCCGGTTTCGGTGGTCCGCGGACGTACGTGCGGCGCATGCTGGTGGAGACACCTGCCGTGTACCTGGATGAGCTGACCGACAGCGAGCGCGACTGGCTGCGGACCCGGCAGCGCCGCGAGTCACAGGCGTTCTCCGACCTCCTCGGGTTGGAGGCGGAGATCCGGGCCGAGGGCATCATGCTGGTCGACCCGGAAGAGGAGCTGACCGATCTCCGCCTTCCCGGCACCGGAACCGTCGCGCAGGCGTCACTGCTCCTGGTGGAACAGCTGGTCGAACAACTGCGGCCGGAGAATCCCGGCCACCCGGCCACCGGTGGAGAACTCGTGGTCGGTGTCCCCATCCCCGGGGGTCTGGTCGAGCGGACGCTGGCCGGGCTCGTCGAGGAGTACGGGCGGCGCTGCAACTGGCAGCGCGGCCTCATCGAAGACCTTTCCGCGCTACGGGACGCGGTGCTGGACCTGCTGTCCCGCATGCGGCTGGTGGCACCGCGGCACCCGCTCCGCTCGGCCGGCGAAGGGCTACCGCAGACGTATTCGGAATCCGTGCCGGATGGGCGCCCCGTCACCGACGTCAGCGCGGCCCGCGGAGGCGGCGACGACTGGGTGCTGCTCGCTGCCGCTGCCCGCTACTCGCCCCGCGTCACCGTGAGCAAGGCCGCTGTCCCGCAACCGGACCCGGGCACCCAGCAGGAGCTTCCGCTATGACGTCCCGCAGCACCGCGCCCATCCCGCTGCAGCGGTCATCGGCGTCACTCAGCCCCCGCTATCGGCTGCATCGCGCCGGCATCGTCAACGTCTGGCAGTACGACCAGCAGGAGTTTCTCTTCGGGGACGGCCGGTTGCTCCTGCGCGGCAAGAACGGTGCGGGCAAGTCCAAGGCGCTGGAGATGCTGCTTCCGTACCTGCTGGACGGCGATGCCCGCGCCCTGGACGCCACCGGCACGGGTCGCACGACTCTCGCCTGGCTCATGCTCGACGGCTTCGAGGGGACCAACCGGCTCGGGTACCTCTGGGTGGAGTTCCGCATGGCCACGGAGGACGGCGGCGAGGAGTACCTCACGCTCGGAGCCGCCCTGCGCGCCTCGAAGTCGACAAAGAAGGCGACGCCGTCCTTCTTCCTCACTCCTCTCCGGGTGGGAGAGGACCTCGTGCTGGTGGATTCCGGCAAGCCGCTGCCGGTTGAGGGACTGAAGGCCGCCGTCGGTTCGGCCAACGTGACGGAACGCGCCGTCGAGCACCGGGGCACTGTGGCGCGCAGGCTCTTCGGTATCACTGAACCCAGGCGATACCGCAACCTGACCCAGCAGCTGCACCGGCTGCGACGCCCGACCGTCGGTGACCGCATCGAGTCCGGCGGACTGACCACCCTGTTGAGCGAGACTCTCCCCGGCCTGGACGAGGAGGTGGTGGACAAGGTCGCCCGGAACCTCCACGATCTCGACTCCGTGCGGGACAAACTCGGACGCCTGGAGCTCACGGATGGCGCTTTGCGCGCCTTCCTCACCAAGTACAGCGCCTATCTCAGAGGCGTCCTGCACCGGAGCGCCGACGGCGTGCACCGGGAGCTGGAGCTGCTCGCCAAGCGGCGCAAGGACGCTGGAGACGCCGGGAAGACGACGGCGACGCTCAAGCAGCAGGAGTCCGAGACCGGGGCGCGGTTGGCTTCCCTCGAAAAGGAGCTGGACGATGCACGCGCCGAGCTGGACGCCCTGCACGCGAGCGACGGGTACCGGAGTCTGCAGGACCTTGCCGAACGCCGCAATACGGTCACAGCGCTGCACTCAGCGGCGGAGTCGGCCCACACCGCGCTACTGAGTTCCCACTCGGCCGAGCGGGCCGCGACGAAACAGCTCGCTCAGGGGAGGGACCGCTTCGGCAGCCGCTTCCGCACCCTGTCGGACGACCATCGGGATGCGCTGTCCGAGGCCGAGCGGGCGGGCATGGCGCTGAGCCACTTCGGTGAGGCCCCCTCCGTGCCCGTGACCGTTCTGGCCCCGCCGACCGAGTCCGAGCTCGTGGGCCCGGACGAAGAGGTACAGCGCCTGGAGCGCGGGAATGTCACCGCTGTGGACATCGACGCCGCTGACACCGCGCTCCGCGCGTGGGAACAGCAGCTGGCACACGCCGCGTCCGTGGCGCAGTACCGGTCCCGCATGGTCTCCGGCGTGCAGCGGCTCATCGACCTGTTCCAGAAGGCGCAGTCGGCGGCCGACCACGCGGACGCCGAGCGTGAACGGCTGGACGAAGCGACGGAGGACGCGGAAGGACGACGCGACACCGCGCAGCAGGCCGTGGCCGCGGAAAGCACGGTATACGCAGGCCAGGTCGAGACGTGGCTGGCCCGCAGGGGCCCCGGCTCCGGCGACCCGGATGCGCCGTCCCTCGACACCGTCCGCCCACTGATCGGCCTTGCCGCCTCGTCGAACGCCCCCTTCGAAGAACGGGTGCTGGCCGCCGACGTCGACGCTCGCGTCGAGGAGCGTGCCCGTGCCCTGCTCGCTCCTCATGCCGAGGAACTCGCCGCCCGGCGCGACCACCTCGTCCTGGCCATCGGCCGTACGGCCGACGAGCGCGACCTCCTGGTACGGACACGGCAGGAGTGGGAGCAGCGCACGGATCCGCAACCGCCGGTTCCGCACCACCGCGCCGCAGCGCGGGCGCCCGGCACAGGGGCACCGTTCTACCAGCTCGTGGACTTCGCCGAGTCCGTGTCGGATGCCGAGCGGGCCGGCCTGGAGGCCGCGCTGGAAGCGAGCGGACTGCTGGACGCCTGGGTGACAGCCGAGGGGACGCTGCTCGGCCCCGGCACGCGCGACACGCTGCTCGATCCGATGACCACCGTCGCTTCAGGGCCCACGCTGGCCGCTGCCCTCCGTCCCGTCGTCCCCCAGGACAGCGGCCTGACCGTGGCGCAGGTGGAGCTGGTCCTGTCCGCCATCGCACTCGCTCCGGCAGAGGACGCAAGCTCTGTCAGTGCTGTTTCCTACGAGGGGAGGTGGCGCCTGGGCGCTGCCCGAGGGCGCCACGCGAAGGAACACGCCGAGTACGTCGGCGCCGCGGTCCGCGCCGAGACGCGCCGCCGGAAGCTCGCCGACCTCGCGGAGCAGATCGCCACCGTCGAGCAGCGTCTGTCCTCCGAGCAGGCGGTGCTCGCCGAGGTCGACGGTCGGCGACAGGCCCTGGACACGGCTCTGCGGGAACTGCCGAGGGCGCGTCTGCTGGCCACGGCGTGGGCCCGGCTGGAGGACGCCGAGAAGAGCTGCGCCGAGCTGTCCGGGAAGGCGAAGAAAGCAGCGCACGACGCTGAGACCGCACGCGCACACGCGGTTGCCGCTCGTACGGAGGCCGAGTCCACCGCCAGCGCCCACGACCTGCCGGCCAGGGCAGAGGCGCTCTCAGACGTCCGCAGTTCGCTGACCGCCCTCAGCAGCGCGACCCGACGGCTCCGCAAAGCCGTTCTCAGCACGGCGGAAGAGCTGATCAGCAGCCGCGTGGAGATCCATGCCTACCAGCGGGCCTACGAGGAGCGTACCGAGGCGGAGCGCCAGTACCGCCTGCGCATGGATGAGCTGACGCCGGCCCGCGCCGCACTGCGCACGCTGGACGAGACCGTCGGAGCCGATGAAGGCGACATTCTGGCAAGGGAAGAGGCAACCAAACAGCGCATCACGACAGCGAAGAAACAGCTGGGCACAACCCGCGGCCACCTCACCGACCTGCACGACCGCGCGGTCCGGGCAGAGGAGGACGAGAAGCAGCACCGCCAGGCCCTCGCGTCCCAGGCGGACTCGGTCATCTCCGTCGGCCGTAGCCTGCGCCGTCTCGTGGCCCGCCCAGAGGTGCTCCGGGGTGCGGAACTGGCCACCACGGCATCGGCGCTCGGCTCGACCGAGGCCCCAGGAACAGACGTCCGCACGCGCATCCGCCATCTCCAGGAGTTCACCGACAGGGTACGCGACGCCCTCGGTCCGGCTGCGTCCGAAGTCTCCGACACCACCCTGGTCAACCGGTACACGGAGCTGCGCGACCAGCTCGCCGGCGGATACGACGCCCAGTTGGAGGAGAGCGACGGAGTCAAGGTCTGCCGCCTCTTGGACGACCACGGCCCGCACGACGTCGTCGCCGTCGGAGAGCGGATCGCCGCCCAGGCTGCCGAGGCGCGCGGACGCCTCACCGAACGCGAACGGGAGGTGTTCCAGCGGTTCCTCACGGGCGAGCTCGGTGATCACCTCTCTGCTCAGGTCCTCGCCGCGGCCGGCCTGGTCGCCGCTCTCAACGACACCCTCAAGACGGTACGGACGTCGCACGGGCTGGGCATCGAACTGCAGTGGGGGCTCCACGAGGACGTGGGCGCCGACGTCCGGGCCGCCGTCGAACTGCTGCGCAGCCCCTCTGGTCTGCGCACCCGGGAACAGGGCGAGCAGCTGCGGGAGGTGCTGCAGCGCAGGATCGAGGACGCCCGCAAGGCGGATCCGTCCGCCGGATACGCCGAGCACCTGCGCACCGCGCTGGACTACCGCGACTGGTTCCGCTTCCACACCTACGTCGTCGACGACGCGTCCCCGGGACACAAGCGCAGGCTCACCGGGCGCACCGGTCTCAGCCAGGGTGAGCAGCGCGTTCTGTCGTACCTGGTGCTGTTCGCCGCAGCGGCCGCTCACTTCTCGACCGTCGGCGAAACCACTCCCCACGCGCCACGGCTGATCCTGCTGGACGACGCATTCGCCAAGGTCGACGAGCCTACCCACGGTCGGCTCGGCCGGATTCTGGTCGACCTGGATCTGGACTTCGTCCTGACGAGCGAACGGCTCATGGGCAACTGGCCCGAGGTGCCCTCCCTGCACATCTACGAGTGCCTGCGGGACCCGAGCGCGCGAGGCGTAGCCAGCCTCCACTACACCTGGAACGGACGTCAGCGACGGCTGATGCCCGTATGACGGCTCTCCCGGCCGAAACCAGGGACTGGCTGGCCAGACCAGGACTCACAAGGCTGTGGACCGCGGTGCGCAAGCGCCTGGAGGGCAACGGCCTGCAGGCGACCGGCTCGCTCAGGCTGACCGCGCTCGCGCAGCAAGAGCGCGAGGCGCTCTCGCTGCTCCTCGGCCGCACCCTCACCGGGACCGCTGTCACGGTACGGCTGGACCAGCTGGACGCAAGGCTGCGCGCCTCGTCCGCTGCGAGCGGACTGGTGCAGACCCTGAACGCGCTCGGCCCCCCACTCGTGGACCGCCGCGCTGCCCGGACGCGGGCCCAGGCGCGCCGGGATCACGTGTGGTCCTCCTTCGCCGCAGCGCTGGAGGCATCTCCACTCGCCTCGGCGCCTTGGTCTCACCAGTGGTTGGAGTCGCTTCGCCGTGCCGGCCTCCCCAAGGGCGTCGAACCCGAGGCCGCCGTCCGGACCCTTCACCAGGCGGTGCACGTGCTCACTCTCGTGCTCTCCCCCGATACGGCACGCCCTGGTCGCGGGCGCGGCGAGCTCGCCGCCGAGACGACAGGGACAGCCCACGGGCTCGACGACGGCGCCTGGCTGACGCGCCTTGTGCTCCGGGGGATAGCCTTCGCACACGGCACCGAGCTTTCCGAGGACGCAGCCGGGCGCCGAGCCCTGTGGCGTCTCGCAGGTGTCACACCGGATGAGGTGTCCAGCACCGTGCTCTCCTACGGCTTGCGACCGCAGGGCGACAGCTGGCAGGAACAAGCTCTGCGTGAACGTACCGTTCACGGTGCTGAGGCTCATCTGACGCTGCGAGACTTGCGCCGCACCACGCTGTCCATGCCGCCGAGCACGCTCGTCCACATCTGCGAGAACCCCCGGGTGGTGGAAGCAGCCGCAGACACCATGTGCACGAAGCCGCTCGTTTGCACCTCGGGCAACGCGAGCACCGCCGTACTCACCTTGCTCGACACCCTTGCCGCTGCCGGATGCTCCTTCCGCTATCACGGCGACTTCGACTGGCCGGGCCTCACGCTCGCCAACCGCATCATCACCCGCTACGACGCGCGTCCCTGGCGTATGAGTGCGGACGACTACGAACGTCTCGTCGCCCACACCAAGGCTCAGGGAGTTCCCCAGCTCGCCCTCTCGGGAGCCCCGGTCGCCGCCTGCTGGGACCCGGACCTGGCCCACGCCATGACCGCACTGAACGTCGGCCTGCACGAGGAGGCCACCCTCGACTTGCTGGTGAAAGACCTGGCCTGAAACGCCGTCGACGGCAAACACCCCACCGATGAGCTGGTCCCTTCCACCGCCGTGACCAGCAGACCGGAGTCCTGCTGCCAGGTATCGCATGTTCCGCCCAGCAACCGGGACGCTGCTTGGTGCGCCGGCGAGCCAGGTGCCGTCAGGCGAGACCGCCACCAACCATCACGATGATCGCACTCCGTTTCGGTATGTCGCGCCCCGGCAGGGGCAGCGGGGCCCTGCACATGAGCGGCTTCGCCGCGAAGGGGGTCCCCTCTGCACACCCGCAGCCGGAAGCACGGTTGTGCCGGCACTGCGCGCGGAGCGCTCAGTGCGGCGTCGAGCGCACATGGTCGGCGATCGCCCTGTCGTCGTTCGGGCCGTACATGTCGTCGATGAGCGCGGCGAACGAATTCACCACAGCAGTCCGCTTGACCTTGCCGTTCGCGGCCCGCTCACCTCGCTCGACCGCCAATGGCCGCGGCAGCACCCTGAAATCCTTCAGCTGCTCCACCCGCGCGAGATCCGCGTTGACCCGTTCGATCTCCGCTCGATAGCGTTCGGCTGCCATGGGCGCCGGCCACGTGTCCGCGGCTGGTTCGATCAGGACGGTCAGGTACTTCCGCGCGTCCCCGACGACGATGGCTTCATTGATCAGCCTGCTTTCCCTCAGCCGGGTTTCGATCGGCTGCGGATTGATCGTCTTGCCACCCCGGGTGATGATCACGTCCTTGGTCCGGCCGACAAGCCGGAGGTCGCCGTCTGCCGTGCGCTCCACCAGGTCGCCGGTACGGAACCAGCCGTCCCGGAGCACGGCCTCCGTCTCCGCGGGATCGCGCCAGTACCCGAGGAACAGCAGCGGCGCACGGATCAGCATTTCGCTGTCGTCGGCGATGCTCACCTGGAACCGCGGATCGGGAAATTCCCTGCCGATGGACCCCGGGCGAGGGAAAGGCCGCCCGAAATGCCCGATGGGACAGCCGCCCGTCTCGGTGAGTCCGTAGTTCTCGCGCAGGTCGAGCCCCCAGATCTGCCACAGCGCCAGGACGTTCTCCGGTATCGCCGCCGAAGCGGTCCAGGAGACGCTGAGGCGATCCATTCCGAGACGTGCCCGCAGCGGCCGGAAAACGGCGCGAACCGCAGCGGCGCAGGCGACGCGCAGCCATACCGAGGGGCGGCGGCCGGACCAGCGCTGCTCGACCGCTCGGCGACCGACCCACATCGCGCTCTGGTAGGCGCGGCGCCGTAACCCGGACCAGGATTCCGCTCGTTCGATGAGTTCGGCAGCGAGTTTCTCGTAGAAGCGGGGCGGCCACAGCAGGGCCGTCGGCCGCACCGCGCGCAGTACCTCTCTGTACTCCTCGATGCGGCAGTAGGTCACGACCAGGCGCGTGTGCAGCGGCGTGAAGACGAGCAGCACGGCCGGCGCCACGTGTGCCAGAGGGAGAAACCCCACCGCGTCGTGCTGCTGAGTGAGGCTCTCCGGATAGAGGCCGACGACGGTCCGGATCGCGTGGTGGAGGGTGCGATGGGAATGCGTGACGCCCTTGGGCGCCCCAGTGGAGCCGGAGGTGTAGAAGAGGACGGCGGGGTCGTCGAGCGTCGTGGCGGCGACCAGTTCGGCCAGCCGGTCCGCTGCCCTGCGGGCATCTGGTTCGCCGGCTGAGCGCAGTTCGTCCCACGTCGCGCCGGCGATCCCCTCCGGCAGCCGAGGAGGGCGCGCTTCGATTCCGGCCACAAGCGACAGATCCGGCGTGTTCGCGGCGATCTGCGCCACCTTGGCGAGATCCGTCTCCGTCTCGCCGATGAAGGCAACCGCCTCGCTGTGCACCAGCACCTGTTCGATCTCAGCGGGCGAACTGGTCGGATAGACGCCGACCACTACGCCGCCCGCGCTCTGCACCGCCAGCGCGGCGAACACCCACTCCGGGCGCGCGCTGCTCAGCACCGCGACGCGATCACCGCGTCGGACGCCTCGCCAGGCGAGGCCGAGCGCCAGCTCGCGCACCCGGTCCCGATACGACCGCCAGGTGACCGTCTGCACGCTCCCGGCACGCGCATAGCGCAGCGCGACGACATCGGGTTCTCTGCTCGCCCGGTCGAGCAGCAGTCCCGGCAGCGTCCGCGTCGGTTCGACGTC
Source organism: Streptomyces boncukensis (assembly GCF_011045075.1). GTDB lineage: Bacteria > Actinomycetota > Actinomycetes > Streptomycetales > Streptomycetaceae > Streptomyces > Streptomyces boncukensis. The sequence goes on from NZ_JAAKZZ010000014.1 coordinate 31,999, forward strand.
GGTCAGCTCCATGACACGGCCTCTCCTCCCCAACCGTCGAGCCCCGTCACGCGGCACGTTCCCCGAGCCGGAGAAAGCCACCGCGGTACCACGCGACCGGCTCGTCGCCACCGGTCCGGGTTTCCCGCACCCGGCCGATCAGGATCACGTGGTCTCCACCGGGCACGGCTTCCTCCAGTTCGCAGCCGATGACGGCCGCCGCGTCGGGCAGCAGCGGATGCCCGTGCTCGTCGAACGCGAAGCCCCCGTACGCGAACTTGTTCTCGCCCTTGGCCGCGAACCTCATCGCCAGCTCCGCGTGTGCGGGCGTGACGATGTTGACGACGAACCGCTTGGCCGCCATGAAGTCGGGAAAGCAGGTCGCCCCCCGGTCGAGGCACACCAATACGAGCGGTGGGTCGAGCGACAGCGCCGCGAAGGAACTCGCGGTGAATCCGTGCAGCGTTCCGGCTTCGCTCCGGGTCGTCACGATCGTGACGCCCGAGGGGAAGCGGCCCAGCGCCGAGCGGAAGGCAGTCAGGTCCAGGTCGTCCAGTCGTTCAGCCATGCCACGCCTCCCGGGCAGCTCCAGCGGCAGCACTGTCGAAAATCGCCCGCGCGTCCGCGGCCGTGACGCGCATCTGCTCCTCCGCCGGCCAACCGGCCGTCTCCTGGCGCAGAGCCCGCTTCAACGCCGCGAACACGGCGGGCGGCTTCGCCGCCGCCGCGCGCGCGTGCGCCACCGCCGCAGCCAGCAGGTCCTCCTGCTCGACCACCTGGTCGACGATGCTCAGCGATGTCGCGTCGCACGCGTCGATGGACTCTCCGCCCAGCAGAAGACGCCGGGCCCCGCGGTCGCCCACGACCTCGCGGACGCGGGCGATCCCCTTCACCGCCGGCAGCATCCCGTGGTTGATCTCGGGGAAGACAAACCGCGCTTGCGCCGAGGCGAGCACCGCGTCGGCGAACAGCGCCATCTCGATCCCGCCGCCGACGCACCAGCCGTTGACCGCGCACACCAGCGGCCGGGGGAAGTTCTCCAGGACACAGAGCAGCGCGTGGAACGACGTCATCCGTTCGGCCATCGACTCGGCGTCGTAGCCGACTGCTTCCTTGATGTCGCCGCCGGCGCAGAAGAACCGCCCACCCGCTCCCGTCAGGACGACAGCCGGAGGGCTCGGGCGGTCGGCGAGGTCTTCCAGTGTCGTGGTCAGCTCGCGGACGAGCGAGTTGCTGAGCGCGTTCGCGGGCGGACGGTTCAGGGTCAGGACCAGCACGCCGTCCCTTTCGGACACAACGGCGCCGCTGGGCGAGGTGTCGTGTGAGGCCGTGGTCATGTCGTCTCCGGTCGGCTGGCCGGTGTGCGGGCGGAGGGGAACGAGGCGGGACGCTTCTCCCGGAACGCCTGGCGTGCTTCGCGATAGTCGGCGCCGGCGAAGTCCAGGATCTCCAGTGCTCCCGACAGCTCGTGCTGGGGCAGCGCGCTGGTGAGCCACATGTTGAGTGCGCGCTTCGTGAAGCGGAGGGCCTGCTGGGGACCTTGCGCGAGCCCGGTGGCGATCTCCAAGGCCCGCGGCAGCACGCGATCGCGGGGAACTGCGAGGCTCACCAGCCCGATCCGCTCGGCCTCGGCACCGGTCAGCTTCTCCGACGTGAGCACGTAGTACTTCGTCTTGGCCATCCCGACCAGAAGCGGCCAGATCAGCGAGGCGTGGTCGCCCGCGGTCACGCCGACTTTGGTGTGGCCCTCCATCAACACCGCGTCCTCGGCGGCGATGCTGATGTCGGCGAGCAGCGCGGTCGACAGGCCGTAGCCGACCGCGGGGCCGTTGATCGCGGAGATGACCGGCTTTTCGATCCGCAGGACGGTCGACACCCGCCTGCGTTCGCTCTCCAGCATCGCGAGCGCCTCTTCGGGCGTCGGATCGGGCTGCCGGACGTCCATTCCGGCGCAGAAGGCGTCCCCGGCGCCGGTCACCACGACGACGCGCGTCTCGTCGTCGCGTTCGACGTCGGCCCAGATCCGGCTCAGCTCTTCGAACATCGGCATCAGCAGCGCGTTGTACCGCTCCGGCCGGTTCATCGTGATCAGCAGGACACCGTCGGCCGCGCGCTCGACGAGGACGTTCCCGCCGTCCGTGCGATAGAGCTCGTTCATCGAAGCACCTCCGAGGAGTACTCAAGGTCGTGGCCGGACAGGAACCGGCGGAGGGCCTCTTCGTGGGCGGGCCGCGCGGCACGGATCCCGGCCAGCACGTCGTCGGCCGGGCGCACCACGTTGCGCGGGTGCTTGAAGCGCGGGATCACGTACTTGCCGAACAGCTCGATCGAGCGCATCAGCTGGTCGTGCGGAAGGCTGTCCACCCGGAGCACGAGCGCGTCGACGCCCATGTCCGCGTAACGCTGGACGTGCTCGGCGCAGTGATCCGGGTCGCCGACGAGGAAGCCCTGCGAATGTTCGAACAGATACTCCTCGTCGTCGAAGTCGACGTTCTTGACGGCCCCCATGTAGGCGTAGTCCTGCGAAAGCTTGGACAGCCGCTCGAAGGCATCGGTCGAGAGCTTGGACATCTCGAACAGGGGCCTGGCCTGCTCACGGGCGAGTGCCGTCGTCTCGGCGCAGTGCATACCGCCGCTGACCAGGACCATCTTCCGCGGGGTGGCCGGGCGCTCGTGGGTGGTCGCGGCGAGTGTCTCGTCGTAGAGCCTCAGCATGTTCTCCACGAGGTCGTACCCGAGGTAGAAGCCGCCCATGATGGCGCCGATGCCCATCGCAGCGGCGGTCTCGACCGAGTTCGGGCTGCCGGCGGCGGCCGAGATCGGTGGATGGGGCGTCTGCAGCGGCTTCGGGACCAGGCTGCGCGGCGGGATCTTGTAGTGCTCTCCCACATACGAGAAGGGATCGTCGAGAAACGCCCGGCGGATCACCTCGATGCCTTCCCGCCACTGGGCCTTGTTCTCGGTCGGGTCCACTTCGAACGCACGCAGCGCCAATGTCGTGTTGCCGCGCCCGGTCCCGAGTTCCACCCGGCCGTTGGACAGGATGTCCTCGGTCGCGATGCGCTCCGCGACGCGCAGCGCGTGGTTCATCCGGGTCGGCAGCAGCGTCACCAGATGGATGAAGCGGATCCGGCTCGTGAGCGCCATCACGTAGGGATAGAACACCTCCGGTGCGGACACCGTGGCCGTGCCGATGGCGACGTGCTGCTCGGAACTTCCGAAGGCGTCGAAGCCGACCCGCTCCGCGAGCAGCACCTCCTCGATGAGTTCCCGGTAGCGGTGCTCGTGGGTGAGTCCGACCGGGGTGTCGCCCTCGGACATGAGGATGAAGTCCATCTCGCCCCTTCTCTCGAATGTTATTGATCGATAACGTAAGTTGGAACAAGCACGCGGTCAAGACGCACTCAAGGAGGGTGACGTGTTACTCCCAACTAACTTCTGGTGGGGTGACTCATGAGCGAGCTGCGGATCGAGCGCCTGACCTCGCCGGACATCGCGGATGCGATCGCACGCGGCACGCGGACCGCGGTTCTGCCGCTCGGCGCCACCGAGCAGCACGGCGCGCACCTGCCGTTGTCAGTCGACAGCGAACACGCCGACCGGCTGGGTGTTCTCGTAGCAGAGCGACTCGGCGACGCACTGGTGCTGCCAACCGTGCGGATCGGCTGCTCCGCACACCACCTCGGCTTCGCCGGAACGCTGTCCGTTCGCCCCGAGACACTGGAGGCGATCTGCTTCGACTGCTGCGCAAGCCTGGTGACGCACGGCTTCCGCCGCGTACTGATCTTCTCCGCGCACATCGGCAACTACCCCGTGCTGAGCGAGATCGGGCCGAAGCTCGCCGAGCGACTGCTCCCCGGGCTCGACGTGATCACCTTCGCCGACTCGACAGCGGTCCTCGATGCCTGGCGGGCGGCCGCCGAGCGCGTCGCCGGCCTCGCCGGCCACGTCGGCGGCCACGCCGACGTGGCCGAGAGTTCGATCATGCTCGCCGTCCGGCCGGACGCCGTACGAGGCGATCGCGCCGCCGCCGGCTTCAGCGAACCCATGAACGAGCAGCTGCTGGCCAAGGTACTAACAGGCGGCGTCAGCGCGCTGTCCCCCAACGGCGTGCTCGGCAACCCGCAAGGAATGTCCTCCGACCTGGGATTCGCCTGTCTCAGTGGCGTAGCGGACCGGCTGGCGGAGCATGCGAAGGCCAGTTACCGACCTCTCACGTAGAATCCCCCCATGACGAGCTCATCCTCTCCCCGCGCCGCCGCGTCGCAGCGCTCCTCGCGCAGGCAGACACTGATCAAGGCGGCCGGCGAGTTGTTCCATGAGCGCGCCTTCGACGCGGTCACCACCGAGATGATCGGCGCGCGCGCAGGCGTGACCGGTCCCGCCCTGTACCGGCACTTCCCGAGCAAGCAGGCGTTGCTGATCGCCGTGCTCGAAGACCCGCTGAAGGATCTGCTGGCCAACGCGCGCGAGACCGCGGCCGAAGTGACGGATCCACGCAAGGCGCTGGAGGCGATGATCGACTACCACGTCACGCGCAGTCTCCAGAACGTGCCGTCCACCCTTGTGTTCCTGAAGAACGAACACAACGTTCCCGAAGAAGAACGACACCAGATGCGCCGCATGATGCGCCTCTACGCCGAGGAGTGGAGCGCGCTGGTGGAGCGGCTCCGCCCCGATCTGTCGGACGCGCAGAACCGGGTCCTCACCCACGCCGTCTTCTCGATGATCAACGCGGTCCCCCAGTTCAACAGCGGCCTCGATCCCGAAAGCGTCGCTATGACGGTTCGCACCGCGGCGATCAACGCGCTGCTCATCCCGCCTGGCACAGTCTGACCGCCGTCCGCGTGGCATCGCGGTTGCGACGCTGGATTGCGCGCAGCCCCTTCTGCGCGCCCCAGTCTTCGCTCGTGAAGCGGTTCTCATTCGCCGGATCGTTCCGGTCCCAGGGACCGTCGTGCCCGTAGGTGACAGACACTCGCCGCAGCCAGGGAACGGAGAAATGGCGGCCCCCGGGGATACGATCCCGCTCAGCCCAGAAAGCTCAGCCGCACCTGGCGGTCGCGATTGTCGATATTCGTATCGACCAGACATACCGACTGCCACGTGCCCAGTTCCAGTGCGCCGCCCAGGACCGGCAGCGTCGCGTGCGGTGGGACCAGGGCGGGGAGGACGTGGTCGCGCCCGTGCCCCGGACTGCCGTGCCGGTGCCGCCAGCGGTCGTCGGCGGGCAGCAGCTCGCGCAGCGCGGCCAGCAGGTCGTCGTCGCTGCCCGCGCCGGTCTCCAGGATCGCGATCCCGGCCGTCGCGTGCGGGACGAAAATGTTCAGCAGCCCGTCCCGGCCGCCCGCGGCGCGGGCGAGGAACGCGGCGCAGTCGCGGGTGAGGTCCATGACCCGTTCGGACGCGCCGGTGGTGACGTCGAGGACGTGTGTCTGGAGTGCGTCGGTCATCCGCCCATTGTCGCCCCGAGCGCTCCCGGGGC
>NZ_JAAKZZ010000150.1 GCF_011045075.1 Streptomyces boncukensis
GCCTCACCCTCAGCCCCGCCTTCACCGTCTCCCGCACCGACCCGCGCCTGTTCGGCTCCTTCGTCGAGCACCTGGGCCGCTGCGTCTACACCGGCATCTACGAGCCCGGCCATCCCGCCGCCGACCCGGAGGGCCTCCGCACCGACGTCCTCGACCTGATCCGCGAGCTGGGCGTGACCGCCGTTCGCTACCCCGGCGGCAACTTTGTCTCCGGCTACAAGTGGGAGGACGGCACGGGCCCGAAGGAGGCCAGGCCGCGCCGCCTGGATCTGGCCTGGCAGTCCACGGAGACCAACCAGTTCGGCCTGGCCGAGTACGCCGACTTCGTCCGCAAGGTGGGCGGCGAACCGATGCTGGCCGTCAACCTCGGCACCCGGGGGGTGGCCGAGGCCCTCGATCTGCTGGAGTACGCCAACCATCCGTCCGGCACGGCCCTCTCGGACCGCCGGGCGGCGCACGGCGCGAAGGACCCGTACGGCATCCGGCTGTGGTGCCTGGGCAACGAGATGGACGGCCCCTGGCAGACCGGCCACAAGACGGCGGCGGAGTACGGCCGCCTGGCAGCCGAGACGGCCCGCGCGATGCGCCAGCAGGACCCGGACCCCGGCCTGGAACTGGTCGCCTGCGGCAGCTCCGGCCCGGGCATGCCGACCTTCGCGGAGTGGGAGGCGACGGTCCTGGGGGAGTGCTACGACCTCGTGGACCACATCTCGCTGCACGTCTACTACCAGGAGCTGGACGGCGACCGTGACTCCTTCCTCGCCTCGGCGGAGGACATGGACGCGGCCATCCGGAACACCGTGGCCACCTGCGACCACGTGGCGGCCCGCCGCAAGTCGAAGAAGAAGCTCACCCTCTCCTTCGACGAGTGGAACGTCTGGTACCAGAGCCACTACCACCGGGACTTCGCGGAGAACCCGCCCAACTGGGCGGAGGCGCCGCGCCTCCTGGAGGACAGCTACACGGTCACCGACGCGGTGGTGGTCGGCTCCCTCCTGATCACCCTCCTCCGCCACGCGGACCGCGTGGCGGTCGCCTGCCTGGCCCAGCTGGTCAACGTCATAGCCCCGATCATGACGGAGCCCGGCGGCCCGGCGTGGCGCCAGACGACGTTCTACCCGTTCGCCCAGGCGTCCGCGTACGGCCGGGGCACGGTGCTGGACGTACGCCCGGAGTCCCCGGCACACGAGACGGCGCGCTACGGCGAGGTCCCCCTGCTCCACGCGACGGCGGTACGGGACGAGGCGACGGGCGCGGTCACCCTCTTCGCCGTCAACCGCTCCCAGCACGAGGAACTCCCGCTGGAGGCGCGCCTGTACGGCCTGTCCCTGACGGAGGTCGCGGAACACTCCGTGCTCGCGGACGCCGACCCGGAGTCCCGCAACACCCTCACTGCCCCCGACCGCGTCACCCCGCACCTCGCGACGGGCACCACCCTTGACGCCACCGGCACCCTCCGCACGGCGCTGGAGCCGCTGTCCTGGAACGTCATTCGTCTGACCTGACGACACCGGTGCGGACAGCGTCGAGCGGCGGAGGCAGTCTCACGGGAAGGGGAGGCGATGATCGAGGCCGAGCTGAAGGCACGCGTGCGGGAGCGCTGCCGCACCTACGAGCTGCGCGCCAAGGGGCGGGACATGCTCGCCGCCCTCGTACGGGTACCGGAAATCGACGGGACGTTCCTTGAGCCGGAGACCCTGGCCGGAGTCGAGACGGACGTCGGTGACGCGCTCGCCGGCGTCCGCGCGGTACTCGCCGAGACGGGTATCGCGGACGGCGACCTGATCCGCGAGCGTCGGCCGCGATGGTGCCTCCCGCATCGTGACCGCCCTGGCGGGGCGGTCGGGACGCGTGACTCACGCCCCGCATGCCGGGGATTGCACCCGGCAGGTCTCGCGCGCTCAAGCGTCCTCCGGCATGAACGCCCGGGGTTCCTCGCGAGAACGGGCTGAACTCGATCACCCCGTCGCCCACTCCGCCGCGAAGGCGCGGGCCGGGTTGGCGGTCAGGATGGCGCGGGTCGCGTCCGGGCCGAGCTCCCGCTCCAGGCGCGGGCGGATCCGGGTGAGCAGGAAGGGCGGGCCGGGGCCCTCGCCGCCGGCGTCCGCCGAGCGGGCCCGTGCCGTCGTCGTGTCGCCGCCCAGCAGGAGGCGGTCCGTGTGGCCCGCCTCCGCCAGCGTCGTCAGGCAGTCGAACAGGTGCCAGTCCGTGGCGTGGTTCGCCCGCGAGGGGCCGTCGTAGGCGAGGTAGGCGCCGCACTCGGCGGCGCGCAGGTGGGTGCGCAGGTCCGGGGCGCGCCCCAGGTGGCCCAGGAGCACCCGGTGCGGCGGCACGCCGTGCGTGCCGCACAGCAGGTCGAGGATGTCCAGCGCCGCCGTGCCGCCCTCCAGGTGGACGCCGATGGGCGCGCCCGTCGCGCGGTGGGCCAGCGCGGCCGCCGTCAGGGAGCGTTCCGCGTGTGCGTCGAGGCCGTGGAAGCTCCCCGCCACCTTGATCATCCCGGCCCGTACGGGCCCCCGGGTGAGCTCCCGGGTGAAGAGCGCGGCGAGCGCTTCGGCGTCGCGCGGCATCCGGTCCCGCTCCGGCGCGGCGTAGTGCGCGCGCTGGTGGACGCCCGTGGCGGCGATCACATGGACGCCGCTGCGGCGGGAGAGGGCGGGCAGCGCGGCCCGGCCCCGGCCCAGGCCCCACGGCGTCCACTGGGCCACGGCGCCGCCGCCCTCCCCGGCGAAGGCGCGCAGTTCGGCGAGGGCGGCCGCGGGGTCGTCCAGTTCCTGGCCCGGGAGGGAGGCCGAGCGCAGGAAGAGGTGGTCGTGCGCGTCGGTCACGCCGAGCCCGGCGGGCGGGACGTCGCCGCACACGGTGCGTACGGCGGGCGCCGTCACCGCTCGCCCTCCGTCCCGTCCAGTGCCGTGGCCGCGGCGCGCAGCCCGGCCAGCGCCCTGGGCACCCCCGCGTACGGCGCTACGTGGACGAGGACCTCGGCGATCTCCGTGCGTGCCATGCCGATCCGCAGCGAGGTCCGCACATGCCCCGCGAGCTGCGGCTCCACGCCGCCGAGCGCGGTGAGCGCGGCGAGGTTGGCGATCTGCCGGTCGCGCAGCGAGAGCCCCTCGCGCTGGTAGGTGCCGCCGAAGAGCGCGGTGACCACCCAGTCGCCGAAGCCGGGCGCCATCGCCTCCAGGCCGGGGAGGGCCGCCTGCTGGGTGTGTTCGTCCTGGAGCGTGTCGAGGAGGGCGTAGCCCGCCTCGCGGTCGAGGGGCGCGGGGCGCATGCGCGGTGCCATGGCGTGCCGGTCCTTTCGGTGGAGCAGCGCGTAACGCTTGTGGCGTTACGGATGGACTGCCGTGCACCGTAGCACGCGTAACGGACCACGCGTTACGCTCCTGGGGTGACCGAGAACGAGAAGCTCGCCTTCCGCTTCGACTGCGGCGCGACATGGCTGAATCTGCTCGCCACCCGGGGCCGTACGTTCGCCGCGCACCCCGTCGAGCGGCTGGCGACGCCCGCCCGGCTCGACGAGTGGCTCGCCCGCTGCGAGCTGTCGCCGGGCCGGGGCAGCGACGGCGCCGAGGTGGAGCTCGCGCACCGGCTGCGCGAGACGCTGCGGCTGCTCGCGCTCGCCACGGTGGAGGGGCGCCCGCCGCCGGACGGCGCGGTCGCCGATCTGACGGCCTTCCTGGCCGAGTACGAGGACCCGGTCCGGCTGGCGGGCGGGGACCGGCTGACGCGTACGGCGCCGCCCGGCGTCGGCGCGGCGCTGGCCCGGATCGCGCGGCAGGCGGCCGAGCACCTCACCGGCGCGGAGCGGCACGCGCTGAAGGTGTGCCCGGAGGACGACTGCCGGGGCGTGTTCACCGACACCTCGGGGCGGCGCCGCTGGTGCCCGTCCCCGGCCTGCGCGAGCCGGGGGCGGGTGCGCGCCCACCGCGCGCGGCGGGCGCGCTGAGCGGGGCGGCGGCCCTTCCGCCGCCCCGCCGGGGTGCGCGGGTCAGCTCGACTGGGCCGTCTCGTACAGGCCCTCTGCCGCCGCGCCGAAGTACGGGCCGAACATCGTGTCCGGCAGGAAGACGTAGCCGAAGCTGTTGACGGAGGACTGCAGCCCCCGTCCCGTCGACTCGTCGAACGACGCGAACCACGGGCCGCCGCTGGAGCCCGGCGTCATATCGCAGTCCATGCCGTGGTCGTCGGAGAGCAGCGGGTCCTGGAACGTCGTCCCTGAGCAGTGGATCAGCCGCTCGCCGTCGTACGGGTCGGCCGCGGGGAAGCCGAAGGCGTACATGTCCTGGCCGTAGGCGCCGTTGAAGGCCAGGCCCTGGCCGCCGACGACGTCCGTGAGCCGCTGCCCGTCCAGCGGGGCGACGACGGCCGCGCCGACGTCGTAGTTGATGTCCTCGCTCGCCTCCCACTGCGGGGTGGTGAGCGTCTCGCTCGCGCTCCAGCGGCCGTACGGGGCCTGCCCGTCGTGGTAACCGGGCACGAAGACCCAGTCGGTGTGCCAGGAGCCCTGGTACTTCACGCAGTGCCCCGCCGTCAGCACGGTGCTGCCGTTGTCGCTGGTGACCGCGTTGCCGGAGCAGGACGAGGGGTTGCCGTCGAAGGTGAAGAAGACCCGGCCCGAGGTCGTCGCCACCTCGCCGCCGCCGGTCCAGGGGGCGCCCGTCTCCGGGAAGGCGGTGGTGCCGGGCGCGGTGGCGGACGCCGCCGTCGGCTCGACCGTACGGGCCGGGCCCGCCGGGACGGCGCGGCGCTCGTCCGGGCCGGCCGGGAGCAGGTCGAGCGGCTCGGCCTGCCGCATCCGCTCGGGCGTCCAGTAGCCGGCGGCGCCTTCCTGGGCCCCACCCGGCGCGGGGCCGCCGCTGCCGCCGCTCCCGCCTGCACCCCGCCGAGCAGCAGCCCGGCGGCGGCCGCCAGCGCGGCCAGCGGGAGGGAGATCCGTCGCGTTCGTCTCGTGGTGCACCTCGTGTCTGTCACTGGGCTTCCCTTGCGATGTCGGTCCGGAATCGGTCTGACCTGCCCCGCCGCGGCTGCGGCCGGAGCCGCCGGCGGCCGGGGCACGGGGGTCGCCCCCCGGGAAAACGCAGTACACGTACTCCTTCTGGAGGGGACGGACGAGCGGTGCGGATGTCCGCATGGTGCCGGAACGGGGCGGGAGCGCCAGGGCCCGCGTACGCGACGGGACGCAGTTGACCGGATTCCGCCCTTCACCGTTCGCGCCCCTGACGGCGCGTCGGGGCGCGCTCCGGTGCGCGGATCCGGTAGTCCGGATCGTCGAGCGAAGGGAGCCGGAGATGCGGAGTGCCGGGATCGCGGGGCTCGCCGCCCTGCTCGTGGCGGCCGGCGGGGGGATGGCCGGCGGTGGGATGGCAGGCGCGGCCCGCGCCGCCGAGCGGCCGTACGCCGCCCGGGTCGGCGTCGACTGCACCCAGGGCCGGCTCGTGCTCACCCTGGAGAACCGCTCGGCTCGCGCCGCCTCCTTCACCGTGACCGGGCCGGAGCGCGGGCAGCGCGCCGCACCCGAGGTCGCCGCCGGGCGCGCCGCCGCCGTCCGCTGGTCCCTGCCGCCGGGCACCCCGTACGCGCTGCGCGTCAGCGGGCCCGGCGGGTTCCGCGCGGCCGAGCGGGGCCGGGCCGCGTGCGGACTGCGCGCGGGGACGCCGGGGATGAACACCACCCGGCTGTTCACCACCCGCACCGTCTTCCGGGGCATGCTCGCCGACGACGGCGCCGAGCGGCCCGGCACCGCGGCGTCCGTCCGCATCCCCGCGCTGGCCGCCACCAACTCCGGCACCCTGCTCGCCGCCGTCGACGCCCGGGTGGACGGGCCGTCCGACCTGCCCGCCGACATCCAGGTCGGGCTGCGCCGCAGCACCGACGGCGGCGCCACCTGGAGCCCGCCGGAGATCGTCGCGCACGCGGAGAGCACCCGGGACGGCACCGGCGACAGCAGCCTGCTGGTGGACCGCGCCACCGGCCGGGTCTTCCTCTTCTACAACTACGGGCCCCCGGGCACGAACTTCTTCGCGGGCAACACCAAGAGCGGCCGCGTCCTCTACCGGACCAGCGACGACGACGGGCGCACCTGGAGCCCGCCCGTGGACGTCACCCCGGGGGTGAAGGACCCGTCCTGGGCCAAGCTGTTCGCCGCCTCCGGGCACGGCATCCAGACCAGCACCGGGCGGCTCGTCCAGCCCCTCGTCTACCGCGACGAGCGCCGCGCCACCCACGCGGCCAACCTGATCAGCGACGACCACGGGAAGACCTGGCGCACCGGCGCCGCGGCCGGCACCGGCGTCAACGAGTCCAAGCCCGTCCAGCGCGGCGCCACCGGCGCCCTCGCGCAGAACATGCGGCACAACGAGGGCGGCGCCCGCCACTACGCCACATCGCCGGACGGCGCCCGCCCGTTCGGCCCCATGACGCGCTCCGCGCTGCTGGTGGACCCCGGCAACAACGCCGACGAGATCTCCCATCTGCGGCCCGGCCCCGGACTCCCGGGCCTGACCCGCGACGTGCTGTTCAGCAACACCGCCTCCGCCGAGCGCCGCCACGAGCTGACCGTGCGCTACAGCCGCGACGACGGTGCGAGCTGGCCGTACCGCGCCGTCCTCAAGCCGGGCCTCGCGGGCTACTCGGCGCTGGCCGTGCTGCGCGACGGCACGGTGGGCTGCCTGTACGAGGTGGGGGCCACCGGCGGCATCCACTTCTCCCGCTTCCGCGTGGGGTGGCTGGGTGACGAGGCGGCATCCGGCCGTACACACCGGGCGGCGCCGAGCCCCCGCTGAGGGGCCCGGCGCCGCCCGGTGTGTGCCGCCGGCGCTCCGGCGGCGGAGGCGTCAGAAGCGGCGGGTGATCAGGGCCCGCTTGACCTCCTGGATGGCCTTGGTCACCTCGATGCCGCGCGGGCAGGCGTCCGTGCAGTTGAACGTCGTACGGCAGCGCCACACGCCGTCCCGGTCGTTCAGGATCTCCAGCCGCTGCTCGCCGGCCTCGTCGCGGCTGTCGAAGATGAAGCGGTGCGCGCCCACGATCGCCGCCGGGCCGAAGTACTGCCCGTCGTTCCAGAACACCGGGCAGGACGAGGTGCACGCCGCGCACAGGATGCACTTGGTGGTGTCGTCGAAGCGCTCCCGGTCCGCCGCGGACTGCAGCCGCTCGCGGGTCGGCTCGTTCCCGGACGTCACCAGGAACGGCATCACGTCCCGGTACGCCTGGAAGAACGGCTCCATGTCGACCACCAGGTCCTTCAGGACCGCGAGGCCCTTGATGGGCTCCACCGTGATCGGCTTTTCCGGGTTGATGTCCTTCAGCAGCGTCTTGCACGCCAGCCGGTTGCGGCCGTTGATCCGCATCGCGTCCGAGCCGCAGATGCCGTGCGCGCAGGAGCGGCGGAAGGTGAGCGTGCCGTCCTGCTCCCACTTGATCTGGTGCAGCGCGTCGAGCACCCGCTCCTTGGCGTCGATCTTCAGGGTGAAGTCCTGCCAGCTCGACTCCTCCGCGACCTCCGGGTTGAAGCGGCGGATCCGCAGCACCACCGTGATCAGGTGGGTGGCGCTGTTCTCCGCGGAGTCGACCGGACCGGCGGAGTCGTTCTTCTCAAGTGTCGCTGTGCCCATCAGTACTTACGCTCCATCGGCTGGTAGCGGGTCTGGACGACCGGCTTGTAGTCCAGCCGGATCGACTCGGTGCCGTCGTCGCCCACCTCGCGGTACGCCATGGTGTGCCGCATGAAGTTGACGTCGTCGCGGGTGGGGAAGTCCTCGCGGTAGTGCCCGCCGCGGGACTCCTTGCGGGCGAGCGCCGAGACCGCCGTCACCTCGGCCAGGTCGAGCAGGTTGCCCAGCTCCAGGGCCTCCAGCAGATCCGTGTTGAAGCGCTTGCCCTTGTCCTGGACGCTGATGTTGCGGTACCGCTTGCGCAGCTGGCCGATCTCCTCGACGGCCTCCTTCAGCGTCTGCTCCGTGCGGAAGACCATGACGTTCCGGTCCATGGTCTCCTGCAGCGCCTTGCGGATCTCCACCACCCGCTCGTTGCCGGTGGCGTCCCGCAGGTTCTCGATCTCGTCCTCGACGAACTTCGACGGCTCCTCGGGCAGCTCCACGAGGTCCGCCGTCGCCGCGTACTCCGCCGCGGCGATCCCGGCCCGCCGCCCGAAGACGTTGATGTCCAGCAGCGAGTTGGTGCCCAGCCGGTTCGCGCCGTGCACCGAGACGCAGGCCACCTCGCCCGCCGCGTACAGACCGGGGACGGGGTCGGTGTTGCCGGCCAGCACCTCGCCCTCGACGTTGGTGGGGATGCCGCCCATCGCGTAGTGCGCGGTCGGCTGGATCGGCACCGGGTCGGTGTACGGCTCGATGCCCAGGTACGTCCGGGCGAACTCGGTGATGTCCGGCAGCTTGGCGTCCAGCTGCTCCGGCGGCAGATGCGTCAGGTCCAGATAGACGTGGTCCTTGTCGGCGCCGCAGCCGCGGCCCTCGCGGATCTCGGTGTAGATCGCGCGGGAGACCACATCGCGCGAGGCCAGGTCCTTCATGACGGGCGCGTACTTCTCCATGAAGCGCTCGCCGTCCTTGTTGCGCAGGATGCCGCCCTCGCCGCGCGCGCCCTCGGTGAGCAGGATGCCCATCTTCCAGATGCCGGTCGGGTGGAACTGGAAGAACTCCATGTCCTCCAGCGGCAGCCCGCGCCGGAACGCCGCCGCCTGCCCGTCCCCGGTCAGGGTGTGCGCGTTCGAGGTGACCTTGAAGAACTTGCCGTTGCCGCCCGAGGCGAAGACGACCGCCTTGGCGCGGAAGACGTGGATCTCGCCGGTCGCCAGCTCGTACGCCACGACGCCCGCGGTCCGCCGCTGCCCGTCGACCTCGCTGAGCAGCAGGTCGAGCACGTAGAACTCGTTGAAGAACTCCACGCCCTCCTTCACGCAGTTCTGGTACAGCGTCTGGAGGATCATGTGGCCGGTGCGGTCCGCCGCGTAGCAGGAGCGGCGCACCGGGGCCTCGCCGTGGTTGCGGGAGTGCCCGCCGAAGCGGCGCTGGTCGATCCGGCCCTGCGGGGTGCGGTTGAAGGGCAGGCCCATCTTCTCCAGGTCGAGGACCGAGTCGATGGCCTCCTTCGCCAGGATCTCGGCGGCGTCCTGGTCGACCAGGTAGTCACCGCCCTTGATGGTGTCGAAGGTGTGCCACTCCCAGTTGTCCTCCTCGACGTTCGCGAGGGCCGCGGCCATGCCGCCCTGCGCTGCGCCGGTGTGGGAGCGGGTGGGGTAGAGCTTCGTCAGCACGGCGGTGCGGCTGCGCTTCGTCGACTCGATCGCGGCGCGCATCCCGGCGCCGCCGGCACCGACGATGACGGTGTCGTACTTGTGGATCTGCATGGGAGGGAACCTCTTCTCCTTCTCCCGGTCAGCGGATGTTCGGGTCGAAGGTGAAGATCACCAGCGTGCCCAGGAGGACGGTGAAGACGGTGGCGGTGTACAGCAGCATCTTCAGCCAGAAGCGGGTGTTGTCCCGCTCGGCGTAGTCGTTGATGATCGTGCGCAGGCCGTTGGCGCCGTGCAGCATCGCCAGCCAGAGCATCACCAGGTCCCACACCTGCCAGAACGGCGAGGCCCAGCGCCCGGCGACGAACGCGAAGCCGATCTTGCTCACGCCGTCGTCCAGGACGAGCTGGATCAGCAGGTGCGTGATGACCAGCACCACGAGCACGATGCCGGACAGCCGCATGAACAGCCAGCCGTACAGCTCGAAGTTGGTGCGGGTGGCCTTCGGGGTCCGGGCCGTGCGGGCGCGCGGCGGCTCGATCACGGGCGCCGGGTTGTCCACGTCGTACAGGCTGACGTCCGACACGGCGGGGGCGGCGTCCTGCGCCGCGTCCCCGGTCTTGGCGGTCTCGGTCGACATCGCGCATCAGCTCCCGAACAGCTCGCGCAGCGTGTGCTGCAGCACGGGGTAGAAGGCCCCGGCCATGAGGACGATCCAGATGCCCATCACGGTCCACAGCATCTGCTTCTGGTACCTGGCGCCCTTCGACCAGAAGTCCACGGCGACGACCCGCAGGCCGTTCAGCGCGTGGAACAGGATGGCGGCGACGAGGCCGTACTCCATCAGGTTGACGAGCGGAGTCTTGTAGATCGCCACGGTGTCGTCGTACGCCTCGGGCGAGACGCGGACGAGCGCGGTGTCGAGGACGTGTACGAACAGGAAGAAGAAAATGAGGACGCCGGTGACTCGGTGAGCCACCCAGGACCACATTCCTTCCCGGCCGCGGTACAGCGTTCCAGCCGGCACGGAAAAACCCTCCGGGAGCGGATATCGGGGCCAGCCGCCCACTTCGTTCTTCCACAAAAGCACGCACTGGTCGGTCGGGCCCGGCCGGGTACGGTCCACCGGCCATCCGTCATCGTATCGACGGCCTGTCGGCACGCCGGGGCGGGGTGCGCAGGTGTGATCAATCAGCCACGGTTGGCCCAGCGACGCGGCCCGCGACCAGCCGGGCCAGCCGCCCCCGCGCCACCTTCCGCAGCTCGTCGGCGGCCACCGCGCGCTCCTCCTCTTCCTCGTGCCCGAGGCGGACGCGGATCGCGGCGAGCGTCTGGTCGAGCCGCTGACCGGGGGGCCACTCGTCCAGGCACATCACGAACGGGAACCGGAATCTGCTCTCGTACGCCGCCTGCGCCGCGCGCAGCGCGGTGTGCGCCGCGAGCGTCCCCGGCTGCGGCTCCCAGGCCGGGTAGCCGGGCGGATGCGGGGCCGCCTCCGCGGCGAGCGCCTGGGTGAGGTCCTCCGCCGTCAGGTCGTAGCTCGCCTCGTCGGCCGCCGCCAGCAGCGCCTCCAGGTCCGGGTACGGGCGGTGCGCGGCGATCCGCCGCGCCCAGCGTGCGCTGCCGCAGCACCCGAGCAGCGCCTCCTCCGCCACCGCCGGCGGGGAGTCGTTGATCCGCTCCAGCGGCGGGAGAGGGGTGGACGCCTCGCTTCGCTGAGGGGGCAGGGGCATGGGCTCCTCGGGGCCGGACGGACAGTGTGGACGATAGCGGCGATGTGACGTCGGATACACACGTGAGGTAGGAGTCTCGTCACCGTAGCCGTGTGCGCAGGGCGCCGTCGGAGTGATGCTCGTCTTTTCACTCAAAAGGGAACGCTGTGTGATGCATAGCTGACAGGATCGCAGTGAAAGGGCAATACCGTATTCATATGGGACGAAACTGGCCAAGAACGCTCGCTGTGTCCGGTGCGGTGCTGGTCGCCGGGGCCGTGGCGGCGCTCTCGCTGAACGGACTCGGCGGCGACGGCGGGCACGGCGACGGCGGCGACGGCGGCGAAAGCGCGGGCAAACGCCCGACCGCCGGCGACGACCGCGCGCCCGGCGCGTCCCGCACCCCGGGACCCAAGCCCCCGACCGGGCCCGCGCGGCTCGGGCCCGCGCCCGCGAGCATCCCCTCCGTCCGCGACTGGCGCCCGGTGCGCGGCCCCGGCTGGAAGCCGACCCGGGACACCCGGGTCGTCGCGGCCCCGGACGGCCCGCTCGCCGACGAGGCCCGGCTGCTCGCCGGAGAGCTGAAGGTGCCCACGTCCCGGGGCCCGGCCCGCACCGCCGACATCGAGCTGAAGACCTCGGCCAAGGTCCGGGCCGCCTCCCCGGGCGGCCCCGAGGCGTACGTCCTCACCAGCCGCGCCGGGCGGATCACCATCACCGGCGGCTCCGAAGCGGGCGCCTTCTACGGCACCCGCACCCTGCTCCAGACGTACCGCGCCCAGGGCCGTTTCGCCGACGGCACCGTGCGCGACGCGCCGGACCGGCCGCAGCGCGGCTTCTCCCTCGACATCGCCCGCAAGCACTTCAGCGCGGCGTGGATCGAGCGCCGCATCCGCGAGATGGGCGACCTCAAACTGAACCAGCTCCAGCTCCACCTCTCCGACGACCAGGCGTTCCGCATCGAGAGCGAGACCCACCCCGAGGTCGTCTCGACGCCGCACCTGAGCAAGGCGGAGGTGCGGCGGATCGTGCGGCTGGCCGCGTCCCGGCACATCACCGTCATCCCGGAGTTCGACTCGCCGGGCCACCTCGGCGCCGTCCTGCGCGCCCACCCCCAGCTCCAGCTCCGCAGCGCCACGGGGCGCGTCGCGCGCGGCGCCCTGGACATCTCCCGCCCTGCCGCCGCCAAGCTCGTGGACGAGCTGCTGGGCGAGTACACCGACCTGTTCCCCGGCCGGTACTGGCACCTGGGCGGCGACGAGTACCCGGCGCTGCTGACCTCGGACCCGGCCGCCACCTACCCGGGGCTCGCCGCCGCGGCCCGCGCCCGGCACGGCTCCGCCGCCGGCATCCAGGACCTCGCCACGGCCTGGCTCAACGACCGGGCCGCGACCGTGCGCAAGCACGGCAAGATCCCGCAGGTCTGGAACGACGGCATGCACAGCGGCGGCGTCGTGCGGCCCTCGCGGGGGCGCGAGGTCGCCTACTGGACGGGCAAGGAGTACGGGGCCAGAAAGCCGGAGGAGTATCTGAGGGAGGGCTGGAAGGTCCTCAACCTCAACGACGAGTACCTGTACTACGTCCTCGGCCAGCCGAACGACTTCACCTACCCCACGGGCCGGCGGATCTACGAGCAGTGGACGCCCGCCGTACTGCGCGGCACCAGCCCGGTGCCCGCGAAGTGGGCGGGCCCGGACCGCATCCCGGGGGCGCGGTTCGCGGTCTGGGGCGACCTGGCGGGGGCCCAGACCACCGAGCAGGTGGCCCGCGGCATCCGGATGCCGCTGCGGGCGATGGCGCAGAAGGTGTGGGACCCGGAGCGGCCGAAGCGGAGCTGGGGGGACTTCACGAAGCTGGCCGGCGAGGTGTCGTAGCCCGCCGCGGCTCGCCGGGGCGCGCCGACGGCGACCTCTTCGTGACCGGCACCACCCGTTCCCCTGGAGCGCCTGGTCAGAGGGTGGAAAACGCGAAGACGGCCGAGGTCGCCACCCCTGGGGGCTAAGTGGTCACTTGACCCTCTGACCAGGTAAAGCAACGCTGGTTCGGGACACGGCCAGTCTCGTGCGCTGCGGGCCGTGTCCTGCCGGTTCTCAGTGCTTCCGGGCGCTGTTGGTCATCCGTTGGTCACGTGAGCACGGAGCAACTCCTCCGGGCACAGGCATGCCACGGCCCCGGTTCGAGCCGGGGCCGTGATCTCTAGGGGCTCAGGACAGGCGGCCGTCCTTCAGCGCGGATGTGAAAGCGGCCCAGGCGGATGGAGACACCTCATGGGCTCCCAGCTCAGGCCCCTTGCTGTCTCGGAAGGCAACCGAGCCTTCTGACGTCATCTGCGTCTCAACGCAAGCATTATCGGTGCTTCCGCTGTAGGAGCTCTTCTTCCAAATGGGAGGGAGGTCGTGTCGCATGCTCATCTCTCAGTCACTCACGTAAAGGTTCTGCGCGATGGCGCGGATCAGTTCCTTGGACTTGCCGGTCCCAAGCGCTTGGTCTTTGAGGAGATCAGCGGATCGCCGGAACGGCTCGACGTCGTCATCGTCCTCCAGGACCAGCCTGCCTTGCAGGTACTCAACCAGGGCGACATCCATCGCGCTAGGTTCTGTGTACGAGAACAGGCAGAAGCTCCCTGCCACCGATTCATGAACTCCACAATCGTATGGCAGAACCTGAATGTTCACATACGGAGCGTTGCTCATCTTTACGAGCTTGTCTAGCTGTTCCTTCATGACCTTGGGCCCGCCGACGACACGATGAAGCGCCGCCTCATCGAGCACGAAGAAAGCTCGGGGCCCGTCCTGCTTGTGAAACACCTCCTGCCTCTGCATCCGAACGGCAACCGCTTCTTCGGCAGTGCCTTCGCCGCTGACGGGGAAGCTGCGAATCATCGCGTCTGCGTACTCAGGCGTTTGAAGTAGGCCGGGAAGCGTCACCTGGCGATGCTCGAAGATGACACGTGCTGACTCCTCCAGGGAGATGAGTTCTTGGAGCTTCGGCGGGATGAGGTCCCCTTGTTTCATCCACCAGCCACGATGACGTTGTTGCTTCCGAAGCCGTTCCAGGGCCTTGCCATAGTCACTCCCAGCCTGCACGCCGCACGCGGAGAGCCAGATGGACAGCTCCAGCGAGCTAACGACGGCCTTGCCGTCCTCAATGCGGGAAATGCGGGAGATGTCGCAGCGCAACTCCTCGGCCAT
Organism: Streptomyces boncukensis; assembly: GCF_011045075.1. Lineage (GTDB taxonomy): Bacteria > Actinomycetota > Actinomycetes > Streptomycetales > Streptomycetaceae > Streptomyces > Streptomyces boncukensis. The sequence continues at coordinate 14,160 of NZ_JAAKZZ010000150.1, forward strand.
CCGTTTGCGCGGAAGCTCGGCAGCCTTACGGATCTTGAGCAGTTCCATAGCCAGCCGCCTCTTCCGGGCGGTGGCCAGCAGCTTGCTCATGAGGTTCCTCCTTCTGGCTACACCCACTGCGGTGTCCACATGGTCTCACCCCGCAACAGGCGCGTTGAGCGGGCCTCCGAGAGCATGAACTTACACATGTGCTAGTTCATGGGTTGCGAGTTGGCGGTGTGTGGGTCCATGCTGTTGGTCGTCGCCACGCAGCGTGCGTCAGCCGCTTCGTGGTGTAACAAGATCGTCAACGGCTGTGTAAGACCGTGCTGTTGACGGGCTCGGCCTCGCTCGCGGGCAGGTGGTGAGTGCTCCCCGCGACGCGAGGCCGAGTACACCCCCCTCGCGTCCTGGAGTGCCTGATGCCTGTGATGCCGCTCTTCAAGTCGATCTCTGACCGGGTAGCACGATGGGCCAGACATGGCGGTAGCGAGGGGACTCTGACGGACGGTCATGTCTCACGTGTGACTGCCAACGCAGTCGCGACGGCGGCTGCTGAGACTGGGTGTCCTCAGGCTCCTGCGAGTGACGCGGTCCGACAGGGCTGTTGGGCCTGGGGGACCTGCCTCCTCTTCGGCTACCGGGATCATTCGCAGTGCTCCGTCCTTCAGGGCGGGGGTGAAGCGAATCTTCAGCCCGCTCTTACCTCGGCTGTGGGCACGGATCTGCCCTGGTGACCCGCGCCCACGGCGATGGTCAGGC
>NZ_JAAKZZ010000151.1 GCF_011045075.1 Streptomyces boncukensis
CCCTCCCCACCTACCCCTTCCAACACGAACGCTACTGGCTCGACCGCGTCGAGCACGCGGCCGCTGACCCGGTCGACGCGGCGTTCTGGGAGGCGGTCGAAGGCGAGGACGTGACGGCCCTGGGCCGGCGGCTCGATCTGGACGCCGAGGTGCTCAAGACCGTTGTCGGCTCGCTGGCGTCCTGGCGCCGCCGCGCCCGCGGCGAGTCGGCCGTGGCGGACTGGCGCTACGGCATCGCGTGGGAGCCGGTGAAGCACGACGCCGACCCGTACCTCCCCGGAACGTGGCTGCTGGCCGCTCCGGAGGGCCACCCGCGGGCCGCCGCCGTCGCCGAGGCGCTGGCCCGCCACGGTGCCGAGGTGGTCACCCGGCCGGGAGCGGAGAAGCCGGACGGCGTGCTCTCGCTGCACGGGACGGCCGGCACCGCCGCGCTGCTGGCCGAGCACACCGCGCGGGTCTGGGCGCTCACCGACGGCGCCGTGTCCACGGGCGACGACGATCCGGTGCGGGACAGCGCGCAGGCGGGGGTCTGGGGCTTCGGCCGGGTGGCCGCGCTCGAACACCCCGACCGCTGGGGCGGGCTGATCGACCTCCCGGCCGAGCTGGACGAGCAGGCGGGGGCCGCGCTGGTCTCGGTGCTCGGCGGCATCGACGACGAGGACCAGGTCGCCGTGCGTGCGGAGGGCGTGTACGGGCGCAGGATGGTCCGGGCCACGCCGTCCGGTGCCTGGCGGCCGCGCGGGACCGTCCTGGTCACGGGCGGCACCGGACAGGTCGGCGGGCACATCGCGCGCTGGCTGGCCGGCAACGGCGCCGAGCACCTGGTGCTCCTCAGCCGCCGCGGCATGGCGGCCGAGGGCGCGGACCGGCTCGCGGAGGAACTCGGCGCGAGCGTCGTGGCCTGCGACGTCACCGACCGCAATGCGGTGGCCGCGCTCGTGGCCGGACTGGAGGGCGACGGGCACGACATCACCGCCGTCGTACACGCCGCCGGCGCGGTGGACGAGGACCGGCCGCTGGCCGACCTCACGGAGGACGACTTCGCCGCCATCCGGCACGCCAAGACCGTCGGGGCCCACCACCTCGACGCGGTGCTGGCCGACCGCGACCTCGACGCGTTCGTCCTGATCTCCTCGGGCGCGGGCGTCTGGGGCACCGGCGGACAGGCCGCGTACGCCGCCGCGAACGCCGAGCTGGACGCGCTGGCGCTGCAGCGCCGCGCCGAGGGGCGGCCGTTCACCTCGGTGGCCTGGGGCTCCTGGGGCGTCGGCGGCATGGTGGGCGACGACGAGGCGGACCTGCTGCGCCGCCGCGGTGTGCGGGACATGCCGGGCGAGCTGGCGGCCGGGGCCCTGGCGGGCGCCGTGGGCGGCGAGGCGGCGTCCGTCGTCGCCGACATCGACTGGCCCCGGTTCACCGAGACGTTCGTGCTGCACCGGCCGAGCCCGCTCGTCGCATCCTTCGTCGACGCCGCCGCCGACGCCGCCGAGGCGGCGGGCGGCCCGCAGCCGGGCGAGCCCGGCCTGGTGCGCGACCTGGCCGACGCGGATCCGGCGGAGCGGGAGCGGGCCCTGCTGGCGCTCGTCCGGGAGCACGTCGCCGCCGTGCTGCGGCTGGGCTCCGCCGAGGCCGTCAGCGGCGACCGGGCGTTCAAGGACCTCGGATTCGACTCGCTCAGCGCCGTCGAGCTGCGCAACCGGCTCGGTGCGGCGAGCGGCCTGCGGCTGCCGGCCACGCTCGTGTTCGACTATCCGACGCCGCTGGCCGTGGTGCGCCTGCTGCAGTCGGACCTGTTCCCGGACGGCGGCGACACCGACGTGCTCGCCGAGATCGACCGCCTGGAGGCGTCGCTCGCGTCGCTCACCCCGGACAACACGACGCGCACCCGGATCACGGCGCGCATGCGCGTGCTGCTCGACCGCTGGAGCGACGGCGGGGTGGCGCTCGCCGCGCCCGAGGCCGAGGCCGACGACGCGGACGAGCTCGGCTCGGCCACCGACGACGAGCTGTTCGACCTGCTCGACAACGAACTCGGCTCATGACCGGTTCACCTCCCCCGAATCATTCGACGCGTACCGAGCACCGCCCAGAGGAGCAGACGTTGGTGCAGAACGAGGACAAGCTGCGCGACTATCTGAAGCGCGCTACCGCCGACCTCAGGTCGGCACGCCGACGCATCGAGGAGCTGGAGGGGCGCGACGCCGAGCCCGTGGCGATCGTGGGGATGAGCTGCCGCTACCCGGGGGGCGTCAACTCGCCGGAGGACCTGTGGCGGCTGCTCTCCGGCGGCGGTGACGCGATAGCCGAGATCCCCGACGACCGCGGCTGGTCCGTCGACGAGCTGTACGACCCGGACCCGGAGCGGTCCGGCACGATCTACACCAGGGAGGGCGGCTTCCTGGACGGCGCCGCCCTGTTCGACGCCGGCTTCTTCGGCATCTCGCCGCGCGAGGCACTGGCGATGGACCCGCAGCAGCGGCTGCTGCTGGAGCTGTCCTGGGAGGCCATCGAGCGGGCCGGTATCGACCCGGCCGCCGTCAAGGGCAGCCAGACCGGGGTGTTCGTCGGCACCAGCTACCAGGGCTACGGGGCCGGGCTGTACGCCAACGCGCCCGCCGAGGACGTCGAGGGGCACCAGCTGACCGGCGGCTCGATGGCCGTCGCCTCCGGCCGCCTGGCGTACACCTTCGGCCTTGAGGGGCCTGCGGTCACCGTCGACACCATGTGCTCCTCCTCGCTGGTGGCGCTGCACCTCGCGGTGCAGGCGCTGCGGAAGCGGGAGTGCTCGGCGGCGCTGGTGGGCGGCGCCACGGTGATGTCCACCCCCTCGCAGTTCCTGGAGTTCAGCCGGCAGCGCGGACTGTCCCCCGACGGCCGCTGCCGCGCCTTCGCGGACGGCGCGGACGGCACCGGCTGGGGCGAGGGCGTCGGGGTCCTGCTCGTCGAGCGGCTGTCCGAAGCGCGGCGGCACGGCCACCCGGTGCTCGCCGTCATCAGCGGCAGCGCCATCAACCAGGACGGCGCGTCCAACGGCCTGACGGCGCCCAACGGGCTCTCACAGCAGCGGGTGATCCTCCAGGCCCTCGCCGACGCGCGGCTCGCGCCGTCCGACGTGGACGCCGTGGAGGCGCACGGCACCGGCACCTCGCTCGGCGACCCGATCGAGGCGCAGGCGCTGCTGGCGACCTACGGCCAGGACCGGGACCCGGAACAGCCGCTGTGGCTGGGCTCGCTGAAGTCCAACATCGGGCACACCCAGGCCGCGTCCGGCGTCGCCGGGGTCATCAAGACGGTGCTGGCCCTGCGCCACGGCGAGCTGCCGCGCACGCTGCACGTCGACGAGCCGACCAGCCATGTCGACTGGGAGTCGGGCGCGGTCTCGCTGCTCACCGAGGCCCGGCCGTGGCCGGCCGGGGACCGGACGCGCCGCGTGGGCGTGTCCTCGTTCGGCGGCAGCGGCACCAACGCGCACCTCGTGCTGGAGGAGGCGCCACCGCCCGCCGACGGCGCCGACGCCGCGAGCGCGCCGGAGGCCGGGGACGGCGCACCGGCCCCGCGGCCCGCGACGGACGTGGTGGCCTGGTGCCTGTCGGGGCGCGGCGAGGCCGCGCTGCGCGCCCAGGCGGGCCGGCTGCTGACCTGGCTGGACGAGCACCCCGAGGCGTCCGAGGCGGATGTCGCGCACTCGCTGGCCGTCACCCGCGGCACCCTGGAGAACCGCGCCGTCGTCGTCGGCGCCGACCGCGCGACGCTGCGTGCCGGGCTCTCGGCGCTCGCCGAGGACCTTCCGGCCGCGAACGTGGTGCGGGGGGTGGCCGAGGCCGCGGGCCCCGTCGTCTTCGTCTTCCCCGGCCAGGGCTCGCAGTGGGCCGGGATGGGGCTCGAACTCCTGGAGAGCGAGCCGGTGTTCGCCGCCCGGTTCGCCGAGTGCGACGCGGCGCTCGCGCCCCATCTGGGCTGCTCGGTGCTCGATGTGCTGCGCGGCGAGCCGGGCGCGCCCTCGCTGGACCGGGTGGATGTCGTCCAGTCCGCGCTGTTCGCCGTGCTGGTGTCGCTGGCCGCGCTCTGGCGTGCCAACGGCGTCCAGCCGTCCGCCGTGGTGGGCCACTCGCAGGGCGAGATCGCCGCCGCGTGCGTCGCGGGGGCCCTCAGCCTGCCGGACGCCGCCCGGGTGGTGGCGCTGCGCGGCCAGGCCATCCGCGACAGCCTCGCGGGGCACGGCGGGATGCTGTCCGTCGCCGAGCCCGCCGACGCGGTCCGCGACCGGCTCGGCGCCTGGGAGGAGCGGCTGTCGGTCGCCGCCGTCAACGGGCCCGCCTCCGTGGTCGTCTCGGGCGAGCCCGGCGCGCTGGACGAGCTGGTGGCCGAGCTGGACGCGGCCGGGGTCCGCAACCGGCGGATCCCCGTCGACTACGCCTCCCACTCGGCGCAGGTGACCGCCATCGAGGGCCGGCTCGCCGAGCTGCTCGCCCCGATCCGGCCGCAGCGCTCCGAGATCCCCTTCTACTCCACCGTCACCGACGGCTGGATCGACACCACCGAGCTGACCGCCGAGTACTGGTACCGCAACCTGCGCGAGACCGTCCGCTTCGCCGACGCCGTGCGGGCCCTGGCCCTCCAGGACCACCGCGCGTTCGTCGAGACCAGCCCGCACCCGGTGCTCACCGCCAGCGTCCAGGAGACCGTGGAGGCGCTGGAGGAGGCGCCGGCCTGCGCGGTGACGGGCACGCTGCGCCGCGACGACGGGGGCAGCGCGACCTTCGTCACCTCCCTCGCGGAGCTGCACGTGGCCGGGCCCGTCCCGGACTGGGCAGGGCGCCTCGCGGGCGACCGGGTGGAGCTGCCCACCTACGCCTTCCAGCACCAGCCCTACTGGCTCGCGCCGCCCACCGCGACCGGGGCGGTGGAGGACAGCGGATTCTGGGACGCGGTCGAGGAGCCCGGCTTCGCCGACCGGCTGGGCGTGGAGCCCGAGGCGCTGAACGCGGTGCTGCCCGCGCTGCGCGAGTGGCGGCACACCCGGCGGGACCGCGCCACCGTGGACGACTGGCGCTACCAGGTCGCCTGGCGGCGCGACGACGGCACCGGTACCGGCGCCGATGACGGGGGCGCGGCGCGGCTGTCCGGGCGCTGGCTGCTCGTCCTGCCCGAGCACGGCGCCGGCGGCCCGGACGCGGAGCCGGCCGACCGGGTGCGGGAGGCGCTGGCCAGGCACGGCGCCGAGGTGGAGTCCCTGGTCGTCCGCGACGCCGATCTGGACCGCGCGCGGCTGACCGGCGTCCTCGCCGGGGCGGCCGGGGGCGCTGCCGAGCCGGCCGGCGTGGTCTCCCTGCTGGCCCTGGACGAGAGGCCGTACGCCGAGGAGCCCTGGATGCCCAGCGGGCTGGTCGCCTCGCTGCTGCTCGTCCAGGCGCTCGGGGACGCCGGGGTGGGCGCGAAGCTGTGGTGCCTGACGTCGCAGGCCGCCTCGGTCGGCGAGGGCGACCCGCTCGCCCGCCCCCTGCAGAACGCCGTGTGGGGGCTCGGCCGGGTGGCGGCGCTCGAACTGCCCGACCGCTGGGGCGGGCTGGTCGACCTCCCGGCGCAGCCCGGCGAGCCGGTCCTCGACTCGCTGTGCGGGATACTCGCGGCGCCCGGCGAGGAGGACCAGTTCGCGCTGCGCGACGCGGGCCGGTATCTGCGCCGGCTGCACCGCGCGCCCCTGGGCGGCGCCGCCGTGCGCAAGCCGTGGGAGCCGAGCGGCACCGCGCTCATCACCGGCGGCAACGGCGGCCTCGGCGCCCAGACGGCGCGCTGGCTGGCCCGCAGCGGCGTCGAGCACCTGGTCCTGACCGGCCGGCGCGGCGGCGAGGCGCCCGGCGCGGCCGAGCTCACCGCCGAACTGGAGGAGCTGGGCGCCAAGGTGACGCACGCCGCCTGCGACGTCGCCGACCGCGAGTCGCTGGGATCCCTGGTCCGGCAGCTCACCGACGACGGCCACGAGATCAGGGTCGTCGTCCACACCGCCGGTGTGGGGCTGCTGGTGTCGCTCGCCGACAGCTCCCTGGAGGAATTCGCCGAGTGCGCCCGCGCCAAGCTGGCCGGCGCCCGGAACCTCGACGAGATCTTCGACGCCGACACCCTGGACGCCTTCGTGCTCTACTCCTCGGTGGCCGGTGTCTGGGGCAGCGGCGACCACGGCTCGTACGCGGCGGCCAACTCCTACCTCGACGCGCTCGCCGAGAACCGGCGCTCCCGCGGCCTGGCCGGCACCTCGATCGCCTGGGGCATCTGGGCCGCGGGGGACGACGGCCGCGGTATGGCGGTCAACGTCATGAAGGACGCGCTGCGCTGGCGCGGGATCCCCTTCATGCGCGGCGAGACGGCCCTCGTCGGGCTGCAGCAGGCGCTGGAGCAGGACGACCCGTTCCTGGCCGTCGGGGACGTGGACTGGGAGAAGTTCGTCCCCGTCTTCACCTCGGCCCGGCCGAGCCCGCTGCTCAGCGAGGTGCCTCAGGTGGCGGAGCTGCTCGCGGCGGCGTCGGCCGCCGAGGCCGCCGACGGCGAGGAGGCGTCCTCGCTGCGCGGCCGGCTGGCCGCCATGAGCCGGGCCGACCGCAAGGAGGCCCTGCTGACGCTGGTACGGGGGCATATCGCGGCCGTCCTCGGCTACCAGGGCGCCGACGAGGTCGAGGTGGGCCGGGCCTTCCGGGACCTGGGCTTCGACTCGCTCAGCGCGGTCGGCCTGCGCAACCGCCTCAAGGCCGCCACCGGGCTGCGCTTCCAGGTCACCGTCGTCTTCGACTACCCGACGGCGCGGGAACTGGCCGCGCACATCGAGGACGAGCTGTTCCCCGACGACGGCACGGCGGAAGCGGGCGACCCCGAGGAAGCCGAGGTACGCAGCCTGCTGAGCGCCCTGCCGCTGGCCAGGCTGCGCGAGTCCGGGCTGCTGGACGAGCTGCGGCGGCTCGCCGACCCGGACCACGCGAGCGCCGCCGCTGCCGCCGCGGACGAGGACCCGCCCGAGTCCATCGACGACCTGGACGTCGGCGACCTGGTGCGTATGGCCACCGCCCGGACGACCTCTGACGACCTCTGACGACACCGAAGTGGAAGTTTGATGACGAACAGCACCGAGCAGGTCGTTGGGGCACTGCGCGAATCTCTCAAGGAGACCGAGCGGCTCCGGCGGATCAACCAGCAGATCACCGCGGCGTCCCGGGAGCCCATCGCGATCGTGTCGATGGGCTGCCGCTACCCGGGCGAGATCAGGTCCCCGCAGGACCTCTGGGACGTCGTCAGCGACGGCCGGGACGTCATCAGCGGCTTCCCCGGCAACCGCGGCTGGGACCTGGAGGCCCTCTACGACCCGGACCCCGACCGGCAGGGGACCGTCTACGCCACCGAGGGCGGCTTCGTCCACGACGCCGACGCGTTCGACCCGGCCTTCTTCGGGGTGTCGCCGCGCGAGGCCACCATGATGGACCCGCAGCAGCGGCTGCTGCTGGAGACCGCCTGGGAGGCGTTCGAGCGGGCCGGTATCGACCCGACCACGCTGCACGGCAGCAGGACCGGCGTCTACATCGGCGCGGCCTACCAGGGGTACGCGCCGAACTGGATGAACCTGCCCGAGGGGTTCGAGGGCCACCTGGTCACCGGCATCACCACCAGCATCGTCTCCGGCCGGGTCGCCTACACGCTGGGCCTGGAGGGCCCCGCGGTCACGGTCGACACGGCCTGCTCCTCCTCCCTGCTGACCCTGCACATGGCGTGCCAGGCGCTGCGCCAGGGCGACTGCTCGCTGGCGCTGGCCGGGGGCTCGGCGGTGATGGGGTCGCCGCTGGGGCTCGTCGGCTTCGCGCGGCAGCGCGGACTGGCCCAGGACGGCCGGTGCAAGGCGTTCGCCGAGGGCGCCGACGGCATGGGGCTCAGCGAGGGCGTGGGCGTCCTGCTGCTGGAGCGGCTGTCGGACGCCCAGCGCAACGGGCACGAGGTGCTGGCGGTCGTCCGGGGCAGCGCGGCCAACCAGGACGGCGCCAGCAACGGCCTGACCGCGCCCAGCGGCCCGGCGCAGCAGCGGGTGATCCGCGCCGCGCTGGCCAACGCCGGGCTCAAGGCGGGCGACGTGGACGTCGTCGAGGCGCACGGCACCGGCACCTCGCTCGGCGACCCGATCGAGGCCGGCGCGCTGCTGGCCACGTACGGCAAGGAGCACACCGAGGACGACCCGCTGTGGCTGGGCTCGCTGAAGTCCAACATCGGCCACCCGCAGGCCGCCGCCGGTGCGGGCGGTGTCATCAAGATGGTGATGGCGCTGCAGCACGCGCAGCTGCCCAGGACGCTGCACGCGGAGGAGAAGTCCTCGCGGATCGACTGGGACTCGGGCGCGGTCGAGCTGCTGACCGAGGCGCGGGCGTGGCCGCAGCAGGGCCGTCCGCGCCGCGCCGGTGTCTCCGCGTTCGGCGCCAGCGGCACCAATGTGCACGTCATCCTGGAGGAGGCCCCGGCCGCCGCCCCGTCCCCGGACGCCGACTCGTCCCCGGGCGCCGGTGCCCTGCTGCCCGGCGCGCTGCCGTGGACGTTCTCCGCCAAGGACGAGAAGGCCGTGGCGGAGCAGGCGCGGCGGCTGCTGGCCCACGTGGAGCGCAACCCGCAGCTGGCGGCGGGCGACGTCGCGCACGCCCTGGTCGCCACCCGCAGCGCCTTCGAGTACCGGGCCGCGGTCGTGGGCCGGGACCGCGAGGAACTCGTGGCGGCGCTGCGGGAGTTCGCCGACGGCACCCCGGGCGCGACGAGCGCCCGCGGCAGCGCGGGCAGTCCGGGCAAGGTGGTCTTCGTCTTCCCCGGCCAGGGCTCCCAGTGGGACGGCATGGCGACCCGGCTGCTGGACGAGGTGCCGGAGTTCGCCGCCCGGATGGCCGCCTGCGAGGCGGCGCTGGCGCCGTTCGTGGACTGGTCGCTGACGGACGTGCTGCGCGGGCGCGAGGGCGCCCCGGGGCTGGAGCGGGTGGACGTGGTCCAGCCGGCGCTGTGGGCAGTCATGGTGTCCCTGGCGCACCTGTGGCAGGCCGCGGGCATCGCCCCGTCCGCCGTCGTGGGCCATTCGCAGGGTGAGATCGCGGCGGCGACCGCGGTGGGCGCGCTGTCGCTGGAGGACGGCGCGCGCGTGGTGGCCCTGCGCAGCCAGGCCATCGCGCGCGGCCTGGCGGGCCAGGGCGGCATGCTCTCGCTGGGCCTGGGCGAGGAGCGGGCGCGGGAGATGCTGGCCGGGTGGGACGGGCGGCTGTCGCTGGCGGCCGTCAACGGGCCCGCCTCCACGGTGGTCTCCGGTGATGTCGCCGCGGTGCGGGAGCTGCACGCCCACTGCGAGCAGCTCGACGTCCGGGCGCGGATCATCAACGTGGACTACGCGTCGCACTCGCACCACGTCGACCTGGTGCGCGAGGAGCTGCTGGAGGCGCTCGCGCCGATCACTCCCCGCTCGGTGGACGTCCAGTTCCGCTCGACGCTCACCGGCGAGGCGCTGGACACCGCCGTGCTCGACGCCCGGTACTGGTTCGACAACCTGCGCAACACCGTGGAGCTGCACGGGGCGGTCGAGGAACTGCTCGGCTCGGGGCACGGCACGTTCATCGAGTGCAGCCCGCACCCCGTGCTGACCCTTCCGCTGCAGGACGCGGCGCCCGAGGCGCACGTCCTCGGCACGCTGCGGCGGGACGAGGGCGGAGCCGTCCGGCTGCTCACGTCGTTCGCGCAGGCGCACACCCACGGGCACGCGCTGGACTGGGACGTTCTGGCGCCCGCGGCAGGCGGCGGCACCGTCCCGCTGCCGACCTACCCCTTCCAGCGGCAGCGCTACTGGGTGGCGGGCGCCGCCACCACGGCGCCGCCCGCCACCGGCACCGGCGCCGGCCAGAGCCCCGGCGAGGCCGGCTTCTGGCAGGCCGTCGAGGAGAGGGACGTCGACGCGCTGATCGGCGCGCTGGGGCTGGACGCCTCGGACGCCACCGAAGCCTCCCTGAACGCGGTCCTGCCGGCCCTGTCGTCCTGGCGGCGCCGGAGCCGGGAGGAGAGCACGCTCGACTCCTGGCGCTACCACGTGAGCTGGAAGCCGCTCGGCGAGGTCCAGGTCGCCGAGAGCGCCGCGACGCTCGCGGGCCAGACCTGGCTGCTCGCCGCCCCGGAGGGGGCCGGGCGCGCGGAGGCCGAACGGATCGACGCCGCGCTGCGCGCCCACGGCGCCCGTACGGTGCGGCTGGACCTCGGCACGGACGACGTGTCCCGGGAGCGTGTCGCCGACCGCCTCCGCGCGGCGGCCGGGGACGCCGCGCCGACCGGCGTCCTCTCGCTCCTCGCCCATGCCGAGGAGCCCTACGGAACCGTCACGGCGCAGCCCGCCGGGCTGGCGCTCAACCTCGCGCTCACCCAGGCGGCGGGGGACGCGGGGCTGGACGTGCCGCTGTGGTTCGCGACCCGCGGCGGCGCGGCCGTCACCGCGCAGGAGGGCGGGATCCGGCCGCTGCACGCGCTCACCTGGGGCCTGGGCCGGATCGTCGCGGCCGAGTACCCGCAGCGCTGGGGCGGGCTCGTGGACCTGCCGGAGGAGCTGGACGAGCGGACCACCGGGCGGCTGTGCGGCGTGCTCGGCGGACGGCTCGGCGCGGGCGAGAACGCCGAGAACGCCGAGGGCGCCGAGGATCAGGTCGCGCTGCGGACGGGCGGGGTGTTCGGCAAGCGGCTGGTGCGGGCCTCCTCCGCCTTCGCGCAGAGCGGGGCGCGGTGGACGCCGCGCGGCACCGTACTGGTCACCGGCGGTACCGGCGGCCTGGGCGCGCGGGTCGCGCACTGGCTGGCCCAGGGCGGCGCCGAGCACCTCGTGCTCACCAGCCGCCGCGGTCCGGACGCCCCCGAGGCCGACGAGCTGGCCGCCGCGCTGCGCGAGTCGGGCGTCCGGGTCTCGGTCGAGGCGTGCGACGCGGCCGACCGCGCGGCGCTGGCCGCCCTCCTCGACCGGCTGGCCGAGGCGGGCGACAGCCCCACGTCCGTGATCCACACGGCCGGTGTCCTGGACGACGGTGTCCTGGACACCCTGACCCCCGAGCGGGCCGACGGCGTGCTGCGGCCGAAGCTGGACGCCGCCGTCAACCTGCACGAGCTGACGGCGCACCTGGACCTCGACGCGTTCGTGCTGTTCTCCTCCTTCGCCGGCACGCTCGGCGCCCCGGGGCAGGGCAGCTACGCGGCGGCGAACGCCTTCCTGGACGCCCTCGTCCACCAGCGGCGGGCCGCCGGGCAGACCGCGGTGGCCCTGGCCTGGGGGCCGTGGGCGGGCGGCGGGCTCGTCGACGAGTCCCTGCAGTCGCGGCTGCGCGGCACCGGGATGCCCGCGATGGACCCGGAGCAGGCGATCGGCTCGCTCCAGCGGGCGCTGGACCTGGACGACACCTTCGTCGCGGTAGCGGACATCGACTGGCCGCGGCTGGTCGCGTCGTCACCGAGCCTGCAGACCGCGCTGACCGGCGAGATCCCCGAGAGCAGGCCGGCGGAGCCGGCGGCGGGCGGCGACGCGCGGCCCGCCGGCGGCGCGGGCGAGGCGGCGCAGCGGCTGGCCGCCCTGCCGCGGGACGCGGCGGAGTCCGAGCTCGGCGTCCTGGTGCGGACCGAGGTGGCCGCCACGCTCGGCTACCCGGGCCCCGACGACGTCGACCCGCACCGCGCCTTCCGCGATCTCGGCTTCGACTCTCTGACCGCCGTCGACCTGCGCAACCGCCTGGGCACCAGCACCGGTACGCGGCTTCCCGTCACCCTCGTGTTCGACTATCCGACGGCCTCGGCGCTGACCCGCTTCCTGCTCACCGAGCTGATCGGCGAGGAGACCGGCGAGGAGACCGGCGCCGCCGCACCCGAGGGCGCTGCCGTGCGGAGCCGTCCGGCCGGCCCGGTCGACGACGAGCCGATCGCGGTGGTCTCGATGGCGTGCCGCTTCCCCGGCGGCGTCAGCACCCCCGAGGACCTGTGGGAGCTGCTGGCCGAGGGCCGGGACGCCGTCTCCGACTTCCCGACCAACCGGGGCTGGGACCTGGCGGGGCGCTTCGACCCCGACCCCGACAAGCCGGGCACCTTCTACGCGACCGGCGGCGGGTTCCTGTACGACGCCGACCACTTCGACCCCGGCTTCTTCGGCATCTCGCCGCGTGAGGCGCTGGCCATCGACCCGCAGCAGCGGCTGCTGCTCGAAACCACCTGGGAAGCCTTCGAACGGGCCGGAATCACCCCGGAGTCCGTCAGGGGGAGCGCGGCGGGCGTCTTCCTCGGCGCCAGCTACAACGACTACGGCTCACGCTTCCAGCAGGCGCCGGAGGAGTTCGAGGGCTACCTGGCCACCGGCAGCGCCAGCAGCGTGGCCTCCGGCCGGGTCTCCTACACCTTCGGCCTGGAGGGGCCGGCCGTCTCGGTGGACACGGCCTGCTCCTCGTCGCTGGTCGCGCTCCACCAGGCCGCGCAGTCGCTGCGGCAGGGCGAGTGCTCGATGGCGCTGGTCGGCGGTGTCGTGGTGATGTCCACGCTGGACACCTTCGTGGAGTTCTCCCGCCAGCGGGCGATGGCGCCGGACGGCCGGTGCAAGGCGTTCTCGGCCGCCGCCGACGGCGCGGGCTGGTCCGAGGGCGTCGGCATGGTGCTGCTGGAGCCGCTGTCCGAGGCCCGGCGCAACGGGCACGAGGTGCTGGCCGTGCTCCGCGGCAGCGCCGTCAACCAGGACGGCGCCTCCAACGGGCTGACCGCGCCCAACGGCCCCGCGCAGCAGCGGGTGATCCGCGCGGCGCTGGCCAACGCGGGCCTGCGGCCGGGCGAGGTGGACGCGGTCGAGACGCACGGCACCGGCACCTCGCTCGGCGACCCGATCGAGGCGGGCGCGCTGCAGGCCACGTACGGCAAGGAGCACAGCGCGGACAGCCCGCTGTGGCTGGGCGCGCTGAAGTCCAACATCGGGCACACCCAGGCCGCCTCGGGCATCGCGGGGATCATCAAGATGGTGCTCTCGCTGGGTGCCGGGGTACTGCCCAGGACCCTGCACGCCGAGGAGCGCTCCCCCGAGATCGACTGGTCCTCGGGAAGCCTGGAGCTGCTGACCGAGGCACGGCCGTGGCCGCAGACGGGCCGCCCGCGCCGCGCCGGTGTCTCCGCCTTCGGCGTCAGCGGCACCAATGTGCACGTCATCCTGGAGCAGGCGCCGGAGGCGGACGAGAGCGACCAGGAGGGCCAGGACAGCCAGGACGGCCCGGCTGACGGGGTCCTGGAGGCCGCGGCGTCCCCGGCCGTGCTGACCTGGCCGGTGTCCGGCCAGTCCGAGGCCGCGGTACGGGCACAGGCCGCCCGGCTGGCAACGTTCACCGGCGACCGTCCCGAGCTGTCCCCCGCGGACGTCGGCTACACCCTGGCGCGGCACCGGACGGACTTCCCGTACCGCGCGGTGGCCGTGGGCCGTACGACCGGCGAACTCCTCGAACAGCTCGGGCGGATCGCGGAGGGCGCCGCACCGGTGGCCCGCGCCGTCCCGGGCGGGAAGCTGGCGTTCCTGTTCACCGGGCAGGGCGCCCAGCACCCCGGCATGGGACGCGAGCTGTACGAGACCTACCCCGTCTTCGCCGAGGCGTTCGACGAGGTCTGCGCCGAACTCGACCCGCACCTGGACCACCCGCTCAAGGACACCGTCTTCGGCGACCACCCCAAACGCCTGGAGCAGACCCTCTACACCCAAACCGGCCTCTTCGCCGTCGAGACCGCCCTCTACCGCCTGGTCACCAGCCTCGGCGTCACCCCCGACTACCTGCTGGGACACTCCATCGGCGAACTCGCCGCCGCACACGCCGCAGGCGTACTCAACCTGCCCGACGCCGCAGCACTCGTCGCGGCACGCGGCCGCCTGATGCAGTCCCTGCCCCCGGGCGGCGGCATGCTCTCCCTCCAGCTCGACGAGAACGACACCCTGGCACTGATCGAAGGACACCCCGACGTCGCCGTCGCCGCACTGAACGGCCCCACGGCGAGTGTCGTCTCGGGCCCCGTCGAGGCGCTGGAGCAGATCGCCGGGAAGACGGACGCCAAGACCATGCTCCTGGCGGTCTCGCACGCGTTCCACTCGCCTCTGATGGACCCCATCCTCGACCGGTTCCGCGACACCGCGGCCCGGCTGACCTACCACCAGCCCGCCCTCCCGATCGTCTCCAACCTCACCGGCGAACCCGCCGACCCCGAGGAGATCACCACCCCCGACTACTGGACCCGCCACATCCGCCAGGCCGTGCGCTACCACGACGGACTCACCGCCCTCAGCGAACTGGGCGTCACCCACACCGTGGAAATCGGCCCCTCCGGCACCCTGACCGCACTCGCCCACCAGGCCCTGCCCGACCTCACCCACACCCCGACCCTGCGCAAGGACCAGGACCAGCCCACCGCGCTCATCGGCGCGCTGGCCCGTACGCACAGCACCGGGCACACCGCGCACCACCCCGCGGCGCCCGAGCGGGGCGCCCTCGTCCCCCTGCCCACCTACGCCTTCCAGCGGCAGCGCTACTGGCTCGAATCACCCGCGCACACCGCCGACCTGGCCACGGCCGGGCTGCACGACGCGGGGCACCCGCTGCTGACGGCGGCGCTGCACCAGGCGGACACCGACAGCCACATCCTCACCACCCAGCTCACCACGCGCTCCCACCCCTGGCTGCTCGACCACGCCATCAACGGCACCCCGATCCTGCCCGGCACCGGCTTCCTCGAACTCGCCCTCCACGCGGGCCAGTACACCGACACCCCGCACGTCGACGAGCTCACCCTGGAAGCCCCCCTCACCCTGTCCGCCCACACCCCCAC
>NZ_JAAKZZ010000152.1 GCF_011045075.1 Streptomyces boncukensis
CTGGAAGGCGATGCTTCGGCACCACCGCCCGCGCAAGCCCGTCATCGCCGCCGTCGAGGGGCCCTGCGTCGCCGGGGGTACGGAGATCCTGCAGGGCACGGACATCCGGGTGGCGGGCGAGAGCGCGGTGTTCGGGCTGTACGAGGTCCGCAGGGGACTGTTCCCCATCGGCGGCTCGACGGCCCGGCTGCAGCGCCAGATCCCGCGCACACACGCCCTGGAGATGCTGCTCACCGGGCGCCCGTACCCCGCCGAGGAGGCCGCCAGGATCGGCCTCGTCGGCCATGTGGTCCCGGACGGCACCGCGCGGGAGCGGGCCCTGGAGATCGCGGCCCGGGTCAACGACTGCGGCCCGCTGGCCGTGGAGGCGATCAAGGCGTCCGTGTACGAGACGGCGGACCTGCCCGAGGAGGAGGCCCTCGCGTCCGAACTGGAGCGCGGCTGGCCGCTGTTCTCCACGGCCGACGCGCGGGAGGGGGCCCGCGCGTTCGCCGAGGGCCGCCCCCCGGTCTTCCGCCGCGCATGACCCCAGAGGAACCAGAGGAGACCGCAACCATGACCGCGTCCGCCCAACCGGCCCCGCTCAGCGCCCCCCTCACCGTCGAGTTCCCCTTCACCCGCTCCCTCGGCCCCGTCCAGTCCGCCTTCCTCACCGGGCTCCGCGAGCGCACTGTGCTGGGCGCGCGGACGGCCGGGGGCCGGGTCCTGGTACCGCCGCCCGAGTACGACCCCGGCACCGCGGCGGAGCTGCGCGAGCTGGTGGAGATCGCTCCCGCCGGCACCGTCACCAGCTGGGCCTGGAACCCGGCACCGCGCCGCGGCCAGCCGCTGGCCGCCCCGTTCGCCTGGGTGCTGGTCCGCCTCGACGGCGCCGACAGCGGGCTGCTGCACGCCCTGGCGGCCCCCGGGCCCGAAGCGGTCCGCACCGGCGCGCGGGTCCGCATCCGCTGGGCAGGCCGGCGCACCGGCGCCGTCACCGACATCGCCTGCTTCGAGCCGGACACCGAGTCGGACGCCGGGTCGGCCGGGGAGCGGGCCGGGGAGCCGGGCGCCGACCGGGCCGACGCGCCCTGGCCCCGGCCGCACGCGGCCGCGTTCGCGGACCCCGTCACCGCCGTCACCCTCCCGGCCCGCCTGGAGTACACGCACACCCCGGGCCGCGCCCAGACCCGCTTTCTGCACGCCCTCGCCGAGCGGCGGATCCTCGGCGAGCGCTGCCCCGGGTGCCGCAAGGTCTACGTCCCGCCGCGCGGCGCCTGCCCCACCTGCGGGGTGGCGACGGCCGAACAGGCGGAGGTGGGCCCCGCCGGCACGGTCACCACCTTCTGCGTCGTCAACATCAAGGCGAAGAACCTCGACATCGAGGTCCCGTACGTCTACGCGCACATCGCCCTGGACGGCGCCGGACTGGCCCTGCACGGGCGGATCGGCGGCATCCCGTACGACGAGGTGCGGATGGGCCTGCGGGTCGAACCCGTCTGGACGGAGGGCAGCCGCTACCCCGACCACTACCGCCCGACCGGCGAGCCGGACGCGGACTACGACACCTACAAGGACCTGCTGTGAGCGCGGCACGGGACATCGCCGTCGTGGCCTACGCCCGCACCGCGCCCGGGACGGTCACCGGCGACCTGTCCGAGGTCGAGATGGTGCTGCCGGTGCTGCGGGAGGTGCTCGGCGCGACGGGGCTCACCACCGACCGCGTCGGCTTCGTCTGCTCCGGCTCCTGCGACTACCTGGCGGGTCGCGCCTTCTCCTTCACCATGGCGCTGGACGGCGTCGGCGCCTGGCCGCCGATCGCCGAGTCGCACGTCGAGACGGACGGCGCCTGGGCGCTGTACGAGGCATGGGTCAAGCTGCTGACCGGCGCGGCGGACACCGCCCTCGTCTACGCCTGGGGCAAGCCGTCGGCCGGGGACCTCCCCGAGGTGCTGACCCGCCAGCTCGATCCGTACTACCTGGCGCCGCTGTGGCCCGACTCCGTCTCGCTGGCGGCCCTGCAGGCGCGCGCCCTGCTGGACGCCGGCGTCACCGACGAGCGCGAACTGGCCGCGACCGCCCGGCGCGCCCGCGTCGGCGGGCCGGAAGCGGCGGAGCCCGCCGTGCTCCCGCTGCGGCGCGGCGACTGCCCGCCCGTGACCGACGGCGCCGCCGCCGTGCTGCTCGCCGCCGGGGACACCGCGCGGATGCTGTGCGAGCGGCCCGCCTGGATCCGCGGCATCGACCACCGGACCGAGCCGCACGCACTGGGCGTACGGGACCTCACGGACGCGCCGTCGGCCCGGCTCGCGGCAGAGCGCGCCGGGGCGTACGACCCG
Organism: Streptomyces boncukensis; assembly: GCF_011045075.1. Classification (GTDB taxonomy): domain Bacteria; phylum Actinomycetota; class Actinomycetes; order Streptomycetales; family Streptomycetaceae; genus Streptomyces; species Streptomyces boncukensis. The sequence continues at coordinate 2,319 of NZ_JAAKZZ010000152.1, forward strand.
GCGGCCGCGCCGCTGGAGGTGGCGGAGCTGCACGCGCCGTTCAGCTCGCAGGAGGTACTGCTGCGCCGCGCGCTGCGGCTGGGGGAGGGGGTGTGCGTCAACCCGTCCGGCGGGGCGCTCGCCGCCGACCCCGTGATGGCCACAGGGCTGATCCGGATCGGCGAGGCGGCGGAGCGCGTACGGCACGGCGGCGCCCGGCGGGCGCTGGCCCACGCCACCTCCGGCCCGTGCCTCCAGCAGAACCTCGTCGCCGTCCTGGAGGGAGACCCGTCATGACGCACGGCACCCAGCGCGCGAAGGAGCCCGTGGCCGTCGTCGGCGTCGGCCAGACCCGGCACGCCGCCGCGCGCCGCGATGTCTCGCTCGCCGGACTGGTGCGGGAGGCGGCGCGGCGGGCCCTGGACGACGCGGCGCTGGACTGGGCGGACATCGACGCCGTCGTCCTCGGCAAGGCCCCCGACTTCTTCGAGGGCGTGATGATGCCGGAGCTCTATCTGGCCGACGCGCTCGGCGCGGTCGGCAAGCCGCTGCTGCGGGTGCACACGGCCGGATCGGTGGGCGGCTCCACCGCGCTGGTCGCCGCCGACCTCGTCGCGGCCCGGGTGCACGGCACCGTGCTCACGCTGGCGTTCGAGAAGCAGTCCGAGTCCAACGCCATGTGGGGCCTGTCGCTGCCGGTGCCGTTCCAGCAGCCGCTGCTGGCGGGCGCGGGCGGCTTCTTCGCGCCGCACGTCCGGGCGTACATGCGGCGCACCGGGGCCCCGGACACCGTCGGAACCCTCGTCGCGTACAAGGACCGCCGCAACGCCCTGCGGAACCCGTACGCGCATCTGCACGAGGCGGACCTCACCCTGGAGCAGGTGCGGTCGTCCCCCATGCTGTGGGACCCCATCCGCTACTCCGAGACCTGCCCCTCCTCGGACGGCGCCTGCGCGATGGTGCTCACCGGCCGGACGGGTGCCCGGCGCGCGCCCGCGCCGCCCGCCTGGGTGCACGGCGGCGCGATGCGCAGCGAGCCCACCCTGTTCGCGGGCAAGGACGCCGTCTCGCCGCGCGCCGGACGGGACTGCGCGGCCGACGTCTACCGGCAGGCGGGCATCACCGACCCGCGCCGCGAGATCGACGCCGTGGAGATCTACGTCCCCTTCTCCTGGTACGAGCCGATGTGGCTGGAGAACCTGGGCTTCGCCGCCGAGGGCGAGGGCTGGAAGCTCACCGAGTCCGGGGCGACCGCGCTCGACGGCGACCTGCCCGTCAACCCCTCCGGCGGGGTGCTGTCCACCAACCCCATCGGCGCCTCCGGCATGCTCCGCTTCGCCGAGGCCGCGCTCCAGGTGCGCGGCCACGCCGGGGACCACCAGGTTCCGCAGGCGCGCCGCGCCCTGGGCCACGCCTACGGCGGCGGCTCGCAGTTCTTCGCCATGTGGCTGGTCGGCGCCGAACCGCCCGGCGCCTGACAACCGCCCGGCACGGGCCGCCGGGGCAGTCCACTGTGCGGGGAGCGTGCGGCAGTTCGGTTCCGCGTCCCGCGCCCGTGGCCTGTGCCTGCGCCCTCCGCGTGGTTAGGGTGGCGCCGGACCGACGCAGTGGGAGGAGTACGGGCGTGGCGGACAGCACCACCACCGGGCAGCCGGACCTGGATCTGAGCCAGGCGAAGTGGCAGTCGAGCAGCCGCGGCTCGGGCGACGTGGAGATCGCCTTCGTCGAGGGCTTCATCGCGATGCGGCACGGCCGTCGGCCCGACGGCCCCGCGATCATCTTCAACCCCCGGGAGTGGCGGGCCTTCGTGCGCGGCGCCCGCGAGGGGGAGTTCGACCTGACCTGACCGGTGCCCGCGGCGGCACCCCCCTCACAGCAGGCCCGCCCAGGGCACGGCTCCGGTGTCCGTGGCCGCGTGCGCGTAGCGGGGCGTCTCCAGCGACCAGGAGAGGTTCCCGCGCATCAGATGGCGCATCGCCTCCGTGTAGCGCGCGGTGTTCCGCCGCACCGGCTCGGGCAGGCCCTCCCGCTCCAGGAACCCCGGGAGCGCCGCCGCCAGTTCCTGGAAGCGGGCCACCCGCGCGTTGGCGAGCCGCGTCGTCCGGCGCACCGCCTCCGGCAGGTCGCAGCCCGTCCGCGCGCGCAGCACCAGCACGCTGTTGTTGACGTCCCCGGCCGCCAGCTCCTTCTCCAGCGACAGCACGTCGTTCACGAACAGCACCACGTCGGCCGTCAGTTCCCGCAGGACCGCCAGCGGCAGCGCGCGGTGCACCGCGTCCGGGAGCGTGAAGCCGCAGCACCGCTCCGCCAGGTCCAGGCACGGCTGCACCCCGATGGAGTGCCGGCGGACGGCCAGGAACCTGGGAAGCGTCGGCGATACGGCGGCCGTACGGTGCGCGGCCTCCGCCTCGTAGGCGCTCAGATACGCGTGCCAGTGCCCGCGGAAGCGCCGCCTCCAGTGCTCCGGCATGCCCGCGGAAGCGCGTACCCACACATCGCGGAGCGCCGAGGACAGCGCGCCCGCGGAGCGCTCCGCGGGCGGCGGGGGGCCGTCCGACAGGGCGCGCATCAGGGTCTCGACGAGCGGTCCGATCCGCGCGGGCGCGCGGCCCAGCTCGCTGTTGTCGAACTGGTCATCGAAGACGAAGAACCAGGCGTTGAGATCCGCCGCGACAGCCAGATCGTGCGCACCCGCCTCAGGGTAGAAATAGGCCATCAGCCTTTCCAGCCGCAGGGCGTCGTATTCCTTGACGGAGCGGGCCCCGGCCAGCAGACCGGACCCGGTCAGCCACTCCAGGGTGTGCCAGCGGGCCTGCTCCACGGTGCTGTTGACCGGATCGGGAAAGGGAATATCCAGCAGCGCGGCGCGCTGCTCACGCAGGAGTACATGCTGAGTGTCAGTCATATTCCGCAGTGAAACCCACGCCGAACGGCCCCGCCATACGCACCTTTCCGGTGTGCGGTGCACCGGTGTACAGCGGCGGCGTGCGGCGGCGAATGTGCGCGCCCCGCGGGGAAAGTGCGGAGGAAGTCCCGTCGATATCCGCGCGCGCCGCAACAGCGCGTGCCAAGCGGCGTACGCTCGGCCACACCTGCCCGAGGGAGTAAGGACAAGGACGTGACGCTGAACGCGGGCCGCCCGGTACCTCCGGGCCCGACCCTGCTGGAGCGGGAAGCCGAACTCACCGCCATCGAGGCCCGGCTGGAAGAGCTGTGCGGGAAGCCCGGTGACGCCGCGGGGATACGGAGCGGCGGCGTCATCGTCTTCGCCGGCACGGCGGGCGCGGGGAAGACCACCCTGCTCGCCGAGGCGCGCCGGCGCGCGCTCGCCCGCGGCTGCACCGTGCTGCGCGCCTGCGGCGGCGAGCAGGAACAGGAGTCCGCCTTCCATGTGGTGCGGCAGCTCGTCCAGCCGGTGCTCGCCGCTGCCGACGAGGAGGAGCACCGGCGGATCCTGGGCAGCTGGTACGACATCGTGGCGCCGGCCGTCGGGCTCGTGGCGCCCGGCAGCGCCGGCAGCCCCGACCCGCAGGGCGTACGGGACGGGCTCGACTGGCTCGTGACCCGGTTCGCCGTGCAGTACGCCCCGGTCGTCGCCATCGTCGACGACGCGCACTGGGCCGACGCGCCCTCGCTGGCCTGGCTGGCCGGATTCGCTCCCCGCGCGGTGGAGCTGCCGATGCTGATCCTCACCGGCTACCGGCCGGAGGACATGCCCCAGGACGCCGCCGGGTTCCGCCGCGTCGTCGAGCGGGACGGCACCCGGCCCTACGAGCTCGCCCCGCTCAGCGAGCGCGCCGTCGCCCGCATGGTCCGCGAGGGCCTGGGCGCGGAGGCGGACACGGCGTTCTGCCACGAGTGCTGGACCGTCACCGGCGGCAGCCCCTTCGAGGTCACCGAGCTGGTCGCCCGGTCCTACGACAGCGGTCTGAAACCGCAGCCCGACAATCTGCCGCAGCTTCGCGAACTCGCCTCCGCCGTCAAGGGCGAGGGCTTCATCGAGGGTCTGCACCGGCTCGGCACCAGCTGCGTCCACCTCGGCTGGGCCGTCGCCGTACTGGGCGCCGAGGCGACCCTGCCGCTGGCCTCCGACACCGCAGGACTCGGCATCGAGACGGCGACGCAGGCCGTGGCCCGGCTGCGCGAGGCCCGCATCCTCCGCGCGGCGCCCCCGGGCCGCGAGCCGCCCCTCGGCCGCGGCGCGGACGAGGAGCCCCCGCCGGGCGGCGACAGCGGTCCACTGGAGTTCAGCCACCCGCTGCTCGCCACCGCCGTCTACCGCGCCATTCCGGACGGGCTGCGCACCGCCCTGCACGGCCAGGCGGCGTCCTCCGTACGGGCGGCGGGCATGGGCCCCACCGTGGCGGCCCGCCATCTGCTGGAGGTCTACCCCGACGGCGACCCCGCCGTCGTCGAGGAGCTGCGCGAGGCCGCCCGCGAGTACCAGCGGGCGGGAGCCCCGGAGGCGGCGCACCGCTGTCTCGGCCGTGCGCTGCGCGAGCCGCCGAGCCTGGAGGACCGTCCGCGGGTCCTGTACGAACTGGGCTGCTCCGCGCTGCTGAACGCGCCCGCCGCCACCGTCAACCACCTCCGGGCCGCCCTGGAGGAGCCGGCGCTCACCTCCGAGCTGCGGGTCCAGGTCGTCTACCGGCTGGCGCAGGCGCTGGGCCACGCCGACCGGATGGGCGAGGCGGTCCGCATGATCGAGAGCGAGTACCGCAAGGCCACCGGCGCCCGCACCCGGCTGCGCATGCAGGCCGAGCTGCTGATGCGGAACGCCTTTCGCGCCGACGAGGAGGACAGCCCGGCCCGCTCGCGCCGGCTCGCCCGCCTCGCCTCCCATCTGACCGGGCGCGGCATGGCCGAGCGCTACATCCTCGGGCTGCGCGCCTGGGACGCCATGGTCCGCGGCGAGCCCACCGACACCGCCCTGCACTTCGCCGGGGAGGCCCTCGGCTCCGGCCTGAGCTGGACCGACGAGGAGTGGGGCTTCGAGGTCCCGGTGCTGGTCGCGCTCACCTATATGTACTGCGACCAGCCCGGCCGCGCCGAGGAGCTGTTCAAGGCCGGGATCGACGAGTGCGAGCGCAAGGGCTGGCGGGGCGGCCATCTGTCCTTCGGCTTCACCCTGCTCGGCTACATCCGCTACCGGCGCGGCGATCTGACCGAGGCCGAGAACCTGGTGCGCGCCGGGCTCCGGATCGCCGACCGGGTCGGCAGCCGGGTGCCGGCGCAGTGGTTCGCACTCGGCATCCTCATCGAGATCCTGATCGCCCGGGGCCGGGTCGACGAGGCGCAGCGGATCGCCGGGGACTACAGCTACGGCCAGGTCACACCCGGCGCCGTCATCTACCCGGACTCGCAGACCGTCTACGCCGAACTGCTGCTCGCCAGCGGCCTCCGCGAGGAGGCCGAGGCGCAGCTCACGGCCGTCGGCGAGCGGCTGGAGCCGCGCGGTATGCGCAACCCCGCGTGGTGCCCCTGGCAGCTGCGGCTCGCCGAGGCGCTGTCCACCACGGAGCCGGAGCGCGCGGCCCGCACCGCCTGGGAGGCCGTCGAGCGGGCCCGCCGGTTCGGCGCGCCCTCCGCGATCGGGCGGGCTCTCCATATGTCCGCGCTGGTCAGCACCGGTGCCACCCGGCTGGAGCGGCTGCGCGAGGCCGTACGTCATCTGGAGCGCTCACCCGCCGCGTACGAACTCGCCTGCGCCCTGGTCAGCCTCGGCGCCCAGCTGCGCCGGGCCGGACTCCCGCAGGACGCGGCCGACGGCCTCTACCGGGGGCTGGAGGGCGCCGTGCTGTGCGGGGCACCCGCCCTGGCCGCGCGGGCCCGGGACGAGCTGGCGGCGGCCGGGCTGCCGCCGCTCCAGCTGCGGCACGACGGGACCGACGCGCTCACCGCGCAGGAGCGCGCGGCGGGTGAGGCGGCTGTGCGCGGCATGCCGGTGCGCGGTATCGCCGAGGAACTGGGCCTCACCGAGGGAGCGGTCCGGCTCCTCCTGTCGGGCGTCTACCGCAAACTGGGCACCGACCCGGCGGGCCTCCCCACCCGCCTGCGCGGCGGCTAGACCGTGGTTCGGCGGAGGCTGCCGGACTCGGGGGAGCAGGGCCGGTCCGTGCCCAGGGCGCGGGAGACCACGAACCCCGGACACGTACTATGGCGGCATGTCCTTCCTCCGCCGCCGCAGTGCCGCCGTGCCCGCTGGTCCGGACTTCGATGTTCTGGCCATGGACCCGACCGACTGGCCGGGGAACCTCGGCGCCGGACTCCTGCCCGCGCCGGACGGCACCTGCCAGGGGGTTTTCCTGCGGTACGACCTGTTCGGGGGGCGCGGCCCCGCGATGATCATCGGCAACCTCCCCGAGGGCTCGCCCGCGCGCGAGGTGCCCGAGGGCCAGGTGCCGTTCGAGGTGGCGCAGCTGCTCGCGGCGCTGGAGAACGACGAGCAGGTCGAGGTCGTCGGCACCGAGGACGACCCGGTGATGCACGAGGACAACCTGCTGATCGTGCGCCGGGTCAAGCTCTCCGAAGACCGTATCGCGTGTGTGCAGTTCGACCGCAGCGACGGCGTGCTGGTGACCATCGCCAGCTGGGACCGCCCCATCACCAACGACCTGTACGCGCTGCTGAAGCCGCTTCCCGCGGAAATGTTCCAGCAGTAGCCCGTGCCGGGCCCCTTGCCGGGCTTTCATCGGATCTCTAGCCTGTCGGCTGCCCGACCAGGCCGATCCGTGCTGCTCGCAGGAGGCTCCGTATGAGGCAAGGCGTGTCCAGGAGAACCGCTGTCAAATCGGTGCTGCGAGGGGGTGCGGCCCTCGCGGCGGTCGGCGCCCCTTCCGCGTACGCCGTCGCAGGTCACACCGGAGGCGGGGACCCATCCGATGAATTGACGCTCTGGTACGAGAAGCCCGCCGCCGACTGGGAGACCGAGGCGCTCCCCGTCGGCAACGGCGCGCTGGGCGCCATGGTCTTCGGTACCGTCCCCTCCGAGCGCCTCCAGTTCAACGAGAAGACCCTCTGGACCGGCGGCCCAGGCTCCGGCGGATATGACCACGGCAACTGGAGCGAGCCCCGCCCCGGCGCCCTGACGGGGGTCCAGGAGGAGCTCGACGAGCGGGGCAGGGCCGACCCGGAGCGGGTCGCGGAGGCCCTGGGCCGGCCCAAGGCGGGCTACGGCGCCTACCAGACCTTCGGCGACATCCGCCTCGACGTCCCCGGCGCCCCCGGCACGCCCGCGGCGTACCGCAGGCACCTGGACCTGCGCGACGCGCTCGCGGGCGTCCGCTACACCGACGGCCGCACCACCCACCGGCGCGAGTACTTCGCCTCGCACCCCGCGGGCGTGCTCGCCGGCCGCTTCACGGCCGACGGGCCCGGACGGGTCTCCTTCACGCTCCGCGTCACCTCGCCTCACGAGGGCGCCGCGGTGCGGGTCCGCGCGGGTCTGGTCACCCTGCGCGGCAGCCTGCCGGACAACGGACTCGGGTACGAGGCGCAGCTCCAGGTGCTCACCGAGGGCGGCAGCCGCACGGACGGGGACGGCACCGTGACCGTCACCGGCGCCGACAGCGCCTGGTTCGTGCTCGCCGCCGGAACGGACTACGCCGACTCCTACCCCCGCTACCGGGGAACGGACCCGCACCGGCGGGTCACCGGCGCCGTCCGCGAGGCGGTGCGGCAGGGCTACCGCGCGCTGCGCGCCGCCCATGTCGCCGACCACCGCGCGCTGTTCGACCGCGTACACCTGGACATCGGCCAGGCCGCGCCCGACGGCGTGCCCACCGACCAGCTCCTGGAGCGCTACACGGGCGGTGCGGGACCCGCCGAACGCGCGCTGGAGGCCCTCTACTTCGCCTACGGGCGGTACCTCCTCATCGCCTCCTCCCGCCCCGGCTCCCTGCCCGCCAACCTGCAGGGCGTGTGGAACCACAGCACGGCGCCCCCGTGGTCGGCGGACTACCACACCAACATCAACCTTCAGATGAACTACTGGCCCGCGCACACCGCGAACCTCGCCGAGACCACCGAGCCCCTGCACCGCTTCATCACCGCGCTCCGCGCTCCCGGACGGGTGTCCGCCGAGAAGATGTTCGCCGCGCGCGGCTGGGTGGTGCACAACGAGACCAACCCGTACGGCTACACCGGCGTCCACGACTGGCCCACCGCCTTCTGGTTCCCCGAGGCCGCCGCCTGGCTGTGCCGCCACCTCTACGAGCACTACCGCTTCGAGCGGGACACCGGCTTCCTGCGCCGTACCGCCTACCCGGCGATGCGGGAGGCCGCCGAGTTCTGGCTGGACACCCTGCGCCGCGACCCGCGCGACGGGCTGCTCGTCGTCACCCCCAGCTACTCGCCCGAGCACGGCGACTTCACCGCCGGGGCCGCCATGTCCCAGCAGCTCGTGCACGACCTGCTCACCAGCACCCTGGAGGCCGCCCGTACCCTGGAGGCCGACGCCGGGCTCCGGCGCGACCTGGAGCGGACGCTGCGGAAGCTGGACCCGGGGCTGCGGGTCGGCTCCTGGGGGCAGCTGCAGGAGTGGAAGGCCGACCTGGACGACCCGCAGGACCGCCACCGGCACGTCTCCCACCTGTACGCCCTGCACCCGTCCGCGCAGCTCGCCCCCGGCAGCCGGGAGGCGGAGGCCGCCAAGGTGTCCCTCACCGCGCGCGGCGACGGCGGCACCGGGTGGAGCAAGGCGTGGAAGGTGAACTTCTGGGCCCGGCTGCGGGACGGCGACCACGCGCACACGATGCTGCGGCAGCTGCTGCGCGAGTCCACCCTGCCGAACCTGTGGGACAGCCACCCGCCGTTCCAGATCGACGGGAACTTCGGCGGCACCGCCGGGGTCGCCGAGATGCTGCTGCAGAGCCAGCACGGCGCCGTCGAGCTGCTCCCCGCCCTGCCCGCCGCCTGGCCCGAGGGCAGTGTGCGCGGGCTGCGCGCTCGCGGCGACCTGACCGTGGACCTCGTCTGGAAGGACGGCACACCGCGGACCGTGACCGTGCGCGCGGGCCGGGACGGCGATGTCCGGCTGCGCGGACTCGGCGGCCCCGCCACCGCGCGGGACCGCACCGCCCGCGGCCCGGCGCCGCTGCGCGGCGAGGACGGCGGCACCCGGGTGCTCGCCGCCCGCGCCGGGCACACCTACACGGTCACCGCCGGCTGAGCCGCCGTCACCGCACGAGCCGTACGTCGTCGGCCCGGACGAACGCCACCCGGTGGCCGAGCTGGATCTGGTAGTACGTCAGCTTGCCACGGACGACCGTGAAGTTCTCGGCCTCGGGGTCGAAGTCCACGGCGTACAGGTACTCGCCCCTGGTGCGCAGCCCGGCGGCGTACCGCTCGCCCTGGCGCACCGTGTACGGCAGCGGCGAGAGGCTCTGCTCCGGTACGCCCTCGGGGTAGGCGGCCTTCTCCGGGTAGGCCCGCCCGTAGACCGGGATCTCGTCCTTGCCGCGCTTCGGGGTGACCACTGCGCCCCGTGCGGGCACGGCGGTGGGCTGGTCCGGCGGGTTGTGGAACCACGCCTTCTGCCCGAGGTACCAGATGGCCGTCCACTCGCCCTTCCGGTCCGCCACCGCGTACGTCTGGCCGGTGGTGGCCCGAGCGCCGGTGTCGTTCACGCCGGTGGTGGACGGTCCGCCGTCCGGGCGCAGGCCGGCGTCCCGGACGAGCGGCGCCTCGGCGTCCGGCGCGGTGTGCAGCCGCACCGCGGAGGAGCCGTGCGGCGGGCAGGGCTCACCGGGCTTGTCGCACCCGGTGAACACCGGCTTGTGCTCGCCGTACTCAGGCGCGATGGTCACCAGCTTGCTGTGCGGGCCCGCCTTGGGGGTGAAGGGCTTCCCGAGGAGGGCGAAGTAGTGCTGCCAGTCCCAGTACGGGCCCGGGTCCGTGTGCATGCCGGGAATGGACGTGCCGACCGGGCCCGGAACGTTGTCGTGGCCCAGGATGTGCTGCCGGTCCAGGGGGATGTCGTACCTGCGGGACAGGTACGTCACCAGCCGTGCGGAGGAGCGGTACATCGCCTCCGTGTACCAGGCGTCCGGGTCCGTCAGGAAGCCCTCGTGCTCCAGGCCCACCGACTTGGCGTTGACGTACCAGTTGCCCGCGTGCCAGGCGGTGTCCTTGGCGCGCACATGCTGTGCGATATGGCCGTCGGACGAGCGCAGGGTGTAGTTCCACGAGACGTACGTGGGGTCCTGCACCAGCTTCAGCGTGGTCTCGTAGGTCGCCTCGGTGTCGTGCACCACGATGTAGTCGATCTTCTGCGAGGCGGGCCTGCGGGACGTGTCGTGGTTTCCGTAGTCCGGCTCGCCGTTGTCGTCCTCGAACTGCTCGTACGGCGCGGGCAGCCACTCGCAGTCCACGCTGCGCGGGCACTCGGCCCGGCCGCGCTGCTGCCCGCGCGCCGCCGCTCCGGCCCGGGTGCCGGCCGCCGGGCGCAGCTGAGGACTCGCCGCGAGGGTGAGGCGCTCACCCGCGTCGTTGGTGCGCCGCTCGCCCCGGCGCAGCGTGTCGAAGACGTCGTCGGCGAAGGCGCTCGCCTTCGGACGGGCGCGCTGGGCGGTGCCCTCGGGGTACGCGGCCACCGCGCCGTACCAGTCGGCGGGCTCCGCGCTCAGCGGGCGGCCGAGCTTGTGCTGCGCGTCGGCGAGCAGCGCCGCGCCACCCCGGATGTTCGCGGCGGGCGAGCTGCGCAGCTCCTGGCGGGAGAGGCCGGTCAGCTCGGCCGCCCGCTCCAGCGTGCGCAGCCGCGCGGGCAGCCGCCGGGGCACCTCGGCGGCTGCCCGCGTCCCGGTCGGGGAGGGGCGCGCCGTGTCGCCGCGCGCGTCCTCGGCGGCGTGGTGCTCGTGCGGACGCGCGTCGGCGAGCGCCGTGCGCGCGTCCGTGAGGTGCATGGGGCCGTAGCCGCCGGAGACGCTGGGGGCACCCTGGTGCGTGTCCCAGCGCGACTGCAGGTACGACACGCCCAGCAGCAGGCTGCGGGGCACCTGGAAGTCGCGCGCCGCCTCGGTGAACTCCTGCTGGAGGGAGCGCTGCTCCGGCTCTCCCGCGGCGGCGCTGGGCCCGCCGGTCAGCAGCGGGAGCGCCAGTGCGGCGGCGGCAGCACCGGCCAGGCCCCGGCGGACCGCGCGGCGGGCCGGGGAACCGGGTGGTCCGCCGGAGGGCCTGAGGGGGAGTGCGGCGGAGGGTCTGGTGGGATCGCGGAAGGAACCAGGCAATGCGGCCTCCTCGGACTGAGCGCCCTGGCTGTCCGGGCGCGGAGCAGACCACAGAGGTATCGGCTGGCCGACGCTCCGTCAATCATGCCGGGCAGCTGTGCCTGCCTCTTCGGGCAGGGGCTGGCCGGCGGGATCCGCCGGGCCCGCCCCGGGTCCGCTCCGGCCGCACTCCGGGCGTCACCGGACGGCCGGTGACGCCCCCCGTCAGCGGGTGCCGACCGCGGCGCGGACGGCCCTGCGGGCCATGCCGCAGTCGTCGTGCAGCCGGCGCAGCAGCAGCCGCTGCTCCTCGCCCGTGGGCATCGCGCCCGGACGCCCCGCGCTGCCGGCCGCGCCGGGAGCGGGCGGCGCCGGGTCGCGCATGGTGCGCTGGACGGCGGTCTCGTACCGGCGGATCTCACGCGTGAGCACGAGCATCAGATTCACCAGGAAGGCGTCCCGCGCGGCCGGGCCCGCCGTCTGGGCGAGCTGGCTGATCTGGCGCCGGGCCAGCGGCGCGTCGCCCAGCACGGACCACAGCGTCGCCAGGTCGTACCCCGGCAGATACCAGCCCGCGTACTCCCAGTCGACCAGCGCCGGACCGGTGGGGGAGAGCAGCACATTGGTCAGCAGCGCCTCCCCGTGGCAGAACTGCCAGGGCGCGCCGCCGCGCTCGCGCGGCCGTGCGAGGCCGTGCAGCAGCTTCTGCAGGTCCCCGAGGTCGCGGTCGGTCAGCAGGCCCAGCTCGTGGAAGCGGGAGATGCGCGCGGCATAGTCGACCGGCTGTTTGAACAGCGGTACCGGCGGCTGCCAGAGGTTGACCCGGCACAGCGCGCTCAGCACGGCCCGCAGATCGCCGCGCGGCGGCGACTCGAACGGGTGGCGCTGCGCGGCCACGGGCCGCCCCGGCAGCCGCTCGACCACCAGGACGCAGGCGTCCGGGTCGGCGGCCACCAGCCGGGGGATCCGGACCGGCGGCCGGTGCCGGGCGAACGCGCGGTAGGCCGCTATTTCGTGGTGGAACCGCTCGACCCAGGCGGCGGAGTGGTCCAGCAGGCACTTGGCGATGACCGAGTTGCGCCCCGCGGTCCCGGCCAGCAGCACGGTGCGGCCGTGCCGGCGCAGCAGTTGCACGGGGTTGAAGTCCGGGCAGATCCGGTGGACCGCGACGATGGCGGCGCGCAGCCGGGCACCCTGTGGGCCGGACAAGTCCAGTCTCCCGCTGAGGGGTTGGGACACCGCGCCGTGCGCACGCCGGAGCCGCCCCGGGGCGGCGTGCGGGCCTGCCGTACGCGGCGGATCGGGCGGCGGCGCGGCCGGGGCCCTGCTGTACGGCTGGGGGG
>NZ_JAAKZZ010000153.1 GCF_011045075.1 Streptomyces boncukensis
GCACCGCGGCAGGGCGAGGTGACTCGGGGATGAAGCACGGGGACGCGGCGGGGCGCGAGGAGACGGCGGCCCGCGCCTGGTGGGCCATGCGCACCTTCGTGCTGGAGCTCGCCGACAAGCGCAAGCAGGCCACCGACGCGTCCGGGATGAGCTACTTCCGGATCAAGACGCTCCGCAGGATCGCCACCGAGGGCCCCGTCACCCTCCGCGCGCTGGCCACGGCGCTGTACGCCGACGCCTCCTACATCACCCTCAGCGTGGAGTACCTCGTGCAGCGCGGCCTGGTGACCCGCACCCCCAACCCGGCCGACCGGCGCTCCAAGCTGGTCCAGGTGACGGACGAGGGCGCGCGGCTGGCCGCCAGGGTGATCCGCATCATGGAGTCCCCGCCCCAGGCGCTGCGCGACCTCCCGGAGGAGGACCTGGCCACGCTGGACCGGATCCTCGACCGGCTCACGGCCGAGGGGACCGAACACGCCGAGGGCCCGTCAGGACGCTGATGGCGCGCCGTCCTGCCGGGCCCTCGTCCGTACGCGCCCCGTGCGCGTCGTGCGGAGTGCGCGTCGTCACTCGTCGACCATGAGCCCCTTCCGGAGCTTGCCCAGGGTGCGGGAGAGCAGCCGGGAGACATGCATCTGGGAGATGCCCAGCTCCTCACCGATCTCCGACTGGGTCATGTTCGCGACGAATCTGAGCGAGAGGATCCGCTTGTCCCGGGCCGGGAGCTCGGCGATGAGGGGCTTGAGGGACTCGACGTACTCGATGCCCTCCAGACCGTGGTCCTCGTAGCCGATGCGGTCGGCCAGCGCGCCCTCGGCGTCGTCCTCCTCGGGCTGGGCGTCCAGCGAGCTGGCGGTGTACGCGTTGCTCGCCGCCATGCCCTCGACGACCTCTTCGGCGGAGATGCGCAGCCGCTGTGCCAGCTCCTCCACGGTCGGGGCGCGATCCAGCGTCTGGGCGAGCTCGTCGCCCGCCTTGGCCAGGTCCAGCCGGAGCTCCTGGAGCCGCCGGGGGACCCGCACCGACCAGGAGGTGTCGCGGAAGAAGCGCTTGATCTCGCCGACGATGGTCGGCATCGCGAAGGTCGGGAACTCGACGCCGCGGCTGAGCTCGAAGCGGTCGATCGCCTTGATCAGGCCGATGGTGCCGACCTGGACGATGTCCTCCATCGGCTCGCTGCGCGAGCGGAACCGGGAGGCCGCGAACTTCACCAGCGCGAGGTTGAGCTCGACGAGGGTGTTCCGTACATAGGCGAATTCATGGGTGCCTTCTTCGAGGGTCTCCAGCCGCTCGAAGAGGGTCTTGGACAGGGCCCGCGCGTCCAGCGGTCCCACCTCGTCGTACGGCGGGATCTCGGGGAGCTGGTCGAGGAGGTCCGCGATCTCAGCGGCTTCCGCATCCTCGCCCTGGTCCGGGCTCGTGGGGTCGGGGTCCGGTCGGTCCGGCATCCGCTCCGGGCGGTACTGCTCCGGGACGGTCGGGGCGGCGACATCGGAGAGGTCCGATATCCCGTGGTCGAGCCGGGGTGACATGGTTGTCCTCCATCATTCTCGGCATATGGCTGCCGAAGCCGTGACGTGCACTACGGGGTGCGGCGCCTCCAAAGCCGACGTGTTTCCGGTCATCCCTTCTAGACCTACCTGGTTTTCCACAGCCATAGCAAGTTCTATATGTCCGGTATTGCCCTTGTCTGTTGGGTGTTCGGCTACCGGTCGCGCCGTCAAGGGCGTAGGGTTCGAACCGCTCGACGGGGGAAGCAGTGAGGGCTCTCACGCGATCAGAAGGGGTGTGCATGGACCGCGGGATGCCCGGCAGTACGAGCCGGGGCCGGCTGACGGTCGACGTACGGCACGTGGGGAGTAGTGCCGTGGTGACTCCGGAGGGTGAACTGGATCACCACGCCGCGGATCTGCTGCGCGAGCCACTGGAACGCAGCGTCGAGGAGGGGTACGCGCGCCTGGTCGTGGACTGCTCCCGGCTCCAGTTCTGTGACTCGACGGGGCTGAACGTGCTGCTCGGCGCCCGGCTGCAGGCCGAGGCCGCCGGCGGCGGGGTCCACCTGGCCGGGATGCTGCCGGTGGTCGCCCGGGTGTTCGAGATCACCGGTGCCGGGGCGGTCTTCACCGTGCACGACGATCTGGAAGCGGCGCTCGGGCACCCCTCCGGGGACCCCTCCGGCGCCTGACGTGTGACCGGCGCGCGTAATCGGCGCGTTACGCGCATCACACGAGTCCGGCCGAATCCGTGGGTGTTCTCACGGTGCGGCAGGGCAGGAGACCTCTGAATCTGTCAGGGATTCGTTAACGGACACCAGGTCCAGGGCGGGGGCACCCCCCGGTCGGCCGGGTGGCGCGGACGACGAATCGGTACATCGGTGATCGGTGAGGTGAACCACTGATGAGCACCACCCGGCCGCACCCGGCGGGCGACGGCGGCCCGGAGCCCGAGGGCACCGCGGCGCCGTCCGCCGTGCCGCAGGCCGGGTTCGCCGCGGGCGAGGGTGCGCACGGGGGCCGCGACGCCGGTACCGGTCCGGAAGGGGAGAGCGGCGCCGTGGGAACCACTGCCGATGCCGCCGCGGATCCGGCCGTCTCCGGTCAGGGTCACGGGCAGGCGATGCGCCAGGTCCGCAGGCTGCGGCTGGTCGGCGCCAGCGGCGCCGTGCCGCGCGCCCGGGACTTCACCCGCCAGGCGCTCCAGGACTGGGGCTGGCTCCCCGCCGCGACGGCGGACCAGCGGGCCGCCGCCGAGGATGTGCTGCTCGTCGTGTCCGAGCTGGTCACCAACGCCTGTCTGCACGCCGACGGGCCGGAGGAGCTGCGGATCGGCACCGGTGCGAAGGTGCTCCGCCTGGAGATAGTCGACCTGGGGGCGGGAGCCCCCGCGCCCCGCACCCCGCACCGCGCCGGTCGGCCCGGGGGCCATGGGATGTTCATCGTCCAGCGGCTGTGTCTGGACTGGGGGGTCGTCCGCAATCCGGACGGCACCGGCAAGACCGTCTGGGCCGAGCTCGCCGCCCCGAACTGACCGGCGCTGCCGCGCCCGAGCACGCACGAGCACACCTGAGCACGCCCGAGGAAATACGGGGCGTGCTCTTGTCTTCCATCCCCCGGTAGCCGGGCGTACCGTCAGCGACCAATCTGATAGGTCGTCAGTAACGTGCGAGCACGGATGAAGGGGGAACCCGGTGTCCCACCCCATGCGCCTCAGCCGGAGCGCCGCGCTGGCGCTCGCCACGACCCTCGCGGCGGCGTCTGCGGCCCTGCTCTCGGCGTCCCCGGCCGGTGCCACCACGGTCGACGTCGACTACCAGTGCAAGACGCCGATCGGCAACAAGGGCGCCGTCTCCCCGATCGACATCAAGAGCACCGAGAGCGGCGACGGCTACAAGCTCACCATGTCCTTCGAGAAGGGGGTCTCCTCCAGCCCCATCGAGCTCGGCAAGGGGGTGATGAAGCCGAGCGCCCTCGTCAAACTCGGCGGTGCGGACAGCGGAGACGTCAAGATGACCGGTCCGGCCAACGACGAGGCGATCCCGCCCAACACCCCCATCAAGATCCCCAACCTCTCGGGCACCTACACCCCGAAGAAGAGCGGCAAGGTCACCTTCACCGCCAGCACCCTCACCATCAAGGCGATGGGCACCACCACGACCTGCGAGCCCAAGAACAACCCCAAGCCCTCCCTCACCCTTGAGGTGAAGGGGACGGGCGGCGGGGACGACTCGGGCTCGGACTCGGACGCGGGCTCGGACGCCGGTTCCGGTTCCGACGCCGGAGCGGACTCCGGCGCCGGCACGGCCGGAGTGGCCGACTCCGGCGGCACCGGCGGCACCGGTGGCGGTGCCGCCGACAGCGGCAGCGGCGGGCTCCCCAAGACCGGCCCCGCCGACTCGGCCCTGGCACTGGGCACCCTCGGCGGCACGGTCCTGCTGGCCGGTATCGGCGGGGCGCTGTGGGTGACCCGGCGCAGGGCGGCCGTGCGGCCCTGACCGGTGGCCATGGGCATCCGGACGGCCGCCGCGCTGCTGGCGGCGCTGCTGGTCCTCGCGACACCCGCCCCGGCGGCCCGCGCGGCCCCCGGGGCCGAGGACGGCGCCCCCCGCGTCACCCTCTCCCGGCAGGAGGCGGGCGCGGGGGCCACCGTGACCGTACGCGGCACGGGCTGGCGCCCGAAGACGCTGCTCACCCTGCTGGTCTGCGGCCGGAACGGGATCGGCGGCACCGACTCCTGCGCCGCCGCGCGGGGCCGCGCGGTGACGACGGACCGGCGCGGCGCGTTCCGGGAGCGGATCCCGGTCGCCGAGCCGCCGCAGCTGTGCCCCTGCGTCGTCCGCGCCGAGACGGTGACGGGCGCGCGGGCGTCGGCCGACGCGCCGCTGAAGGTGGCCGGGCACCCGGTCCGGGAGCTGCCCCGGGACACGCCGCGCGGGGAGCTCGCCGTGCTGGACGCGCGGCTGGACGGCGGCGGTGGTCTGCTCGCCTGGTTCGGCGCACCGCAGCGGCGGACGCTCGTACTGACGGTGCGCAACAGCGGCTCGCGGCAGGCGAAGAACCCGGTCTTCGAGGTGGGCGCCGCGCACGGCGTGTTCGCGCCCGACTGGGAGCGGCGCCGGTGGCGCGGGACGGTGGCTCCGGGGAAGCGGGCCCGGGTCGAACTCCCGGTCGAGCTGGCGTCCGGCGCGCACGGCGACTACACGGTCGCGGCGAAGTACGGCACCCAGGTGCTGGCGGAAGAGCCCTGGTCGGTGGGGCGCCCCTGGGGCGTCACGCTCTTCTGGGCGCTGCTCTGCGTGGTCGTCCCGATGGCGCTCTTCCGGCTGGGCATGGTGCTCGTCAACCGGCTGCGGCCGCGGGAGCCGGCCGGCCGGAAGCGGAACCGGCACCGCCGCGTCCACGCCTAGGCTGTGCCCGGCGGATCCTGCTGGGCCGGGGCTGCCCCTTCCCGGCGGCACATCGCCGGGTGGTGATAGGTGCACCTCCGGCTCACCGGCCAGCACTCCTCTCCAGGCCGTCGGCCGCTCCTATTCTCAGTCACATGACTGAATTCGAGAGAGAGCAGGGACGCCGGGGCGTGCTGCGGGCCGCGGCGCTGGTCGGTGCGGGTGTGGCGGGTGTGGCGGGCGCGGGATCGCTGCCCGCCGCGGCGTCCGCCGCCGGCCGGGGCAGCGGGGCCACCGGGGACGGGACCTGGCCGCCGCCGCTGGGGCCGGTGCGGGTGGGCCCCGGCGACGACCGGTACGACTACCTCGTCTCCCGGGGCGCCGCCAACCGCTTCCGGGGCGCGCCGGAGCGGGTGTACGTCGTGGGCTCGACGGCCCAGACGGTGCGGGCGGTGCAGGAGACGCTGGACGACGGCAAGCGGATCGCCGTACGCAGCGGGGGCCACTGCTTCGAGGACTTCGTCGACAACCCGGACGTCCAGTCGGTCATCGACATGTCCGGGATGACGGGCGTCTACTACGACCCGCGGCGCCGCGCGTTCGCCGTCGA
This sequence comes from Streptomyces boncukensis, assembly GCF_011045075.1. GTDB lineage: Bacteria > Actinomycetota > Actinomycetes > Streptomycetales > Streptomycetaceae > Streptomyces > Streptomyces boncukensis. Next base: position 5,493 of record NZ_JAAKZZ010000153.1, read on the forward strand.
GGCGGGCGCCACGCTGGGCGAGGCGTACCGGCGGCTCTATCTCGGCTGGGGCGTGACGATCCCGGGCGGCTACTGCCCGGACGTCGGCGCGGGCGGCCATGTGCTGGGCGGCGGCTACGGGCCGCTGTGCCGGATGTTCGGGCTGGTGGCCGACTATCTGTACGCGGTCGAGGTGGTCGTCGTGGACCGCGGGCGCAAGGCCAGGAGCGTGGTCGCCACCCGCGAGAAGTCCGACCCGAACCGCGAGCTGTGGTGGGCCCACACCGGCGGCGGGGGCGGCAACTTCGGCGTCGTCACCCGCTACTGGTTCCGCACGCCGGGCGTGCGGGCGACGGCGGACACGGACCCCGCACGGCTGCTTCCCGCGCCCCCGGCCACCGCGCTCACCTTCTCCGCCGAGTGGTCCTGGAAGGGGATGGACGAGCCGGCCTTCACCCGCATGGTGACGAACCACGGCCGGTGGCACGAGCGGACCAGCGGCGCGGACTCCCCGTCGGCGGCGGTCTACAGCGAGTTCGTCCTGCTGCGCAGGCTCGCCGGGGCGCACTCCGTCTTCGGCCAGGTGGCGGCGGCCCCGGGTACCGACGAGCGGCTGCTGAAGGACCACCTCGGCGCCATCGGCGAGGGCGTGGCGCGGCCCGCCGAGCTCACCACCGAGCGGGTGCCGTGGCTGACCTCGGCCCTGCGCGGGCCCGGCGAGGAGATCGGCGAGTGGAAGCTGAAGATCAAGTCGGCGTATCTGCGGCGCCGCTTCACCAAGCGGCAGATCGCGGCGCTCTACCGGCACTTCACCCGCACCGACACCGATGTGGTGGGCGGCAGCGTGTCGCTGAACAGCTTCGGGGGGAAGGTGAACGACGTCCGGCCCGGCGACACGGCCGTGGCGCAGCGGGACTCGGTGCTCAAGCTGAGCTATCTGGCGTCCTGGAAGGACGACAAGGAGGAGGCGGCGCACCTGGCGTGGATCCGCGAGTGCTACCGGGACGTGTACGGGGACACCGGCGGGGTGCCGGTGCCCGGCGAGGTCAATGACGGGGCGTTCGTCAACTACCCGGACATCGACCTCGCCGATCCGGGGTGGAACCGCTCGGACACCTCGTGGCAGACGCTGCTCTACAAGGACAACCACCGCCGCCTGCTGCGGGTGAAGCGGCGCTGGGACCCGGGCAACGTCTTCCACCACGCCCTGTCCATCGGCAGCTAGCGCCGTGGCCGGCGCCCCCGGTCAGGGGCTCAGCCGACCTCACTCATCGTCGACGCGATCTGTCTGCGGTACATGTACACCGCGAAGCCCGCGAACACGGCGAGCGCCGCCTCCAGCGCCACCGCCCCGGTGGTGCTGAGGTCGACACCGCCGATGGAGAGCAGCCCGGTGACGCTGTCACCGGCCGTGACGGCGAGGAACCAGACCCCCATGAGCTGGCTGGCGTACTTCGCGGGCGCCAGCTTCGTCGTCACCGAGAGCCCGACCGGCGAGATGCACAGCTCCGCGATGGTGTGCATCAGGAAGATCAGCACCAGCCACATCGGGCTGACCTCGGTGCCGTCCGAGGCCATGCTCATCGGGATGACGAAGACGAAGAACGACAGGCCGGTGACGACCAGGCCGAAGGCGAACTTCTCCGTCGTCGACGGCTCCCTGCCGCGCCGGTTCAGCGCCAGCCACAGGGAGGCGACGGCCGGGGCGATCAGGATGATGAACAGCGGGTTGATCGACTGGAACCACGTCGAGGGGAAGTGCCAGCCGAGGATCGAGGTCGAGGTCTTGGCGTCGCCGAACGCCTGCACGGTGGACGCGCCCTGGTCGTAGATCATCCAGAACACGGCCGCCGCGGCGAAGAACCAGATGTACCCCGTCATCCGGCCCTGGTCGGCGGCGCTCAGCTCGCGGTCGCGCTTGATGCGGACCAGCACGGCGAGCGGGATCACCAGGCCGAGGACGGTGAGCGGGACCATCGCCCAGTTCAGCGTGAAGGAGCCGGTGCCGACGACGACGCCGTAGAAGACGGCGGCGGCCAGCGCCCACAGCGCCGCCTTGCGGATCCAGACGGCGCGCTCCTCGGCGGTCAGCGGCGCCGGCACATGGTCGCTCTTCGCGTCCAGGTGCCGGGAGCCGAGCAGGAACTGGAGCAGGCCGAGCGCCATGCCGACGGCGGCGAGGCCGAAGCCGAGGTGCCAGTTGACGGTCTGGCCGACGGTGCCGATCGCGAACGGCGCCAGGAACGAGCCGGTGTTGATCCCGATGTAGAACACCGTGAAGCCGCCGTCGCGGCGCGGGTCCTGCGGGCCGTTGTAGAGGTCGCCGACCATCTTGGAGATGTTGGCCTTCAGCAGCCCGGAGCCGGTGGCGACGAGCGCGAGGCCGGCGAAGAAGGTCGGGGTGCCCGGCAGCGCCAGCGTGAGATGGCCGAGCATGATGACCACGGCGCCCACGGCGACGGTCTTGCGCGGCCCCCAGACGCGGTCGGCGAACCAGCCGCCCGGCATCGTCAGGAGGTAGACCATCGCGTTGTAGACGGAGTAGATCGCCGTCGCGGTGGCCAGGGTCATGGCGAGGCCGCCGCCCTGGTGGCCCGCGCCTCCCTCGCCCGCGTCCGGACCGCCGGCCACGAGGTAGACCACGAGCAGGGCGCGCAGGCCGTAGAAGCTGAACCGCTCCCACATCTCGGTCATGAAGAGGGTGGCCAGACCGCGGGGGTGGCCGAAGAAGGTCGTGCCGCCGGTGGTGCCGGGGGCGTCCTTCGTGACGCTGGACGCCATATGTGTGTTCCTTGCCTTGCGCCGGGCGTCGTGCGCCCACGAAAAAAGGACCCGGGCCGTTGTGCTGTGGCCAAGGGTCCTTGACGTTCACTACATAGGTGCCCTCACCATATGTCACTCCCGGCGGCGCCACGGAAGAGCATGCGATACAGATCACAGGTGACCGGCGCAACTCTCCCGCACTTTCCATGGTGGCGTGTCCATATCACCGTTGATCGCGCGGCACTCGGCGGAACCCCCCGGGAGGACCCTTACTCTGGGCCACGCGGACTACCATCGGTTCATGACCCGAGTACTGCTCGCCGAGGATGACGCATCGATCTCGGAACCGCTCGCCCGTGCCCTGCGCCGAGAAGGCTATGAGGTGGAGGTGCGCGAGGACGGCCCCGCCGCGCTCGAAGCGGGGCTGCGGGAGGGGATCGACCTCGTCGTGCTCGATCTCGGCCTCCCCGGCATGGACGGCCTGGAGGTCTGCCGCCGGCTGCGGAACGAGGGGCATGCCTTCCCCGTCCTCGTCCTGACCGCCCGCGCCGACGAGGTGGACACCGTGGTGGGCCTGGACGCGGGCGCGGACGACTACGTCACCAAGCCGTTCCGGCTGGCCGAGCTGCTCGCCCGGGTCCGGGCCCTGATGCGCCGGGGCACCGCTGCCGAGCCGGCCCCGCCGCCCGCCACCCACGGGGTGCGGATCGACGTCGAGTCGCACCGCGCCTGGATGGGGGAGGAGGAGCTGCAGCTCACCGCCAAGGAGTTCGACCTGCTGCGGGTGCTGGTCCGGGACGCGGGCCGGGTCGTCACCCGCGACCAGCTGATGCGCGAGGTGTGGGACACCACCTGGTGGTCCTCCACCAAGACGCTCGACATGCACATCTCCTGGCTCCGCAAGAAGCTCGGCGACGACGCCGCGAACCCGCGCTACATCGCCACCGTGCGCGGAGTCGGGTTCCGCTTCGAGAAGAGCTAGGGGCGGGTCCCGGGAGTGCGCCGTCGGCTGATCCTCTCCACCCTCGCCGTCGTCCTGGTCGTCGTCGCCGTCTTCGGCGTCTCCCTGGTCATCGTCGAGTCCCGCACCATCGAGAACAGCACCCAGGAGAACGTCCGCTCCGAGGCGGTCCGGCTGGTCTCCACCATCGAGAGCCGGGTGGTGGCCGAGGAGCGGGTGAGCGCGCGCAGCATCGGCGCCACCCCCGCGCACGACCGCTATATCCGGATCGAGCTGCCCGGCCGCAAGCCCATCGAGGTCGGCGACCGGCCCGGCGGCGGTGTCGTCGAGTCCCAGCAGACCGGCTCCCACGGCGAGCGCGTCACCGTGCAGGCGCCCCGCTCCGCCGTGCGCGCCGAGGTGGGGCGCAACCTGCTGATCATCCTCGCGGTCGCGCTGCTCGCCATCGTCGCCGCCGCGGTCCTCGCGGTACGCCAGGGGCACCGGGTCGCGGCGCCGCTCACCGACCTCGCCGAGACCGCCGAGCGGCTCGGCTCCGGGGACCCGCGCCCGAGGCACCGGCGGTACGGCGTCCCCGAGCTGGACCGGGTCGCGGACGTGCTGGACGCCAGCGCCGACCGCATCGGGCGGATGCTGACCGCGGAGCGCCGACTGGCCGCCGACGCCTCGCACCAGCTGCGTACGCCGCTGACCGCGCTCTCCATGCGGCTGGAGGAGATCATCGCCACGGCCGACACCGACGACCCGGAGGAGCGGGCGGTGGTCAAGGAGGAGGCGACCATCGCGCTGGCCCAGGTCGAGCGGCTGACGGACGTGGTGGAGCGGCTGCTGACCAACTCCCGCGACCCCCGCTCCGGCTCCGCGGTCACCTTCGACCTGGACGAGGTCGTCAAGCAGCAGATCGAGGAGTGGAAGCCCGCGTACCGCGGCGCGCGCCGGGCGCTCGTCCGCTCGGGCAAGACGGGGCTGCGCGCCGTGGGCACACCGGGCGCGGTGGCGCAGGTGCTCGCCACCCTGATCGAGAACGCGCTGATGCACGGCGGCGGCACGGTCGCGCTGCGCACCCGGGTGGCCGGGAACCAGGTGGTGGTGGAGGTCACGGACGAGGGCCCCGGGGTCGACCCGGAGCTGGGCTCCCGGGTCTTCGAGCGGACCGTCAGCGGTCACAACTCCACGGGCCTCGGGCTCGCCGTCGCCCGGGACTGGGCGGAGGCGGACGGCGGGCGGCTGGAGCTACTTCAGCAGCTGCCGCCGGTCTTCGCGCTGTTTCTCAGCCGTGAGGCGTCGGACCTTCACACGTGAGCCCCGCGCGACGCCGTTCGCGCGCTTCCCGCCCCGCGTTCCGGCCCGCGCGCCGTCCGGTGCCTCGTCCCCCGCCTCCTGCGCCGCGACCCGGAAGACCCAGGTCCGGTACGACCAGAAGCGGAAGACGGTGCCGGCGGCGAGGCCGATCACGTTCTTGGCGATGTTGTCGGCGAGCGGGGAGGTGTAGCCGAAGCCGTAGTGGGAGAGGGCGAGGATGCCGTTCTCCAGGACCAGCGCGATACCGCTGAAGAGGAAGAAGAGGGCCGTCTCGCGGTGTATCCGGCTCTTGTCGATGTGCCGGTAGGTCCAGTAGCGGTTGCCCAGGTAGTTGGTGGCGATGGCGACGACCTGCGAGATGACGCCCGACCTGATGGGCGCCAGCGAGAAGGTGTGGATACAGAGGTTGAATATCGCCACATTGACGAGGAAACCGACCGCTCCCACGGCGCCGAACTTCGCCAGCTCGTGTGCGAGCTTCTCTGCTCGTACACGGAGTGAGCGCCGTTCACTCATAGTGATGTATAGCCCCGTTTCGGTCGGCATCTGGTCTGTGAGCCATGCTAACCACGGGCGCGATCCAGCGGAGGGGCATCGCGGAAGCGCCTGCTGACAGCCCCGTAGTCTGGTAGACGTGACGTTCCCGGTAGTCGGTATGGTCGGCGGCGGACAGCTCGCCCGTATGACCCACGAGGCAGGCATTCCCCTCGGCATCAGGTTCAAGCTTCTCTCGGACACCCCGCAGGACTCGGCGGCGCAGGTGGTCGGGGACGTGGTGGTCGGCGACCACCGCGACCCGGAGACCCTGCGCGCGTTCGCCCGCGGCTGCGACGTGCTCACGTTCGACCATGAGCATGTGCCCACCGCGCTGCTGCGCGAGCTGGAGGCCGAGGGCATCCCCGTGCGCCCCGGGCCCGACGCGCTCGTGCACGCCCAGGACAAGGGCGTGATGCGGGCCCGCCTGGACGAGCTGGGCATCCCGTCCCCGCGCCACCGCATCGTCGCCGGCCCCGCCGACGCGGCGGCCTTCGCGGCGGAGACCGGCGGCTTCCCCGTCGTCCTCAAGACCGTCCGCGGCGGCTACGACGGCAAGGGCGTGTGGGTGGTCCGCTCCGCGGGGGACGAGGCGGCGCACGAGCCGTTCCGGGCCGGCGTCCCGGTGCTGGCGGAGGAGAAGGTCGACTTCCGGCGCGAGCTGGCGGCGAACGTCGTGCGCTCCCCGCACGGCCAGGCGGTGGCCTACCCGGTGGTGGAGTCCATTCAGGTGAACGGCGTCTGCGACACCGTGCTCGCCCCCGCGCCCGGCCTCCCCGAGGCGGAGGCCGTACGGGCCCAGGAGCTGGCCCTGACCATCGCCCGCGAGCTGGGTGTGGTGGGCCACCTGGCGGTGGAGCTCTTCGAGACGCGGGACGGCCGGGTCCTGGTGAACGAGCTGGCGATGCGCCCGCACAACTCCGGGCACTGGACCCAGGACGGCGCGGTCACCTCCCAGTTCGCCAACCATGTGCGCGCCGTCCTCGACCTCCCGCTGGGCGATCCGCGCCCGCGGGCCCGCTGGACGGTCATGGCCAACGTCCTCGGCGGCGACTACCCCGACATGTACGCGGCGTATCTGCACTGCATGGCGCGCGACCCGCAGCTGAAGATCCATATGTACGGCAAGGACGTCAAGCCGGGCCGCAAGGTCGGCCATGTGAACGTCTACGGGGACGACCTGCCCGACCTGCGGGAGCGGGCCGCCCACGCGGCGGGCTACCTGCGGGGCACGATCGACGAGTGACCGGCGACAGGGCAGCCGGTCACCACCACGAGGGAGACATATGAGCACCGCACCACCCGCCGTCGGCATCGTCATGGGCTCGGACTCCGACTGGCCCGTCATGGAGGCCGCCGCCAAGGCCCTGGACGAGTTCGACGTGCCCTACGAGGTGGACGTCGTCTCCGCCCACCGCATGCCCCGCGAGATGCTCGCGTACGGCGAGGACGCCGCCGACCGCGGCCTCAAGGCCCTCATCGCGGGCGCGGGGGGCGCGGCGCACCTCCCCGGCATGCTCGCCTCGATCACCCCGCTGCCGGTCATCGGCGTCCCGGTGCCCCTCAAGTACCTGGACGGCATGGACTCGCTGCTCTCGATCGTGCAGATGCCCGCGGGCGTCCCGGTGGCGACCGTCTCCGTGGGCGGAGCCCGCAACGCGGGCCTGCTGGCCGTCCGGATGCTCGCCGCCCACGACGAGGCGCTCCGCTCCCGGATGCGCGACTTCCAGCAGGAGCTGAACGAGCAGGCGACGGAGAAGGGCAGGCGGCTGCGCGCCAAGACGTCCGGCGACACATCCTTCGGATTTGGAGGCAAGTGAGCAGTATGACGAACGGCTCCCTCACCCGCGCCAGAGAACTCCTCGCCGCCCACCCGGTGGTGGACGGCCACAACGACCTCCCCATGGCGCTGCGCGAGCAGGTCCGCTACGACCTCGCGGCGCGCGACATCGCCGCCGACCAGTCGGCGCACCTGCACACGGACATCCCCCGGCTGCGCGCGGGCGGCGTGGGCGCGCAGTTCTGGTCGGTGTACGTGCCCGCGAGCCTCGCGGGCGACAGCGCGGTCAGCGCCACCCTGGAGCAGATCGACGCGGTCCGCGCGCTGACCGCCCGCTATCCGCGGGACCTCCGGCCGGCCCGCACCGCCGACGACATGGAGGCGGCCCGCGCGGACGGCCGGATCGCCTCGCTGATGGGCGCCGAGGGCGGCCACTCCATCCACAACTCCCTCGCCACCCTGCGCGCCCTGTACCGGCTCGGGGTGCGCTATATGACGCTCACCCACAACGACTCCCTCGCCTGGGCCGACTCCGCGACCGACGAGCCGCGCGCCGACGGCCTCTCCGCCTTCGGGGAGGAGGTCGTCCGCGAGATGAACCGGCTCGGCATGCTGGTGGACCTCTCGCACGTCGCCGCCTCGACGATGCGGGACGCGCTGCGGGTGTCCGAGGCGCCGGTGCTCTTCTCGCACTCCTCCTCCCGCGCGGTCTGCGACCACCCGCGCAACATCCCGGACGACGTCCTCGCCGACCTGCCGCGCAACGGCGGCGTGGCGATGGCGACGTTCGTCCCGAAGTTCGTGCGGCGGGACGCGGCCGAGTGGTGGGAGGCCGCGTCGGCGCACCTGGCCGCGCGCGGCCTGGAGATGTTCGACACCGCCGAGGAGGCGGTCGAGGCCCGCCGCGCGTACGAGGCGGAGCACCCGCCGCCGCGGGTGACGGCGGCCGATGTGGCCGACCACCTGGACCATATGCGCGAGGTGGCCGGGATCGACCACCTGGGCGTCGGGGGCGACTACGACGGCATGCCGTTCGGCCCCACGGGCCTGGAGGACGTCTCCGGCTACCCGAACCTGGTCGCCGAGCTCCTCGGCCGCGGCTGGTCCGAGGCCGAGCTGGCCAAGCTGACGTGGCAGAACGCGGTGCGGGTCCTGCGGGGCGCGGAGGAGACGGCCCACCGCCTCGCGGACCGCGCCCCGTCCACGGCGACCCTCGCCGAGCTCGACGGCTGACGGCGCGGGAGCCGTCAGGAGCGCCGCCCCGTCTCCCAGACGGTGCCGCGCGCCGCGTACTCCAGCATCATCTCGACGCTGTTCGCCGCCTCGGAGCTCAGCTCCCGCTTGACGAGCCAGAGTCCGAGCTCCAGCCCGGAGGTGATGCCCTGCGCCGTGACCAGGTCGCCGTCGTCCACGACCCGCGCCGGGGTCAGGACGCCGCCGCCCCGCTCCAGGTCCTTCAGGGCGCCCCGGTGCGTGGTGCAGCGGCGGCCCTTCACCAGTCCGGCCGCCGACAGCAGCAGCGCGCCCGTGCACAGCGAGCTGAGCGTGAGCCCCCGGCGCGGGGCCGCCGCCAGGGCGCGGGGCAGCGTGCCGCGCTCGATCTCGGCCCAGATGCCGGGCCCGTTCCTCCGCGCGTAGCCACCGCCCGGAACGACGATCAGTTCCGCCTCGTGCGGCGCCCAGCGGCGGCTGACCTGGACCTCGGCGCCGTACGAGCAGCGCACCGCGCCGGTCGGGCCCGCCGTGACGAGGCTGACGTCCATCGCGCGGCCGCCGCTGTGCGGCTTCGCCGCGGAGAACACCTCGTACGGCCCGGCCCAGTCCTGCTCCTCCACACCGTCGAACATCACGATGTGCACGCGGAACGGCCGCCGCCCGCGCCCGTGCCCCTCCCGCCCGCTCGCGCTCGCGGGGGCCGCCGCGCCCACCGCCCCCGCGAGCGCGAGCGGGC